>CAJORF010000040.1 GCA_905236985.1 uncultured Bacteroidaceae bacterium | reverse complement strand
CAGCCCAAGGCACGTCGTCGCTTCCAGTTCAGCAAACGTTAATATATCGGCTCCAGTTTGCTGGGCTGCATAAATTGCGTTTAGTATCTAAATCGTGAGGACCTTGTGACATTTGTCAAATTGTCAAATCGTCAAATTGTCAAATCTAGTTACCTCATGATTGGTTAACAATTAACCCAAAAGAAAGTAAACAATTTATTTATTTCAATTATGCCAAGAACAAATTTCGAAACCCTTCTTGAGGCTGGTTGCCACTTTGGACACCTCAAGCGTAAGTGGAATCCCGCCATGGCTCCATACATCTTCATGGAGAAGAATGGCATTCATATCCTCGACCTTCACAAGACTGTCGTGAAGGTGGATGAAGCCGCCGAGGCTCTGAAGAACATTGCCAAGAGCGGTCGCAAAATCCTCTTCGTTGCTACTAAGAAACAGGCCAAAACGGTCGTGGCTGAGAAAGCTACGTCCATCAATATGCCCTACGTGATCGAGCGTTGGCCCGGCGGTATGCTCACCAACTTCGCTACGATCCGCAAGGCTGTCAAGAAGATGGCAAACATTGACAAGCTCACTGCCGACGGCACATTTGCCAACCTCAGCAAGCGCGAGGCTCTGCAGGTTAGCCGCCAGCGCGCTAAGCTCGAGAAGTACCTCGGTTCTGTTGCAGACCTCACCCGTCTGCCCGCTGCCCTCTTCGTCGTTGACGTACTCAAGGAGCAGATTGCCGTTCGCGAGGCAAACCGCCTGGGTATCCCCGTCTTCGGTATCGTTGACACCAACTCCAATCCCGACAACATCGATTTCGTCATCCCCGCCAACGATGATGCCAGCAAGAGTGTTGAGGTGATCCTCGATGTTTGCATTGCTGCTATCAACGAAGGTCTCGAGGAGCGTAAGGCTGAGCGCATTGACACAGACGCTGCCCAGGAAAAGGGCGAGAAGCCTGTGAAGCAGAGCGCACGCGTCGAGGACGATGACGTTGCGAACGAGGAAGCTCCCGAGGAGGAGTAAAAGACCCACCCCGCCCTAAAGGGCACCCCTCCCGTCATGGAGGGGAAGCCTGCGGGTTGAAACAAGATTCAAAATATAGTAATAACTTATTAAACAAATGACCCTATAAGACCTCCAAGCGCAAGCACTCCCCTCCATCACGGGAGGGGTCGGGGGTGGGTCTAAAAAGAATATGGCTGTATCAATTAAAGATATCCAGAAGCTGCGCGAGATGACTGGCGCAGGTCTGGCAGACTGCAAGAAGGCTCTCGAAGAGAGCGAAGGCAACATCGACGCCGCTATCGAGGTCATCCGCAAGAAGGGACAGGCTGTCGCTGCTAAGCGTAGCGACCGCGAGGCTTCCGAGGGGTGCGTGCTCGTAAAGGCTGACGGCAACTTCGCCGCCATCATCGCCCTGAAGTGCGAGACTGACTTTGTCGCCAACAATGCTGATTTCGTCAAGCTCACTCAGGACATTATGGACGCTGCTGTGGCTGCTCGCTGCCAGACCCTCGACGAGGTGAAGGCTCTGCCCATGGGCGAGGGAACCATTCAGGATGCTGTTGTCGCTCGCAGTGGTATCACTGGTGAGAAGATGGAGCTCGATGGCTACTGCGTCATCGAAGGCGAGTGCATCGCTACCTACGACCACCAGAACAAGCACACGCTCTGCACCATGGTTGCACTCAACAAGTGCGTCGAGGACGCTACTGTAGGCAAGAATGTAGCTATGCAGATTGCTTCCGCTAACCCCGTGGCTGTTGACCAGAGCGCAGTGCCTCAGGCAACGATTGACAGCGAGCTCCGCGTCGCCGTCGAGAAGACCAAGGAGGAGCAGATTGCCAAGGCTGTTGAAGCTGCTATCCGCAAGGCTGGTGTCAATCCTGCTCACGTAGATAGCGAGGATCACATCGAGTCCAATATGGCTAAGGGTTGGATTACGCCCGAGCAGGCTGCTATGGTTCGCGAGATCAAGGAGAAGGTGGCTGCTGAGAAGGCTGCTAACCTCCCCGAACAGATGATCCAGAACATCGCTCAGGGCCGCCTGAAGAAGTTCTTCAAGGAGAGCTGCCTGCTTGAGCAGGAGTACATCTGGGACAAGAACTTCTCTGTTGCCCAGTACCTCCAGAGCGTCGAGAAGGATCTCACCGTGACCGCCTTCAAGCGTTTCACCCTCCGCGCAGAGTAAAGCACTATTGTCGTTGTAGATTCCTATAGCGACTCAGAACAAAGCCCGCTGGCTGCATCAATGCAGTTAGCGGGCTTCTTTTTTTTGAGCTATCAAGTAAAAAAATGGATTTTCATGCTCGTTTTTCGCAGAAAAGACGTACCTTTGCAGCCGTTAAACCATCCTTTAATCCGTAAATGGACGATTATCATCAACGTAACAACGACTAAGGGACGGAGGTTCGCATCGCAGATCGGGCCTCTCAAGCCCGCCTAACGTAAACGCTAAACGTTAAACGCCAAACGACTATGCGAACCTATTGGAACACACTTCACGGTCTGCACACGGTAGATCAGTGGCAACCCAATTGCTGGGTGCAGGTGACCTGCCCCACGCGCGACGACGCAGACTTCTTACAACAGACATTAGGCATCCCCGACTACTTCCTCGACGACATCGCCGATACGGAAGAGCGTGCCCGTTATGACTACGATGACGGCTGGATCCTCATCATTCTGCGTATCCCATACGTCAAGGAGGTCAAGTCGCGCACGCCTTACACGACCATTCCCTTGGGTATCATCCTGAAGGACAATGTCTGCATCACCGTCTGCAATTTCGAGACCAACATGATGATAGACTTCGTCACCTATCAGCAGAAGCGCGGTTTGGGCTTCACCGACTCGGTGGATATGGTCTTCCGTCTGTTCCTCTCGACGGCGGTATGGTTCCTGAAGCGACTGAAGCAGATCAACGCCCGCATCGAAGGTGCCAAGCAGCACCTCGACCGCAAGGTGGATAATGCCGACCTCATCGCGTTGTCACGCCTGCAGGATTCGTTGACCTATTTCGCCACATCCATCCGAGGCAACGAGACGCTCCTCTCCAAGCTGAAGTTCAAGCTGCCGGTCGATGAGCTCGATGCTGACCTCATCGAGGACGTGAGCATCGAAATGAACCAGGCGCGCGAGATGACTGGCATCTATTCCAACATCCTGGAATCGACGATGGATACGTACGCGAACATTATCAATAATAATATGTCCACTGTGATGAAGACGCTGACGCTCGTGTCGATGTTCCTGATGGTGCCTACTTTGGTCGCCAGCTTGTTCGGCATGAACCTCCTCAACGGTATGGAGTCTCGTCCTTGGGGCTTCATCTTCGCCTTGGTGCTCTCCATCGTTCTGACTCTCATTTTCTGGTGGTATTCCCATCGTAAGCAGTGGATTTGATGGTGTTTGAGGGCTTTTGAGCCCTATTTCGAGCCTCAATGTCTTTTTTTCGCCCTCATTTTTTGGCCGTTCCGAAATATTTGTGTTAATTTGCAAGCCTTTTGGGCATTAACATTATGTATTAGCTACTAAACCGTAAGCAAAATGACTGAAACCAACGAGCTGCAGCCCACCCCCGAAGTGGAAGCAGCAGAAACACAAGTGACGCCGGCGCCCATTGAAGAGACGCAGGCTGTAGAGAGTAAATTTGAGACTAAGGAGCAGGTCGTGGATCGCCTCAAGGAGATTGAAGAGGAGAACAGCGGTGGCGACAAGAACGAGCTCGACATGCTCAAACAAGTCTTTTACAAGCTTCATCGCGCAGCACAGGCAGCAGCGCGCAACGCCTTCATCGAACAGGGCGGAGCACCTGAGGACTGGCGCGCAGAGATAGACGGCGCCGAGGAGAACTTCAAGGCCATTATGGCTAACATCCGCCAGCGTCGCGCCACCATAGCCGAGGAGGTAGAGAAGCAGAAAGCGGACAACCTCGCTCGCAAACTCGCCATCATCGAGCGCATCAAGGAGCTGGCAACCTCACCCGAGGAAGCCAATGCCCACTTCGACGAGTTCAAGAAGCTGCAGGCCGAATGGCGTGAACTTGGAGCCGTGCCCGCAGAGCGCGCCACCGAGACATGGAAGAACTATCAGCTCTACGTAGAGCAGTTCTATGACCTGCTGAAGCTCAACAGCGAGGCTCGTGAATACGACTTCAAGAAGAACCTCAGTGCCAAGGAGCGTCTCATCGAACTCGCCGAGCAGTTGGCCAACGAGGAGGATGTCATTGCAGCTTTCAACAAACTGCAGGGTCTGCACGCTGAATATAAGGAGATTGGCCCCGTAGCCAAGGAGCTGCGCGAGCAGGTCTGGGAGCGTTTCAAAGCAGCCAGCACCGTCATCAACAAGCGTCATCAGGAGCACTTCGAGGCCATCAAGGCTCGTGAAGAGGAGAACTTGCAGAAGAAAACGGCCCTCTGCGAGCAGGTCGAGGACATCAAACTCGACGAGATCACATCCTACGCCAAGTGGGAAGAGCTCACCCAGCAGATCATCGCGCTGCAAGCCGAATGGAAGACCATCGGTTTTGCCAGCCACAAGCAGAACACCATCATCTTCGACCGCTTCCGTGCAGCCTGTGACCGCTTCTTCACTGCCAAGGCTGAGTACTACCGTTCCATCAAGGACGAGCAGAACGCTAACCTCGAAAAGAAGCGTCAGCTCGTAGAAGAGGCTGAGGCGCTGCAGGACAGCACCGAGTGGCGCAAGACATCCGAGAAACTCATCGAGCTGCAGAAGCAGTGGAAGACGATTGGCACCGTGCCTCGCAAGTACAGCGAACAGCTTTGGAAGCGCTTCACCGCTGCCTGCGACCACTTCTTCGAGGCCAAGAACGAAGCCACAGCCGACCAGCGCGCAGAGGAGAAGGAGAACCTCGAAGCCAAGCGTTCCATCATCGAGCAGCTGCGCCAGCTCACTACTGACACCGCGAATGCCACGCTCGACCATGTGCGCGATTTGCAGGCCAAGTGGAACGAGATTGGTCATGTGCCTTTCCGCGAGAAGGACAAGCTCTATCGCGAATACCGCGCTTTGGCCGACGAGCTCTACAGGCAGTTCGGTGCCACTCAGGCACGCCGCCGCCTTGAAGGCTTCCAGAAGAGCGTGCGTCAGGCCGTGGCAAAGGGTGAGAGCACACTCGGCCGTGAGCGCGAACGTCTCCTCCGCATCTTCGAGACCCGCAAGGCTGAGGTGCAGACTTATGAGAACAACCTCACTTTCCTCAATGCCAAGTCCAGAAACGGCAACACGCTCGTAGCCGAGATGAACCGCAAGGTGGAGAAACTGCGCGAGGAGCTCGATCTGCTCTCCAGCAAGATCAAGACCGTCGAAGCTGAGATGCGCGCCCCGAAGGCTGAGCAGCAGGCTGCCCCTGAAGCCCCTGAAGCTCCCGAAGCCGCTGCCGAGGAACCCGCAGAGGAGTAAATCAGTAAGACCATATAAAAAATGAACGCGAACATACTTGATGGTGTGTTCGCGTTCTTTTTAATCACGCCGCTCGTAATTGACGAAACGGTAAGCGTAGGAGTGCCGCTCATCGGGCTCATGCGCCTCGTCGAGGGTGAGATCCCATTTCAATTCATCGAAATCAGGGAAGAAAGCGTCGGCATGGGCTGGCGTATCATCGACCAACGTCAGGCAGAGACGGTCGGCGAGGGGCATGGCCTCGCGATAGACGGAAGCTCCTCCGATGACATAAACTTCCTCATCAGCACCGCACGATGCCAGCGCCAACTCTAACGAAGCAAAGACCTCAATATCAGGGGCTGTGAAGTTGGCATTGCGCGTCAACACCACGTTGCGGCGGTTGGGCAAAGCGCCCTTGGGTAGCGATTCAAAGGTGCGACGCCCCATGACAATGGTATGGCCTGTCGTTAACGCCTTGAAACGTTTCAGGTCGTTAGGCAGCCAGTATATCAATTTGTTCTCATATCCGATGGCACCATTCTTCGCCACCGCAGCAATGATTGATACTTTCATTTTTCCCTTTTCATTTTTCATTCTTCCCTCTTTCACACAGCCACTGCCGCTTTGATGTGCGGCCACGGGTCGTAGCCTTCGAGCTGGAAATCTTCGTAGCGGAAGGCAAAGAGATCCTTCACGTCGGGGTTGAGGACCATGCGCGGCAGGGGACGCGGCGTGCGGGTGAGTTGCAGCTGTGCCTGCTCGATATGATTGAGGTAGAGGTGAGTGTCGCCAGTAGTGTGGATGAAATCGCCCATTTCGAGCCCCGTCACCTGTGCCATCATCTGAAGCAGCAGGGCGTAGGAGGCGATGTTGAAAGGTACGCCGAGAAAGGTGTCAGCCGAACGCTGGTAGAGCTGCAACGAGAGACGTCCGTCGGCGACATAGAACTGGAAGAGACAGTGGCAAGGCGGCAAAGCCATCTTTGACACCTCAGCGACGTTCCAGGCTGAGACCATTATGCGTCGAGAATCGGGATGATGCTTGATGAGCTCCACAACCTCCGCAATCTGGTCAATAGCCCCTCCATTGTAGTCGGGCCACGAACGCCACTGATGACCATAGACGGGTCCGAGGTCGCCATTTTCATCGGCCCATTCGTCCCAGATGCTCACCCCATTGTCATGGAGATACTTGATATTGGTGTCGCCTTGCAGAAACCACAGCAGCTCATGGATGATGCTGCGCAAGTGCAGTTTCTTGGTAGTGAGCAGCGGGAAACCATCCGCCATGTGGAAACGCATCTGATGACCGAAGATGCTCTTGGTGCCTGTGCCCGTGCGGTCAGTCTTCACAACGCCTTCGTCGAGGATGGTTTGAAGAAGATTTAAGTATTGCTTCATACTGTTTTCATTGTTTTCGGGTGCAAAGTTAGAAAAAAAGTGAAGAATGAAAGAATGAAAAGTGAAAAATGAATATCTCTGACACAAAAACCTTAAACTTTAAACTTTAAACTTTAAACTTTTCCCTACCTTTGCACCATGAATCTACCAAAAGACTTTGAAACGTTTTTCCGCGAACGTTGGGATGCGGCTGCTCTTGATGCGCTGCTCAGCAGTTTGCAGGGCGAGCCATCTGTGAGCATCCGGCTCAACCCTGCACGTCTGCCCATCGACTTGGAGCCCGAGGATGCCGACGGACGCGTGCCGTGGTGCCCCGAGGGTATCTACCTCAAGTCCCGTCCCTCGTTTACGGCTGATCCTTTGCTCCATTCAGGTGCTTACTACGTTCAGGAGGCCAGCTCCATGTTCCTTTCTCACGTCCTGCGTACCATTTTTCATTCATCATTTTTCACTTTTCATAGTCAGGCAGTGCTTGACCTCTGTGCGGCTCCTGGAGGCAAGAGCACAATGTTGCGCTCCTTGCTCCCTGATGACTGTCTTTTAGTGAGCAATGAGCCCCTCCGTGCCCGCGCTCAAGTCTTGGCAGAGAATATGGCCAAGTGGGGACATCCGAATATGGTCGTTACGCAGACATACGCCTCTGAAATAGCCCATCTCATCGAGCGGAACAGGCATCTGAGCAAGGGCTTTGACCTCATCCTCGCTGACGTTCCCTGCTCGGGCGAAGGAATGATGCGCAAGGAGGAAGAGGCGGTGCGTCAGTGGTCACCCAGCTTCGTCGCAGAATGTGCTGCCTTGCAACGCAGCATCATAGCAGACATCTGGCCGGCTCTGCGAGCGGGTGGTTTCCTCATCTACAGCACCTGCACCTTCAACCCTGAGGAGGACGAAGAGAACGTTGAATGGATTGCCCGTGAGTTGGGTGCTGATATCCAAACGATACCTGTTGACCCTGCTTGGGGAATTGTGGGAGATCAGAGAAAAGAGAAAAGAGGAGGAGAAGAGAAAAGTGAAAAGAGTACAATGGAGTTTTGCCATTTCCTGCCTGGTCAGGTTCGTGGAGAGGGCTTCTTCTGCGCCGTTCTGCGCAAGCACGGTAGCGAAGCAACGGAGGATGATGCCCCAGCTGTGAAGAAAGAAAAGAAGATGAAGCAAGGGAAGGGACGGAAAGCGGCTCCAACCACTTTGGCCGAGGCTGTTGGAGAGTGGCTGCCGACACTTCCTACAGACCTGCTTGACGATGCTGAGGCTCCCCGCGTCGAACTCTCTTTGTCCGATTCCATCCGCTATCTGCAACGCGAGGCCCTCGTTCTGCCTGTGGATGCGCCCCGCGGTCTCGTGCAGGTGTGCTACCAAGGTCAACGCCTCGGTCTCGTCAAGAACTTAGGTTCCCGTGCCAACAATCTCTATCCTAAGGAGTGGCGCATCCGAACGACTCACGTCATCCCTCACAGCTTGTTCGCCTATCAATGATAGCCCCAATAAATAGAAGTAATGTTAAAGTAACTTGCAATTTCTCACTTTTTACATTCATTTCTCGCCACGGTCATCGTTTTTTGTTACCTTTGTGGCAGAAATGGTTAATTGTGCGTCAAATGAAAAGAGTTCTCTATCCCACTTTTATCTCTCTGCTTGCTGTATGCACTTTGTTTGTAGCGTGTAGCGACAACAAGCGTGATGCTATCGGCAAGACGGAGGTGCTCATTGAGACATCGGAAGGCGACATCGTCGTGCGATTGTACGACGACACTCCCATTCATCGCGACAACTTCATCCGTAACGTCGAGGCTGGCTACTACGACGGCATACTTTTCAATCGCATTGTGCCGGAGATGGTCATTCAGGCCGGAGATACGACGCTGAGAGTGAAAAGTGAAGGAGTGAGAAATGAGGGAGTGAAAAGTGGAAAATACGATGATGTGAAGGGGAATGAAGGAGCGGAGACGGTGGAGGCGGAGATTGTTTATCCGCGCCATTTCCACAAACAAGGCGCACTGGCTGCCGCACGCGAGCCGGACAGCATCAACCCAGGTCGCCGTTCGAGTGCGATGCAATGGTATATTGTCACGGGCAAACGTCAGACGAGTGCAGAACTCTCGGAGCTCCAGGCACTGAGGTATGAAGCTCGCGTAGCCTCGCTTTTCGAACAGCTGCAACGTCAGCACGCCGATGAGATCGAGCGGCTGCGCACCACCGACCGTGCCGCCCAGCAGAACCTCCTCAATCAATTGCAAGTGGAGGCAGAGGAGGCGGTGGCAGCGAATCCTCCGCGCCCCTACAACGAGGTGCAGCGTCAGGCCTACGCACACATAGGCGGCGCGCCGCATCTCGATGGCGATTACACCGTGTTTGGCGAAGTGGTAGATGGTATGCCAATTGCTTTGCGTATCGGTCGTACACCTGTCGATGCCAAGGAACGTCCGCGCCGTGCCGTGAGCATCAAGCGCGTCACCATCATCAAGAAATAACCTTTCCATTAGACACTAACAAAAAAGACATACATCGCATGAAAAAGATTTTCCTACTGATTGTAGCTGTGATGGCTACGACGTTCAACACCAGTGCCGAGCAACTGAAGCTCGAAGACCTCACTCGCGGTGCATACAGCGCACGTGGCATCCATGGTGTGCGTCCCCTGAACGATGGTGAGCGATACAGCCAGATCGTCGATGGAAAACAGATTGTGGCGCGCTCGTTCCGTACAGGCGAGCAGACAGACGTGATCTTCGACGTCAGCAATACCAAGGGTGACATCCGCCTGGATCGCATCAGCGGTTACATCATGAGTCCTGATGAGCAGACCATCCTCATCGAGACTAACCGCCAAGGCATCTATCGCCACTCCTATACCGCTACCTATTATATTTATACGGTGCGAAACCGCACGCTGGTGCCGCTGTCGGACGGTGGCCCGCAGGAGCAGCCTGCTTTCTCCGAGGATGGTACGATGATTGTTTTCGTGCGTGACAACAACCTCTTCCTGGTGCGCCTGCTGTTCAATAACGCTGAGACACAGGTGACGAAGGACGGCGAGTTCAACAAGGTCATCAACGGCAAGCCCGACTGGGTCAACGAGGAGGAGTTCTCTTTCGCCCGCGCTTTCACCTTCAATGCCGATGGAACGATGCTCGTGTGGATCCGCTACGACGAATCGGCGGTGCCTGAGTTCGCTTTCCCCCTCTACCGAGGCACGAATCCCAGCCGCGATGAGTTTGCTGCCCACACGGGTGCTTACCGCTATAAATATCCGATGGCGGGCGAGACGAATGCCCACGTCAGCGTGCATAGCTATGACATCAAGAGCCACCGCATCCAGCAGATGAAGCTGCCTCTGGCAGCTGACGGTTATGTCCCGCGCATCTTTGCCACCAACGACCCGGAGCGCGTGCTCGTGCTCACGCAGAACCGCCATCAGGACTGCCTCGACATCTACGCCGCCAACCCACGCTCGACGGAATGCAAGCTGCTGGTGCGCGACCAAGTGGAGAAGTACATCACCGAAGACCCCTATAAGGCGCTGCAGGTGATGTCCGACGGCTTCGTGCTGATGAGTGAACGTTCAGGTTTCAACCATCTCTATCTCTATGACATGAACGGCTCGCTGAAGCGTACGCTCACCAGTGGAAACTACGTCGTCAAGGCGTTCTACGGCTACAACGCACAGACTGGCGACTGCTTCTTTGCCGGCAATCAGGAAGGTGCGCAGTATCAGGCCGTCTATCGCGCGGATGCTAAGGGCAATGTCGTGAAACTCAGCCAACAACAGGGAACAAATAATGCTGTCTTCGCCAAGTCGTACAAGTACTTCATGAATGTCTATTCCAACATCACTACGCCGCCTGTGACGACGCTCAATGATGCCAAGGGAAAGGTGATGAAGACCTTAGAGGATAATGCCGCTCTCAACGCTAAACTCTCGACACTCCACTTGTCCAAGCCTGAGTTCTTCACGTTCCGAACGAGCGAGGGCGTAGAGCTGAATGGTTATATGGTGAAACCCGCCGACTTCAACGCTTCGAAGCGCTACCCCGTCGTGATGTACCAGTACAGCGGCCCGGGCTCGCAGCAGGTGCTCGACTCATGGAATGTAGGCAATATGGGCGGCTGCCTCTATGAGCATTTCCTGACCCAGCAGGGCTTCATCTGCGTCTGCGTGGACGGTCGCGGTACAGGCGGTCGCGGCGCAGCCTTCGAGAAGCAGACGTATATGAGCCTTGGCCTTTTGGAAGCTAAGGATCAGGTCGAAGCCGCCCTTTATCTGGGTTCGCTGCCCTACGTCGATAAAGACCGCATCGCCATCTGGGGATGGTCGTATGGAGGCTTCATGACGCTGATGTCGATGACCGAGGGGCGCGGCGTGTTTGCAGCCGGTGTGGCTGTGGCTCCCGTCACCAACTACCGCTTCTACGACAGCATCTATACGGAGCGATATATGCGCACGCCGCAGGAGAACGGTAAGGGTTACGACTGCAATCCCATGACGCGTGCTTCACAGCTTCATGGTGCCCTGCTCATCTGTCACGGCACAGCCGACGACAACGTCCACTACCGCAACACCGCTGAGTTTGCCGAAGCGCTTGTCCAAGCCGACAAACCTTTCCACGAACTCATCTACACCAACCGTAACCACAGCATCTACGGCGGCAACACCCGCCTGCATCTCTACCGTAGCATCACGCAGTGGTGGAAGGAGAAGTTGAGAGTTGATAATTAAGAATTATTACAGATTTGCCGTCACCTCGTCACCTTTTGAGTTTACAGATTGATTATCAAATCATTCTGCGGTGACGAAAGGGTGACGGAAGGGTGACGAGGTGACGAAATGAGGTAAAAAGTCCCAAAAACAGGGGCTTTTGCAGGCTCAAAACTTGCACTTTGTTACATTGTTAGTACCATTTTGGCTCAAAAAATCATGTGATTTTGACTCCTTTTGGAGATTTTCGTCACCTTGTCACCCTCCGTCACCCCTTCCGTCACCCTATTAATTCATTGGTATTCAATATAAAAGTACATAAAGGTGACGAGGTGACGCGTTTTTTAGAAATTTCTCATATACGCGCGTGAGAAAGGCCATCTGTTCCATCAGCCGATAAACATCCTCCCTCCACAAATACGTATAGCCTCATCTGCGAAATACGCCTCATCTGCGAATACGCCTCATCCGCGAATACGCCTCATCTGGAAATATGTACAGTCCCATCAACAAGTACATATAGCCTCATCAACAAATGCATATTGCCTCATTAGCCAACACGTCTATAGGTTTTGACTGTCTGACCCGGGTCAAACAGTTCATACCCTTCAGTCTATGACATTATCTAAATAGGTACACATGACTTTATCTAAATAGGTACATACTTTGTTACCTATGTTTCCTGTTATTGTACACACTTGTTTCATTTTCTTCCACTAAACTATTCTCTTTTGGGGCTATGAGCTCATCATCAAAGCCGTAAGCAAAGGACAGAGCGAATGGGTTTTATCTTGTTTTGGTTATTTTCAACTATCCCCGCAAACTTTTCTCGACTTTTTTGCGCACTCTCGCAAAAAAAATTTATCTTTGTGCCCAAAAGGGCACGAATCAAACAGATATAACAAAATATTTGCAGCGGAAAACGATAAAAAACAGCAAAGATATGGTAAACAAAGAACCTGGATATGTATATATTCTGACTAATCCCAGCTTTCGTGAGGATTGGGTAAAGATTGGCAAGAGTAGCCGACCAGTGGATATACGGAGCAAGGAACTCGACAATACTGCCGTTCCCTTGCCATTCGAGATATTCGCCACGATGAAGACGGTGAAGTTCAACGAGGTGGAAAAGCTGGTTCATAAGACCATTGATCGCCTAACTGACCTCCGTATCCGCCAAAACCGCGAGTTCTTCAATGTAGCCCCACAGATGGCGCTTGATATCTTTCGTGATATTGCGATGACGATAGACGATGCAGAGGTGACGCTCTACGAAGATAACAAGCCTATTGTGGAAAGTGAACACAAGGAACCTCAGAAACGAGAGGTGAAACGCCCACGCTTCAAGTTCTCTATGTGTGGCATCAAGATTGGCGAACAAGTCACCTTTGATCCCACGGGCATCGTTGTAAAGGTTGCTTCTGATGATAGCATTGAGTACGAGGGTCGCATCTATAAACTCTCCCCTTTCGTTGGCACCTTTATGCCTGAGGAACATCGCAATGCCTCTGGTGCCTATCAAGGAGCCAAGTATTTCTCGTATAATGGGAAAGTGCTGGATGAGATAAGAAAAGAGAAAGAAGTTTTTCAATAATATAGTCCGATTATGGACGATACGAGATTTTTACAAATATGAAGAAGTGATGGAACAAAAGGCAGAGATAAAAGACATTATGCAGTATGAGAGTGACATTTGGGCTGTAGCCGATGACCTCATTGCTGTAAGCATCAAACAAAGTGATTTCCCCACTTACATGATGCCTTTCTTCGCGCTGATGATGCTGGAGGGGCGGATGCGAAATGCTGTTGCTAAGGTGAAAGAAAAGTATCACCTGACTCCAGAAGAGAATCCGGATGACTTCCGAGAGGCATTCGAGGAAGAGGGTTGTGGTTTCAATGAGTATATCGTGATGCAGGACAAGACGCTTCTCAAGATATGTTCTAACGACACCACTTTTGAACAAGACTTCGGCTATTATCTCAACGCCTTTGATAAAGACTTAAAGCGCCTGTTAGGCATCGGGCGGGCAGGAGAAGAAAAGTTCCTGAATATGGATGGTATTATTGCCAACCTTCGGGGAAAGAAAATCTTGCTGGCTGTCGCAAAAAAATGGGCAGCAATAAACCTGGCTCCTTATACCAATTCTGATATTACTACGCTGGAAGAACATATCAAACGGCGTTGGGCAGATATCTCTGCTTCCACTGCCGGAGAACAGTACACCCCTGATGATATCATTTCGTTGATTGCAGAGATTGTGTCTGCAAAGGTCGATAAACCCAAGAATGACTTCATTCATATATATGACCCTACGTGTGGTGGCGCAAACCTATTGTTTGGTGTTGCCGATAGGCTGAGCCGCCAAAGCGGTTATCAGAATATCGCCACTTACGGCTCTGAGTATAATGATGCACTCTACGCATTGGCCGCTATTGAAAGTAGTTTCAGAGACAAGAGCTTTATTTCTTATGGCAATACACTCACAAAGATTCCGTATCATAATGTGCCATTTGATGTGATTGTTGCCAATCCTCCTTACGGAACGAAATGGAGTGGCTACGAACGCGACATCAAGAATGACCAAACTGGTCAGTTTGCAGGTGGCTTGCCTGCCGTGAGTGATGGCCAGCTGTTGTTCATGCAACACATCCTTTGGCAGTTGGGCGACAAAGGCATTGCTGTAGAGGTGCACAATGGCAGCACCTTGTTTAGTGGTGATGCAGGTGGCGGCGAAAGCAACATCCGCAAATACATCTTTGATCATGACTGGGTAGAGGCTATCATCCAAATGCCACAGAACGAATTCTTCAACACTGGTATCTACACCTACCTGTGGATTATGAACAAGAACAAACCTGAAGAACGCCGCGACAAAATTGCTCTTATTGATGGCAGTAACGGATGGACGCTATTGAAGAAAAGCAAAGGTGATAAGCGCCGTGAAATGCGCATGGAGCATCGTCAGGCAATAGTAGATGCCCTATTAGCCTTTGAGCCATCGGATATCTGTAAAATATTCCCTCGCGAACATTTCTACTACAACAAGCAATTCCTGACGTTGACAGATATTGACGACAACGGTTGCAGTGTCTTGAACACCATCTGCCCAGACGGAAAGGTGAAAGTCAAGGATGGTGAATACCGCTTCGACGAGGATCGTAACACCATGATTCGTGTGGCCAGCGGTGAGTCGGTAGGCTGTGGCAGATTTACATTCAAAAACAAGAAAGACCGCAAAACAGGAGAGGTCATTGTAGAGACATATATCGAGCCGTCCTACATTAACGACTACGAGATTATCCCTCATCATTTTGATGAAGCAGAAAATAATGAGGAGATAAATGCTTTCATGCAGCGATACGTTTTCAAACCTTATGAGTTAGGCAGGAATGTAGTTGGCGTAGAGCTGAATTTCAACAAGGAGTTCTATGTGCCAGAGCAACTGGAAAGCGTAGAGGATATTCTTGCGGAGTTGGCAGAACTGGAAAAAGAAATGAAAGGGATTGAACTATGAAAGAAATACCTGAATCCGCTCTTGTGAATAGCGAAGAAAAATTGTACGAGAAAATCCTTGCTCTTATAGAGGAAGGAAGAAACCGTATTGCCAAGGCCACCAATACAGCTATGGTATATACATATTATGGTATAGGTGGATATATTGTGGAATTTGAACAAGAAGGGCATTACCGTGCTGCATATGGAAAAGGCGTATTAAACAGGCTTTCTGCACGGCTCACGGAACAATTGGGAAAAGGATGGTCGGTTGAAACCCTAACCAAATGCAGGAAATTCTATCATGCCTTTGCAATTTCGTCCGCACCGCAGACGAAATCATACAAACAGCAGAATTCGTCTGACAAGCAGACGAATTCATTACCCCAGTTCTCCCTCTCTTGGAACCATTACCAGATACTCATGCGTATTGACAATCTTGACGAAAGACGCTTCTATGAGATTGAGGCCCAACGACAAAACTGGGGATACAAATGGCTTCAGCGACAGGTGGGTAGTAGCCTTTATGAACGTCTGGCCTTGAGTTATGACAAAGATAAGGTAATGAGACTCTCGGAGAAAGGGCTGGTGATAGAACACCCTTCGGATACCATCAAGAACCCGATTATCTTGGAGTTCTTGGGTTTGAAAGCTGACCATTCATACAGTGAAAGCCGATTAGAGGATGCTATCATCAGCAAACTACAGACCTTCCTGATGGAACTTGGAAAAGGATTTCTCTTTGAGGCTCGGCAGAAAAGATTTACATTCGATGAAGATAATTTCTATGTCGATCTGGTGCTTTATAATCGCATTCTGCAATGCTATGTACTGATTGACCTAAAAATTGACAAACTGACACATCAAGACCTTGGACAGATGCAGATGTATGTCAACTATTTCGACCGTTTTGTAAAACTGGATTTCGAGAAGCCTACAATCGGAATATTGCTATGCAAGTCAAAAGACGACGCCCTCGTGGAGTTAACCTTGCCGAAGGATGCCAACATCTATGCAACAGCTTATCAGCTTTATTTGCCCGACAAGGCTCTGCTACAAAGCAAGCTGAAAGAATGGATTGATGAGTACAACGAAATGAAAGGGAGTGAGGAATGAGAATAAAGGAAATCTGTGACTACATCTCACGTGGCATAACACCCGACTACGTGGATGAGAGCCCATACAAGGTGATGAATCAAGCAACTTTTAGTAAAGGCTGGCTTGATGAATCTGGTGTTCGATATACTTCTAAAAGTGTTAGAGATGCTCAAATAAGAAAAGGAGATTTATTAATGGCATCTACAGGTGGAGGAGTATTAGGCAAGGTCTTTTATTTCGATTCCGATGATGACAATTTTTATGCAGATTCACATGTGTCAATCTTGCGAAATAAAAGAGGAACGAATTTAATGAAATACCTCTATTACTTCTTCTCTATAAGATATGATGAAATAAATGCAACTTTAGTAAAGGGATCCACAAATCAAACCGAACTTCAGCGCAATTATCTTTTAGCATATGAAATAGATATTCCGTTCCTTCTTGAACAGCAGAGTATAGTGGACTACTTGGATGTGAAGACGGGGGCGATAGAAAAACGGATAGAATTGTTAGAAAAGAAACGTGAGGTGTATGCGCGGCTGAAGAAGAGCACGATTCATCAGGCTGTTACTCGTGGACTGAATCCTGATGTCCAATTGAAGGATTCTGGAATCGAATGGATTGGAATGATTCCAGAGCATTGGGAGGTGAAGAGAGTAAAAGAAATAGGAATATTAGGTTCTGGAACCACTCCTAGCACAAAAAAAGACTATTATTACAATAACGGTAAACATCCTTGGATTAATACTGGATGTGTCCAGGATTGTATTATTCTTGAACCTGCAGACTATATCACAGATTTGGCAATGAAAGAATGTTCAGGTCTGGAATATTATCCTAAGGAGACTATTCTCGTAGCAATGTATGGCGGGGGAACAATTGGAAATGTAGGCATTATGCAATTCCCATCAACAATTAATCAAGCTTGTTGTGCAATATCGGTAAATAAAAAGAAGGCTGTTCCTAGATATATATTTTATCTTTTGATATCCTTAAAAAAATGGGTTGTTAGTAATGGTTTTGGCGGAACACAAATTAATCTTAGCCAAGGTCAGATTGCAAATATGAAATTTGTACTTCCACCGCTTTCTGAACAACAAGCCATTGCCAACTATCTCGACGATAAATGTTCAAAGATTGACGCTGCAATCGAGAACATCGAAAAGCAAATAGATACCTTAAAGCGACTGAAGCGGTCATTGATAAATGAAGTAGTAACAGGCCAACGTGCCGTATAAAGAAGATGAGAATATGCCAGTAGTAGAAACCAGAATACAGCATGAATATATCATGAAGTTCCTCTGCCGTAGAGAGGAAGAGGGTGGATTGGGCTACCGTGAAACAGATCCTAACATAGTCAGTCCTGATTTGTTCATTCCATCGCAACTGGCAGAGTTCGTGCAGGAAGCTAACCCAATAGTATGGCGTTCGCTGATGAGTAAATATCATCAGGATGAAATTGCACTCGGCCTTGCACTGAAAGAAGAGGTAAAGGCCCGTCTGTTGGACGCCAGTAATGCCGCCACCTTCCTGAATAAGAACCGTACTATTACCTTTGAGGGCGAAACGGTACCCTTATTCTATGTGTCTGGCACAGAGCTGGGGGGCGATGCTGATTTCCAAAAGAACATATTTGCAGCCGTAGAGGAGATGCCACACAATATCGTGAGCGATGGCATCACTCTTTTGAAGATACGCCCAGATGTGTCGTTCTTTGTTAATGGCATCTTTCTCGGGTATATGGAACTGAAGAGCGTTACAAATGGTCAATGGGCAGCTACTAAGGGGCGCGGAAAGATAATCACAGACTATCTGGAATCGGTGAAAGGGATGGCAGATCGTGAACGTATGCGTCCAAATGAGGTTAAATCTGAACACAAAACCACACTTCAGATCTTTGAGAAAGCCATCCATCTGGTTGCGACTGATGTCAACGAGACGTACGTGCTGCGAGGCATCGCCAACTACTTTGACGAGGCACGCAAGGGATTCTTCGACAGGACAACAACCGTTACCCAATACCGTCCGGAGGTTGAAAAGAATTTCAAGATTTACCCGCTGAGCAATCCTCTACTTTCAGAAGAGGAGCGCTTTGAAGAGGTGATGACAAACTTGTACAGCAAGAAGATGATAGAACGGGAAATCCTATACTACAACTTCTTGCAATATAACTACAAGATGGAACGCGGAAAACGTGTACGCACCAGTAATCGCGGCACCTTGATTTCACCCCGTCCCAAGCAGAAGTTCGGTTGCGACAAGGTTATCAATCGTGTTCGTGAGATGTTGGAGAAGGAGCAAGATGCAGACTTCTATGCCCGCCGACTTCGCCGGGAATTGGAAGCGCTGGATGTAAGTCCGGAGATAATTGACGACATCATCCGTAAGCGTGATTCGTACTATAACAACAAATATGTCTATTCGCTTCTGATGCAGTATGCTGCGGGCTTTGGTAAGAGCAATATCATCGGCTGGACAGCATTACAGCTGAAGGATATGCGCTTCCAGAATGCATGGGCTTACGATAAGATACTGATTGTGGTTGACCGTTTGCAGTTGCGCGACCAGCTGGACACCATGATGTATAACATGAATATCGACAAGTCGATGTTTGTAGAGGCTCGTGACCAGAAGACATTTGTGGATGCGCTGACTGACACACGCCGAATCATTGTGGTCAATATCCAGAAGTTCCTTGATCTGCAAAACGCCATCAATAAGTCTGGCAAGAAACTGGAAAAGATGCGTGTGGCTTTCCTGATAGACGAGATCCACCGTTCGAATACTGGCGACAACAATCGCGAGATGGTAAATCTGTTTGACCAGTTGCAGGAAACAATAGTGACTTCTGCAGAACATAACCGAATCTCAAAAAAGAAGAATTTGATTATCGGTTTCACGGCTACGCCCAGTGAGAAGATTCTTGCCCGCTACGGTGAGTTCAAGAGCGACCGTGCCCACATACCCTTGTGGATACCATTTGACAGTTACACCATGAAGGAAGCTATTGCCGATGGCTATATTCTTGATCCAACGAAGCATATCATCCCGGTTGTAACGACAATGCATTTTGAACTGCCCGAAGGCGTGGATCCAACGGAGGAAGGACAGCGGGTTCTATTGGAAAAGGCTAGAATCTATGCCAATCCTGAGCGTATGGAGAAATTGGCACAGTTCATCGTTAACCGTCTGGTAAGCCTCGTCTATGGAAAGATACACGGAACAGGTAAAGCCATGCTGGCTGTTTCGAGTATTCCTAATGCCATAAGCTATTGTAACATCATCCGTCGCTTGATGGAACAGAAGTGCGAGGATCCGAAGTATCGTCGATACAAAGATGCTCCTATCGCTATTGTCTATAGCGACAATCAGGAGTATGAAGCAAGCTCCTCGATGAACAACAATATGACAGAAGAGCAAGTTATCCAGAACTTCAAACAGGCTAAGAACGGACTGATGATTGTTGTGGATAAACTGCAAACAGGGTTCGACGAGCCAAAGCTGCATACCTTGTTCTTGGACAAAGAAATCAGCGACATCAATGCCATTCAAACCATTTCTCGCGTTAACCGCACATGCAAATATAAGGAGGAGTGCCATATTGTTGATTTGTCATGGAGAAACGTAAATGTAGCAAATATCAAAGAAGCTTTCAGGACCTATTGCGGTACGACGGTCTCTGGCTTTAATCCTGAGGCAGAAGCACGTCTAGTGGAAAGCCAATACAACGACTTAACCGGTACTGAACCCTACCAACGTTGGTTTGAAGCTTACAAAGCACATCGCAATGATGTGGCATTCATGTTACAAATGGAAGATGGCTTGCGTCAGTGGATTCGAATTCAATTCGAACGTGCTGCACAGGAAGAAGCAGCGAGAGGTGATGACAACCATATAGATGTCGTTAACGAGGCAAAACGTATTCGTCGGCTGATTGGCAGATATGCGGCAGCCTTGATGATGCTGGAGGAAGTCTATGAGATAGATGCAAAGTATCGTGATGGCATTTTCCTAAAGTTCTGGGAGATATATTGTCGCATATACAGAAGCCTAATGAACATCTCAAGTGAAGATGGCGTGATAAGGCCAGACATTGAAACCGATGATGAAGTTCCTGGCATTACTATATCTGAGGGAGAAGACGAGAGTGATGAAGACGACGTGCCAGAGGAGCCGGAACGTGGTGATGGTGGCTCGAATGGGACGCGTACCTCAACGCCAGAACAAGACATATTAGAGGTGATACGCAGGTGGAACGCCAAAGAAGAACTTTCTGCTGAAGAAGCTCAGAGATGGTTGGCGGAAATCAATCAGATGTTTGCGTCTTTCGTTTCGGACACTCGTTTTATGGCTGTGCTACATGACAATACTTTTACCAATGAACTCAAACAGGAAGAATACCGAAAGGTGTTGAATCGTTATCGACGGAGTCTAACTCAGCGTGAGGACATCGGCCAAGTATTCCTTTTCAAGAAGATGCTTGCCGAGAATTCCGACCAGTTGTTTGATATCTTCTTGGAAGGGTGGATGGAATAAAATTAGATAATATGCGTCAAACCAGCAACAACATACCTCATAAGCTCAATATATTTTCATCAGCAATAAGATTGATCCATTCACGCTAAGATGATTTTGAACTGAAAAATGATTCAATTGAAAATGAAATAAGAATATGGAAGAAATGATAAAGAACGACCTTGAATATAGAGGTCTGTTGATTCCATAATAAAACTAAAGAAACATTTTAAATATGGAAAAGGCCATAGCAATCATACCTAATTTGGCAGAACTGGAACAACAGTTCGAGTTTGTCAATTCACTCATAGAACAGCATCGTTCGTCAGCCATATCGAAGGTGAATACCGAGGCTTTACTGACAAACTGGGAAGTGGGACAGTACATCTCTCAGCAGTTAAAGTCTGCCCATTGGGGAGCCAAGGTGGTCAGCGAATTAGCCGACTATCTGAAACGCATGAATCCGAAACGCAGGGGATTCGGAAAGCGTCATTTGTATAATATGGTGAAGTTCTACGACATTTATAGCACAGAGGAATTTAACAGGCTTGGGGTACAACTCCGCCTGAATGAATTTGTGCAATCGCCAATTGCACAATTAGACATGCCTTTTGTCGATATGCCCAATATATTGACTTTAGATGGTTGCAGAATACCAACGAAAACTTATACCACAAGAGGTGATGAGAAAATCTCTTGAAGAATACTGCTCGTTCATTAAAGATAACTCATAAACGGAGCCGGAAAGGAACTCAAAATGTGTTCAGCGGCAATAAGACGAGGCAGATATCTGATGGAAGAAGGAAGAAGGAGAAGAAGTTGTGAATGAAGAATGAAGAAATATGAATGAAGGATGAGTGGTGAAGGAAATATTTCTGAGCCTTTCTGTCTTGGTATTATATTGCTTTTAACGTAAACGCCATATCAAAGTTTATCATCTGTCCGCTATCTACATATTTCTGCCAAGCGTCTTCATTGTGGCTGATGCCAGATATCTTAGTGGAATTATCTGATTTGAAACGCTGATAGATTGAATCGAGGATGCCGAGCGCCACTATCTGAAAGACTATTGGATTCCCGCTGCCAACAACCTGAAAACCTATGGCGTGTGGTAGCTATTGGAAGTGCGGGATATAGATAGATTGGAAGAAGAGATACTAAAGGCTATTTAGAATAATGATAACGCAAAGAGATTACGTAAACATAGATTCTTCCACTGCTGATAGAATAAACTAAGCGGTGTTCATCTGTGATGCGCCGACTCCATTTGCCATTTGTCCCTTTCAATGCCTCAGGTTTACCGATGCCAGAGTATGGATGCAATTGAATGTCTTCAAGCAAGTCCCTAATACGCTTCAGAATTCGCTCGTTACCTATACTTTTCCAGTACTCTAAGTCAGCATCGGCTTGTGGAAGAAAGATTATTTCCATATCTCATCCAATGATACAACACGACCTCGTCCATTCTTGATGTCTTCGTCCCCTTGGCGAAGAATATCAACCATTGCAGGAGAGGACATGATATATTCTGTCTCGTCCATTGCCTGTTTCTTAGCCGTTAGCTTCTTGATGTACTTCAAGGCTTTCTGCATCAGGTTCTCATCTTCAGCGATGATACTGAGCTCGCGGAAGAGTTCTGCATTTAGCTGTAGTGATGTCATAATCCTGTCTTTCTTTTGATTTCGACTGCAAAAGTACATATTACCTTTGAATAGACAAACAAAAACAACATAAAAAAGATGAAAACAGACAAAAATAGCCCCGTTCCCAGCATTAAGCACGAATACAAACGTGCTGCCATTCCTGATAGCGCCCATCAGGGAGAAGAACAGATGACTATCAGCAAATGCCAGAAATGGTAGCATAATCTTGGAAAGAAACTCTATATGTGTTCAGTAGCAATAAGACAAGGCAGATATCTGATGGAAGAAGGAGAAGAAGTTGTGAATGAAGAATGAAGAAATATGAATGAAGGATGAGTGGTGAAGGAAATCTTTCTGAGCCTTTCTGTCTTGGTGTTATATTGCTTTTAACGTAAACGCCATATCAAAGTTTATCATCTGTCCGCTATCTACATATTTCTGCCAAGTGTCTTCATTGTGGCTGATACTATTGATCATTTCGTAGATGTCTGTGGCAATGCAAAAGAGGCTGTGTCGCGAGTGGACACAGCCTCTTTTGCAGTCGTGTTCTTAAAGAATGATCAGAATAGGGGAGAGGGATAGACGCCGGCATCGACGAGAGACTTGATGCGCTCCACGGTGCCTGGACGGTCGGCTGCGTAGGTCACACCGAACCACTTGCTGGTGGTGTCGAGAACCTTGCAGGTAGCCGTACCCTCGTTGATGAGCTTATCGATCATGAGGGGGATGAAGAACTCGGCCTTGAGGTTCTCCATGTTCTTCGGATCAGAGAGGAACTCCTTGAAGTATTCCTCGCTGTAGGCGAAGTAGTCGGGCGTGAAGCCCCACATATTCATCGAGACGGGTACATTCTCACCGCCGACGGGCTTCCATTCGCCGTCTTCCTTGTAGCAGATCACGCCGTCGATGGTCTCGATCTCGGTGCGCTCTACGATGTCCTTGAGGTTGCCGTTCTCGTCGGTGGAGCAAATGCCGCGAGCCACGCTGCCGTTCTCAGAGAGGGTGTTGCCTACGCGGAAGCCCACCATGGCGTACTTGCCCTTGCTGCCTTCGGGGAGGTCAGCGAGGAACTTACCAATGGCCATGAAAGCGTCGCGGTTGTAGAAGTCGTCGCAGTTGATGACGCAGAAGGGTTCTTTAATGACGTCCTTACCCATGAGCACGGCGTGGTTGGTGCCCCACGGTTTAACACGGCCTTCAGGTACGGTGAAGCCTTCGGGCAGGTCATCGAGGGCCTGGAAACAGAGCTCGCAGGGCACGTGACCTTCGTATTTCTTCAGGATCTGGTTGCGGAACTGATCCTCGAAGTCACGACGGATGACCCATACGATCTTACCAAAGCCAGCCTGAATGGCATCGTAGATGGAGTAGTCCATGATGGTTTCGCCGTTGGGGCCGAGTGCGTCGAGCTGCTTGAGACCGCCATAGCGGCTGCCCATACCTGCAGCGAGGAGGAAAAGAGTTGGTTTCATAGGTTAACTGGGGTTTAAAGTGTTGTTTGAGATGTTTCCTTTTTGATACGTGTGCGCAAAGTTACAATAATTTTCTGAACTGCAAGCAAGAAAGGAGGAAAAAGTGAAAACTTTTATTCGTTTATGGCTCCGCAGTAGGGGCATTTACCCTTATGTTGCAGTTTGCGATGGCAATCGCCGCAGTAGTAGCGGGCGCGTGCATAGCGGAAATAGCGGTAGAGCGCAAAGAGGAAGTAGCCGAGGCATAGCAGATGGCACACCCACGTCCAAGCGGTGAGCGAGACAACGAGATAGATGACCACACACACACCGAGCAACGAGAGGAGATAGAGCAAGGCATCGAGTGGCTTGAGGTACTCGAAGGCACTCTCCACGGACACCGCAGTCAATAGCACCAACGCCCACACCGTGAAGAGGAAGGCGCAGAGCACGGGCGGTTGTGACAGCGGGTTAAGCGTAGGGTGGAAATAGAACTCCACCCACTGCTGAGGCTGGTAGTACTGGATGTAGGCATAGAGCCATGCAGAGCAAACGAGTGCCAAAGTAAGGAACGTGGGATAGGCACTGGGGATGTCATCAAGAAGCACCATACGGATGCGCCACCGCTTGATGGCCAAGAGCGTCAATGTCACCACGACACAGCCCACCACGACGAGGAACCACAGGACGTGGTTGTCGGAGAAGAAGCTGATGAAGGCGCTGATGGGGTCGTCGGGCTGCGCCGCGCTGAGCAGGTCGTGCTCGTGGGTCCAGCCCATTGTGAACTGATCGCGCGCCACCTTCACCCATACGCTATCGATGCAGTCCTCGGGGATGACGGTAATGGCTGCCACTACAATGGCGTCGCTGCGGAACACCCACAGGCTGTCGCTTGTCTCTGCTACGCCTTGACACCAGTGCATCGGGCGGTCTTCTTGCAACAGCAGACTATCGGCGCGAACGACGAGGTTGTAGCCCACACCGTATGGGCGTTGCAGTTGTTGCGAAGTGCTGTCGCTGACCTCTGGCTCGGTGGTCAGGATGATCTGCTGTGGCGCATTATAGCAGGCCACAACCGCCAAGGTGCAAAGGACGAGCAACAGCTTCTTCATCGTCGGTGTCAACTCGTTAGAAGGTGATGTTGTTCATGTACTTGTCCACAATCATGCCATCCTGTGCCTTCAGCGCGACTTGGGTCTTCTGCTTGGCCCGGAAACGGATGGTCAGCAACGTTGTATCGCCTTCGAGATAGGGATGCTCGCCGCAGTTGACGAAGGTCGGATAGAGGGCTTTCTGACCGTTGGAGTGCAGGCGGTCGTAGGTCATGTTGCGCATTTCCTTCATGCCAGAAGGTTCTATGCCGACGTATTCCCATACTTGAGCGTCGTAAGGCAGGGCGAAGCTGAGGGCGTTGACGCTCTGGAGTCCCTTGCCCTTGACGGTGAGGGTGATGACATCACCTGCGTTCGCTTGTGCCTTGTCGGCAGTGACGCTGATCTCTCCGGCCACAGTAGGCACGCGTCGGCTGCTGACACCGCTCTCCAGTTCGATGCCCACGGCACTGATGTCGTAAGCGTCGATGAGTCCATTGTTGTTGAGGTCGCCGCGCGAGATATAGCCTTCGAAGTCGCCGTCGCCTTGACGCAAACCAGTGTAGTTGAGGTAGGAGGTGAAGTCGTTCTCGTCGATGCGGTTGTCGTGGTTGATGTCACCCGGAATCATCATCTCCGAGCCAGGCACGCGGAAGACATAGATCTGCTGGCCACTACCAAAGCCGCCGCGCGATTCCTCAACGTGTATGCGGAGATAACGGGCTGTGGGTTGGGCTGTGAGCTGGGTCGTGCCCTTGAAGGCGACGGGATCGCTCCAAATCTGCTTGTCGAGGCTATAGCTGAGCTGGGCACGCGTGATGGTTCCATTACCGCCGTCAGGACGCGGGATGTACTGGATTTGGTCGAGCTGTGCGACAACGTGGAGGTCGATGATGATGTCGAAGGGCGTGGCGTTGGGTTGATCCCAAGCGGTGTGCCATGTAGTGCCCTCGTCGAAGTCGAAGAGGTTCTTGATGCGCTGCCCGCCCTGATCGGGGATGGTACATTCTGCGGTAATGCCGTGGATGGCAAAGCGCAGCGGGTCGGGCGATGTGCGAAGCTTCTCGCGGATCCAAGCCCCCTTGCCGTCGTGGTTCACGGCGCGCACGCGCACTTCGTAGTTCGTCTCGGGCTTCAGGTCTTCGAGCGTGAATGTATTATTCTTGATGGTGGAGTAGATTTGTCCGAGGTGCTCGATCTCGTAATAGTCAGCGTTTTCGACGGCAGTCCACTGCAGCGGCAGCGTGTAGGCCGAGGGCGAGATGCAGCCATCTTCCCACTCGTCGAGGAGGAGGGTGGGCTGAGCAAGCGTGCCGCTTCGGGTGAGTTGGTGGTCAGTCGTGTCAAAGGCGTAGTCATCGATGGTCAGCTTGAGGGTAGTGGCTGTGATGTCAAAGGGCTCGCGCGTAGAGATGCGGAGGGTGACGGCGGAAGAACCACTATCCACAGAACCCACGGCAGAGGGTAGGTTAGGTGAACCGCCTCCATTCTGCTCAGTTGTCAGCAGGTAGTCAAGCTTCTTGCCGTTGGCTGTGAGCTTCATTTTCTTGGGAACTGAGGCGGAGGGGATGCGGAACTCGGTCTTCTGCATCTTTTCCATGCCCGTGAAGGTGCCCTTTGTGGGATTTATGGTGATGATGGCGCGCCCTTTCTCATTGAGGTCGCTCGTGACGAGCGTCGTTGCACTCTCACCTCGCAGATAGGCTTGTGTGCGACCATCGTCATCGTAGGCGGTGAACTCCGAGTGACCCAAAGGATAAATAAGGAACGCGCGCGTGGAACGATCCTCCAGACTGGGGTTGTTGTGGGGATTGGTCATAGGGATGATGGCTCCTCGGCGCACGAAGACAGGCAACTTCCACAGTGGGGCATCGAAGTTGTTGATGATACGACCACCTTCGAAGCAAGCGCCTGTGAACCAATCAACCCACTGCCCTTCTGGTAAATAGATATTGTTGCGGATGTCATTACCCTTTGCATCTGCGGCGGTGTTCTGGTAGATAGGAGCCACGAGAATCGAGGGACCATAGAGGAACTCGTAGTTGAAGCAGGAAACGGCCTCTCGCCCCGTCGGCCTGATCATCGGCAGTCCATCGACAGCCTCCTTTGCAATAGCGTAGGTGTAGGGCATGAGCTCGGATTTGAGCTTGAGGTATTGACGATTGATGCTTGTGGCTGGTTCTCCGAGAGCTTGCGGATATTTGGGATTACTGCCCCAACCGTCCATATTCAACTGCATTGGCGTGAAGGTCTTCCACTGGAAATCACGGACGTTGACAGGGATGTTCTTGCCGCCGAAGATGCCGTCCATATCAGAGCTGATGTTGGGTTGCCCACTGAGACCCGAGCCGATATAAGTAGGGATGTGGAAGCGGATATATTCCCACTCACCGCCCGTCTGATCGCCTGTCCAGATTCCGGCATATCGCTGTGTGCCCGCCCAGCCGTCAAGGGAAATGATGAACGGACGGGCATCGTCGCCGTAGTAAGGCATGATGTTGCCCACATCAGCTACACCATTGAGACCGAAGCTGTAGCCTGCTCCTACCCATGCCACATCAGTCTTCAATACCCTCACTCCGGCATCTCGTACTTCGCGGACGATGTCTCGCTGCAAGAGCGCTTCAACGCCCTCCTTTGGGTGCAGGTCGCTCTGTGTCCAGAGACCTATTTCCACTCCCTTCGAGCGGGCATAGTCGCCGAACTGGCGCAGGTTTTCCACATTGCCTTCAAGCGTCGCTGTCTGTCCGTAGCAAGCACCATAGCCGTCATTGGGCAGCACCCAACCAAGCGGCATATCTGCCTTCTCATAACGGTCGATGACCGCGCGGGCGGAGAATTGGTAGTTGCCTTCCAGTTCGCCGTTCAAGCTCTCGCGGATGCCTCCATCGACGGGCTTCTGGGATTCTTTATAGAAGTGGCCATCTTCAAAGAAAGACCCACCTCCAACCCCTCCCGTGAGGGAGGGGAGTCCGTTGGCTTGTAAGAATCTGTCATCGCGCAGCTCCTCCCCTCCCTGACGGGAGGGGTCAGGGGTGGGTCTGTACCAATAGTCCCTATTGTAGGCATTGAGATGGCCTTCGTAGAAGCCAAACTTGGGCAGCAGCACGGGATGACCGGTGAGCTGGTAGAAATCGTTAAGCAGGGGTACACAGCCATCATCGATCATCAGGAAGAGGTCGAGGTAGTTCTCCTCGTGTGACAGCTTCACCTTGCCTGCCTCGGTGGCTCCGAAGTCGTACTTGCCAGGACGGAAGGTGTGCCAGAGGATGCCGTAGCCTGCTGTGCTCCAGTAGAATGGGGTAGGGGATGCCACACCGCCGTCCGTCCAGTTGTTCGTATTCTCAATGGCGATGATGTTACCTTTGTGTGAGAAGCGTCCGTTCTGCACGCCGCCGCCATAGAAAAACTCGTCTTCAGCAGCTGTGAGAACCGTCGATACGCGTTTGCCGTCGAAATAGAAACCGCCAAAGGAGATGCCAGTCGTGGTACCGGCAGCGGCATCCAACTGTCGCGTCACGATGCGTCCTGCCTTGCGGTTGGCGAAGGACAGTAGGCCGTTGTCTCGAGCTATGCTCACCACCATTTCAGGGGTCTGCACGCGGAAGAAAGCCTCGCTTTCTTCTATGGTCAGATCACCCACTGCGCAACGAGGTTGGCTGACGAGGATCTGTGCTGGTGGCTGCGCTACGGGGTCGCGTAGGATGCCGCCTTGCGGATCCAGGAACAGACGAACGATATGAGGTCCATAAAAATCGAGAGTCAGTGTTTGACCATCCGTTGATCGCACCTCGACCGTTGTGGGGTTGAGGCGTGTCACGGTGATAGAAGCAAAGAGAATCTGAGGCACTGTCAGTAAGACAAAAAGTGCGAGAAAAGAGCTTCGTTTGAGTGTCATAGCGTCAGTTTTTATTTTTTCTGCGAGCAAAGGTAGTAAAAACTTCACACTTTAAACATTAAACAATAAACTTTTTACTATCTTTGCGCCCAAAATCCAAAGAAATATGAATAAAAAGACAATCTATGTAATTATTGGCGTTGCTATTGTGGCGCTTTTAGCCGTCATGGGCTACCTGATTTACTCCCTCAATGAGTCCAACGAGCAGAACAAGCAGATGTTGGAGCTCGCCGAGATGGATAAGCGCGAGATGGAGAATGAATACGAGAACTTCGCCCGCCAGTACAGCGAGATGAAGACACAGATCAACAACGACTCGCTGATGGCACAGCTTGAGCAGGAACAGCAGCGCACGCAGGAGTTGCTTGAAGAACTGCGGCGCACCAAGAATAACGATGCTGCAGAAATCACGCGCTTGAAGAAGGAGTTGGCTACGATGCGGCAGGTGCTCAAGAGCTTCGTAGCGGAAATCGACTCGCTGAACCGTCTTAACACGCAGCTCAACGCCGAGAACGAGAACCTGCGCCAGCAGCAAGCCGTGCAGCAGCAACAAATCTCCAACCTTTCGTCGGAGAAGGCTTCACTATCGGATAAGGTGGAGATTGCCAGTCAGTTGGATGCTACAGCAGTCAGCATCAGTGCCTTGAACAAGCGTCAGAAGGCAGCGAAGAAGATTGCTGACGTCAAGACGTTCCAAGTGTCATTCAACATCGCCCGCAACGTCACGGCAGCCGCTGGTCACCGTACTATCTATGTCCGCATCATCAAACCTACGGGCGAGGCTGTCGATGGCGGCGGCACCTTCCCCTTCGAGAACCGCAATCTCGAATACTCCATGCGTAAGGACATCGAGTACAACGGCGAGGAAACGCCCGTGACGATGTACTGGAACGTCACTGAGATGCTCGTTGCCGGTCAGTATCGCATCCAGATCTTTGCCGACGGTAAGAATATCGGAGGAGGGTCTATTAATTTTGAAAAGTAAAATTGAGTTTAAAGTTTAAGGTTTAAGGTTTAATGAGGAATGTATTTCAGCAGCGAACACTTTTCCTATTGGAAACTGGTTGTCTATCAACATGCCAGGGCTTTCAATAAGGAGGTTTATCTGCTTTTGAAAAAATATCCACCTGAAGAACGCTTTGCATTGTGTGATCAGATGCGTAGGGCGGCCTCATCAATACCTTCAAACATTGCAGAATGTGCAGGGCGAATCTCAAAAAAAGAAAAGTTGCGATTCATCGAATACGCTCAAGGCTCGCTCTCTGAGACAATGTGCCAACTTGAACTCTCTTTTGACGTTGGCTATGTCACAAAGGAAGAGCTTGATTCAATGGACGAAAAGGCTAACATCATCCAGAAATTATTATCTGGCCTCTATAACTCTTACAACGATTAACAGAACAAATTACATTAAACATTAAACTAAATAAAAAAAGTGGAAGCAGTATTCTCTTACATCATCTCTCTCGGGGCATCGGTCATGATGCCTATTCTCTTCACCATCATTGGCTTATGCATCGGCTTGAAGTTTGGTAAGTCGCTACAGAGCGGCCTTTATGTTGGCGTCGGATTCGTCGGTTTAGGTATTGTCACAGCATTGTTGACGACCAACTTCAACGGTCCGCTGAAGAATATCTCAGATATTTATGAGCTGCAGCTCGGCATCTTCGATATGGGTTGGCCTGCCGCCGCTGCTGTGGCCTATAACACAGCCGTGGGTGCTTTGATTATCCCCATCTGTTTGGGCGTTAACTTCCTGATGGTGATCACGAAGACTACGCGCACGGTGAATATCGACCTGTGGAACTACTGGCACTTCGCCTTCATCGGTGCCGTTGTCTATTTCGTCATGGGCGAGAGCCTCGCCTGGGGTTACTTCGCCGCCATCGTCTGTTATATGTTCACGCTCGTGATGGCCGACCTCACGGCAGAGAAATTCCAGAAGCACTACGATTTGGATGGCATCAGCATCCCGCAGCCCTTCTGCCAGAGTTTCGTGCCTTTCGCTCTTGGCATCAACTGGCTCTTGGATAAGATTCCAGGCTTCTCGAAGCTGGACATCGATGCCGAAGGACTGAAGAAGAAGTTCGGTGTGCTGGGTGAGCCGCTCATCCTCGGTGTCATTGTTGGTGCTCTCATTGGAGCCCTCAGCGTGAAGGAATGGAACGGCGATGCTGCCAAGACCATCCTCTCGCTCGGCGTGATCATGGGAGCCGTCATGGAGCTCATCCCCCGCATCACCAAGCTCTTCATTGACGGTTTAATGCCCATCAGCCAAAAGACCAAGGAAGTAGTGGAGAAGAAGTTCAACGGCAAGAAGGTACACATCGGCATGAGTCCCGCACTCGTCATCGGTCATCCCACGACGCTCGTCGTTAGCCTCCTGCTCATTCCTACCGTTCTGTTCCTCGCCGTTGTGCTGCCCGGCAATCAGTTCCTGCCGCTGGCTTCGTTGGCTGGAATGTTCTACCTCTTCCCCATGGTGTTGCCCATCACGAAGAATAATGTGGTTAAGACCTTCATCATCGGCCTCGTAGCCCTCATCTTCGGTCTGTACTTCGTCACAGACATGAGTGCAGACTTCACCGCTGCCGCCAACTCTGTATATGCCGCCACACAGGATGCTGCAGCCCGCGTGCCTGACGGTTTCCTCGCTGGTGCCCTCGACTTCTGTTCCTCGCTCTTCGGCTGGGTCATCTTCCGCGCTTGCAAAAGCTTGGAATACATGGGGATGGGTCTTCTCTCTGGCTTTACCCTCGTCATGATGTTCATCAACAGAAGGAGAATCATTGCTGACGAGAAACAGGCACTCCCCCCGACCTCCCTCTAAAGGAGGAAGCGGTCACCTTCAAGAAAAGTATTCAATAATAATCTTCAAAATAATATCTTAGCAATGAAAAAAAGAATCCTACTTTTAGCAATAGTAATTGCTCCCTCCCTCATAGGGAGGGCAGAGGGAGAGTCTTCCACCCAGCATGTCTATTTTCAGACCGCTTGCCATCCCGAGGATGTCAAGCATTATGACACTCCTACGCTTCGTGAGCGTTTCGTGATGGAAAAAGTAATGGTGGCGGATGAGATCAATCTCACTTATTCGCATTACGACCGCTTTATCTTCGGCGGTGCTATGCCTGTGAACAAGACCTTGAAGCTTGAGAACTTTCTGGAGCTCGGTCTGGATGTTGATCCCGGCATCAAGGAGAAGTATTTCCTGTACAACCGCGAACTCGGCGTAGTCAACTGCGGCGAGGGTGATGGCGTTGTCATCGTCGATGGCAGGGAGTATGCCCTCTCGCCGAAGGAAGCTCTTTACATTGGTCGCGGTCATATCGCCAAGGACAAGGACGTGAACAAAGAAGTTCTGTTCCGCTCCAAGGATTCTGCGAAACCCGCTAAGTTTTACTTGAACAGTGCCACCGCCCATCAGCACTACAAGACGCAGTGGATCACCCTCGATGGCCGCAAGGGTTCGTTGAAGGCTGCTGTCTGGGGACCCGTAGGCTCATTAGAGGAGTGTAACAATCGCACCGTCTATAAGCTCATTGTCAATGATGTGTTGGAGGAGGGCCCTTGCCAGTTGCAACTCGGTCTGACACAGCTCAACCCCGGTGCGGCCTGGAACACGATGCCGCCTCACACTCACGGACGCCGCATCGAGGCTTACTACTACTTCAACCTGCCTCAGGATCAGACCATCGCACACATTATGGGGCAGCCCGATGAGAGCCGCGTCGTATGGCTCCACAACGAGCAAGCCATCATGTCGCCCGAATGGAGCATTCACGCTGCTGCCGGTACCTACTACTACACTTTCATCTGGGGTATGGCAGGTGAGAATCTCTATTACAACGACAAGGACAATATTCCTGTTATAGACATCCGCTAACATCTTAGACATATCAAGCAAAGCCCCTCTCTCGAAGGTTCGGGAGAGGGGCTGATTATTTGCGGGAATGAAACTCTATTTCAGCACGACTTTCTTGTTGTCAATGATATACACGCCCTTCGAGGTCGGAGAAGCCAATCGGCGACCGCTGAGGTCGAAGATCTGGCGGTCTTGTTGAGCACCTTCTACGATATTGATACCGGTGATATCGCCGAAGTGAACAGGAATGCTGTTGATGCTCGTATCATCGAGGGTCAAGTAAGCAGTGTTGGGCTCAAGGGCTTCTCCAGTAAAGGTGACGAAGTCCTCACCCTCCAGCGTCATCGCATAGCTTGGCTTGTCTCTGAAGAGAACACCTTTGAGGTCATTGCCCTCGATAGGAGCTCCCGAATTCTCACTGATTGTCAAATCGTAGGAACCAGTTGCAGCTTTGATGATGACAGGCGTGTGTGGTGGAATAACTCCTTTAATGCCAGTCAACTCGATGTGATCATCTGCTATTTGGCCCGTAAAGGCGATGACACCAGCTGGGGGATTGACGGCAAAGGGTACATAGAGCGATCCCAGTCCGTTGGCATCTGTGGTGATGTTGATGCTCTTGGCATCAAAGAGCTGCCAGAGTGAGGCTTCTGCATTCTTGGCCCATCCAACATAGTCGTTGTTGCCTACAGCATCATTGCGACGGTGCAGGAACGAATAGTCGTAGGCTGCCTTTTCCTCATCGGTCTCACCTTCTGGCGTAGCGGTAAGGACGGCGTAGCCCGCCTGCGTCACGAAGAATGTGAAGACTTCAGCGTTGTCGGGATGGGTTTCCATCATGGTGCTTCTGCTCACGGGTTGCAAGTATTGGTCTTGTACTTGTATTGTGTACTGGTTTTCGCCTACCTTTGTCAGTTTGATTACTGTGGTGGCGTCGGAGTCGTCGATGTTTCCGCGAGCGAGGTCATCGGTGAGTCCCAGGAAATCCTGGTGATACTTATTCTTCAAACGATAGTAGCCTGTTGGAGGCATGAGGTAGCTGTTGATGTCGTCTTCCAGTGAGACGATGGTTTCTTTCATCCTCTTATAGGTCTCGAAGGAGCATGATTCCTTATAGCTGGGATCATAGGCAATGGCGGCACGCGAAGCCTCGTTCCAGCTGAACCACTTGGTCTCGGATTCCATCATCGGGGCGATTTCATCGATCACAAACTGTGAGAAATCATCAGGAACATCAAATACGGTATAAATAGAACCCTCATCGGCTAAGTTGGCATTGTACCACACTTTCAGTACATTTCCAGGACCGCCATACTGGTTCACGGCACCAAATCTGCCGTTTTGCAGACCCGGAATCGTGATAAGGAATGAGCCGTAGTAATCATCGCTTGTAACTGTGCTCTGACGGATTTGCCAGTAATGGTCAGTCGAGGCATCCGTGAAGGTCGGAATATTACCATCAACAGCTTCTGTCCAGGCAAAGACCTGACTGCTTCCTATAGCCTTGTTATAGATCTGAATATGATAGGGATCGCCGACGAAAGCCCACTGGTAGGAATCTTGGATCAGACCGATGGCGTTGGCATTCACGGGTTCCAAAGCCCCGAGCTCATTGATTACGTCGCTGGTCACATACCAGTCCTTATGTACAGACATATCGTACCAATGTGCGCTGGAGTAGTCAGCGGCGAGATCAAAGGGACCGTCCCAAATGGCATCAACGCGTACATGAAGGTCTGCACTGACATCCTGCGACTCGTCGTACGTCAGTTCCACGAAGTCAAGGTTCAGCTCCGACGGCAGATCGGCGATGGGCGTACCCACCTCCTGACCGATAACCTTGGCCGAGGCCACGACGGCATCGTTGTAGTAAACATCATACCAGACTTCCGTCACGTCGATGTCCGGCACATCCTCAACCATCAGCCTTGAGCCGGCATCATAGCTGCCCCACAGGCCGAAATACGAATTGGCACTTGCGCCACCGTGCTGGTTGATATACTGGTAACCGCCGTTGACTTCAAGTCCCAGCGAGAACTCATACGTATCCTCTTCGTAATTCTTTACGGTCCAGAAGTGGTCGCCATCGCGCAGAACGACACTCCCTACCGCGTTGCCGCCATTGTCGAAGCCGCTGTTCCAGAGCGTCATGCCTTCACCGGCAAACTTGTTGTAGATCTTCACGGCGTAGGGATTGCCCACGAAAGCCCATTGGCTCTGCGGAGCCGAACGCAGTGCCTCATCAGCATCTTGTTTGGGATAGTAGGGCTCACGGCCTTCCTCGTACCATGCATAGTATCTGCCCACTCGAGCCTCGTCCTGGTCATTCTCGCGGTCGAACAGCAGGTTGTACCATTTGGCGGAACTGTAGCTGGATGAGAACTCGAAGGGACCCTTCCAGAAGACATCGACGGTGACATCGTCGTCGGATGTAATGACGGCGGGGTTGTAGTCGTATTCGCAGGAATTGTAGATCATGTCTTCGGGCAGTTTAGCATCGAAGCCTTCCGTCATGTTACGCACGACAGTGCCGATCTCCTGACCTTCGAACATAAGATGGAAAGTGATGTCCCACGACGGGATCTCGAAGAAAGCCTGCATGTCGCTGTATGCATCCTCGCCCGGCACCTCGGTGATGCTCTGACGGTTGCCGTCGTCGAAGCTGCTTCTCCAGTTGCTGACGGTCATGCTGCCATTCCCTTGTCCGTTGAACCACAAGCCGTTGTCCTCGATGTAGAGCAGGAAGGGGTAGTTGTTATCGTTGCTGCGAATGAATTTGACACTGGCAAACTCATCCTTCGATGTCGTCAACTGACCTGTATTTTTATTTCCTCCACGATCCTGGGTCTTGGTGTTCTTGCTGAGAAACATCTGCATGCCGACATTGAAGAGGTAAGTCTTTGAGCCGTCGCGATAGAAAGCCCATTTGCGGTCGTTGTCAGCACATGAGGGATTGGAAAAATCACCGCCTTCACGAGTTCCTGTGAGCGTTACGCCGTCGCTTTCAACGCCCCACTGGCCCATGCGTGAGTCGGTCGTTGCGATGTAATATACGTGGTGTGGGTCAATCCAGATATTGGAATTGAACACCTCCATAGCCTCGTCGAAATCGAGGGTGGCACCGGGTACTTCCTCAATCATCAGCGAGTTTCCTGGATCAACGGCCGTGTATTTGTTGAGCACGATGTTACCGTTGTTGTTGATGTAATAGGATTGGCTGCCGTCGTTGCCCCACCCCCAGATCTTCAGGCGCAGGGGACCATCGCCCTGACCATCCATTGTGAACGCCAGTCCTGTTCCGGCAGTGGAATAGAACTCCAGTGTCGCATCGTGCAGCAAGGCAAACTGCTTCAACTTCGGGGAGTAGATATAATACTTCCCGTCGATGTTCAGGATGCCGAACTGACGCGCTTCTTCCGACTGGTCGGCATTCTCGTTTTCGATGACGTACTGGTTGTACGTCTCGCTCCCCGAGTCGGTATCGTTACGTGTTGTTGACGTGAGCTTCACGTTGTCGAGGTCGAGCGTCAAGTAGCCACGAGCCGTGTTGATGGTGTACACCTTGGTGTTGGAGAGCTGTGCGGGGTCACTGATGACCTGTGCATGGACAGCGCCACAGGCTGCGATACATAACATCGCAGTCAAAAGAAGTTTTCTTAATTTTTTCATTTTCTTAGTCCTTTAGGTAAACAAATTAACGGTTCTTCGTTTTCATTGTACAAAATTAGGCAATTCCGTTGAAGAATCGCCTAATGCATTTGTAAAAAAAAACGTCGTTTTAACGTATTTTTAGGAAAACTGTGTATAATCGCTCAATAAGAGTCTATTTGATGACCATTTTTCTACCTCTGTGAATAAATACTCCCTTTGGGAGCACAGAAGACACAGGGATGCGACGACCGCTGAGGTCATACCAAGCGTCGTTGTCATTGATGTTGTCAATGTCTGCGACGGATACGGGAGCGACATCACGAGACAGTTTGTATCTGAATGTGACAACGACAGGGCGATGGTCGCCCAGATCACGAGTGTCGCCATTGTGATCGATGGTGTCGTAGATGTAGTCCTGCTCAATCTTGAAGCTTTTGGGCGTGAGACGCACGGTGTTTTCAGCTTTCGGATTGATGTAGATGATCTTATCAACGACTTCATACTTGGAGAAATCCGTAGGATCAGACTGGTCAGTAAGATCCCACATATTGGGGTTCGGATAGGCTCCCTTGAGGCACAGCTCCACCCAAACGTCCGACATGGTAAAGTCGCTGCTCAGGCGTCGTTTGAAGTTCGTTGTGATGTTCTCGCGCGTCCAACGGCTATTGGTATCTCCGATGATCAGTTTGGCTCGTGTATGATCGCTGTTGTTGATGGCATCAGCCAGTTGCCGCCATTGTGACTCTCGCGACCAAATGGTGGAAGCGTCGCCGGCATCCATGTGGAGCACATAGACATCGATGGTGGCATGACCTCCAAGCCAGAGATCGTAGCGGCGGAAGCCCTTCTTCACGTATTGGTTGCCTTCAGTCGGTTCCATGTCATCCCATGTCGTCCAGCTCTCATTGGAGGCAGTCACGGTATTCCTATTCCAGATGAGATTCAAGCCGTCTGTGTCGAAGCGGAAGTTGCCCTGCAAGATTTGCCAGACGGGCAGATCGCCAACGCTCAGCGTCTTCCTGACCGTGCCGCTGCTATAGTTGTCATTGAGGTACGACATCAGCGAGCCATGATAGTTGAAGTCCTCGCTACAGCCTATGACATCATAGTCCTTAGAGGCCAAGTATTGACTGATTTTCTTTGAGCCTTCAGATCCAGGACCATCGTTGTTCAATACAAATGATCCGATTTTATTGGGCAGCCCGTCCACATTGAGTGCCACAGCGGTGAAGGATCCTTCCTCCACGCTGCGATAGGGCGTAATCACTAAGGTGGCGTCTGTGGCTGATGTCTTGAAATAAGTACGCCCTGCATTGAGTCTCAGCGTACTCTTAGCCTCAAATCCATTGACAGAGGCTGCTGCAATTTGACCATTGGTGTAATAGACGAGACCGTCGAGTTCGCCAAAAAGTGCACATTCGGTAAAGTGTTCGGTGTCGTAGTAGTACCATTGCTCGGGGATGAGCTTTGTCCCGTCGTTGGGTAGCCGTACAGCCAAGGCATCGAGGAAGAGCTTCTTGCAGTGCAACTGCACGTCATCCAGTTTGAAGAAGCATAGGGCTTCGTTCTCCAGCTGCGGGCGTCCCTCGGTCCACCAGTCGGTGGCACAGCCGGCATTAATGGTCAATTGCCCTTCAGCATCTATAGTGACATCGACCTTTACCTTGATACCTCCGCAATCATGAACGCCTGTGACTGTTGCAGTCTTGTCGTTGGCGGATAACGTGACAGGACGTCCATTCCACGCTGCCATCATACCCGATAACTCGTAGCGTCCGCTTGGAAGATTCTCCACGACTTGGCTGACATTTAGGCTGGTTGCCCACCACTGCCAGGCATTCATCAGGTAGTTGCCGGCACGCCCCGTCATATCGTATGTCCTGGTTCGGAATTCATCGTTTCCGTTTTCCTTGTTGTGAAGCGTCCATCCCGTCTCGTCGCCTGTCTCAAACGACGGATTGGTGATTTTCCATGTGAGGTCAGCCGATTCATCTTCTCCGATAGATCGCATGAGCTGGAATAAGCTTGTGCGAGCGATACGCCAAAGACGGTAATGGCCAGCCTCGTCGCCTTCGATGTTGCGACGGTTCAGTGCAATAGGCTCATCGGCTTCCACCTTCTTGTTCCATGGGCCGAGATAGCCGCAAGCCCAGTCCTGACTCGACATCGGATATTTGCCGCTCTCAAAGAGCCAATAGCCGTTCTGGAAAGTGGGACTCAGGTAGCACCAGTCGCTCATTGTGGGCTCGGTGTAAGTGAGCACATACATAAATCCCGCGTTGTCATGCGTCTGGAAGAGGCTGCTCTTTTCGACCACATTACGGAATCCGATGAACGTGCCAGCCTTCTCGATGGTGAAGAAGTTCGACAAGTCTGCCACGGGATTGCCTGCTTGACGATAGCGTAATGCCTTCGTGTCTTCTCCTGCCCATTCGGGTTTGGCTTCGTACTTGCCCAAACCCACGAAAAGACCGGGCTGCTCGGCAGATGTGATGAGATAGCATTGCGCAGGATCGTCGCTGAGACCATCTATCGTTGTCACCTCAGTGAAACCATTGGCTTCAGTGAGAATGGTTGCGTAAAGGCGCAGTGCCATAAGGTCGTTCCTGGCGATGCGGAACAGACGGTAATGTCCCGCTCTGTCGCCCACGGTATTGTGGCGATTCAGCGCTATGGCCTCACCCTCTTCCACGCGTTTGTTCCACGGTCCCATATAGCCACACTCCTGATTGCCGCTTGACAATGGATATTTGCCGCTCTCGAAGAGCCAATAGCCATTCTGATAAGTCGGCGTCAGGCAGCTCCATTCGTCGAGCGTCTTGTCTGTGAAAGAGTTCACATACAATTGGCCGGCATTCTCATGCGTCTGGAATAGATCTGTGTTGTAGATGACATTACGAAAACCGATAAACGAACCGCTCTTCTCGATGGTGAAGAAATTGGTCAGGTCGAGAATGGGGTCAGAGCCCACCGAACGATAACGCAGCGCTTTGGTGTTATCACTGGCTCCGGCAGGTTTGGCCTCATATTCTCCAGGGCTGACGATGAGTCCTGTATTTTCCGCAGAGGCCAGGACGTAGTAATAATTGCCGTCGGCAATCATCCCATCGGTGGTGGTGACCTCGGTGAAGCCCTTGGCTGGAGTGAGAAAGTCGGTATAATCGGCAGCCACTGCAGTCAATGTAACCAGCAGTGCGCAGAGCGTGATAACGCCATAACGCAGTGTTTTCATCATCGGATAAAGATATGTTTAAGTGTTTAAAAAACTTATTTTGCAGCCAGCTCGATGAACTTATCGATTGCCGTGCTGATGCCGTCGGGGTTCTTGCCGCCAGCTGTTGCGAAGTGAGGCTGTCCACCGCCGCCGCCCTGCATGAGCTTGGCTGCATCGCGGATGACCTGCCCGACGTTCACTCCATGCTCTTTGACGAGCAAGTCAGATGCTGCGCAGGTCAGCAGGGGCTTTCCATCATGAATGGAGCCGATGCACACGAGGGCGTTCTCCACCTCGGCGCGCAGCTGGAAGGCGATATCCTTGATGGCTTCGGGTGGCAGGATCGTCTTGCCCGTGATGATGCTGATGCCGTTGCGCTCGACCACCGTGCGCAGGAGTTCCTGCTTGTAGCTCTGAGCTTTCTCGTGTATGAACTCCTCGGCTTGTTTCTTCATTCCAGCATTCTCGCAGACGAGACGTTCAATCGCTCCCTTCAGGTCAGGTACACCGTTGAACATCTGGCGCAGTGCTTCTATGGTGTCCTGCAACTGGTAGAGCATCTCCTCCACCTTGGCACCAGTGACGGCTTCGATGCGACGGATGCCAGCAGCGACACTACTTTCAGCGATGATCTTGAACATTCCGATCTGGCCTGTAGCCTTCACGTGGCAGCCGCCACAGAACTCTACGCTCTGTCCGAACTGCACGACGCGGACGCGGTCGCCGTATTTCTCACCGAAAAGGGCGATGGCACCGAGTTCCTTGGCCTTTTCGATGGGTACATTGCGATGATCCAGAAGAGGAATGTTCTCGCGGATGCGGGCATTGACGATGCGCTCGACCTGGCGCAGTTCTTCAGCCGTGACCTTCTGGAAATGGCTGAAGTCGAAGCGCAGACCATCAGCTGACACGAGTGAACCCTTCTGCTCGACGTGTGTGCCGAGCACTTCGCGCAAAGCTTGATCCAGAAGGTGCGTAGCACTGTGGTTGGCTTCACTGGCGTGACGCTTGTCAGTATCTACACATGCCATGAAATTCGCTTCGGGATGTTCGGGCAGCTTCTTGGCGATGTGGACGGTCAGACCGTTCTCGCTCTTGGTGTCGATAATGTCAATCGTCTCAAACTCACTGACGATGACTCCCTGGTCGCCCAACTGTCCACCCATTTCAGCGTAGAATGGAGTCTTGTCGAGAACAATCTGATAGTATGTCTGTTTCTTCTGCACCACTTTGCGGTAACGCAGGATGTGACATTCGTATTCAGTGAAGTCCCAGCCTACGAATTCTGTTGACGAGTTGTTTCCTTCTTTATCCAACTTGTCAACTTCTATCCAGTCATCCGTTTCTACGGCTGCGGCATTGCGGGCGCGCTCCTTCTGCTTCTGCATCTCCACATTGAAACCAGCCTCATCCACGGTGAGACCGTTCTCGCGGCAGATGAGCTCAGTGAGGTCGAGGGGGAAACCGTAGGTGTCGAAAAGCGTGAAGGCTTCCGTGCCGCCAATCTCAGTCTTTCCGGCTGCTTTCGTGTCTGCCATCACCTTATCCAATAGTTTGATGCCTGTTTCCAAGGTGCGCAGGAAGCTCTCTTCCTCCTCCTTCATCACCTTAGTGATCAGCTCCTGTTGAGCTACGAGTTCGGGATAAGCACCGCCCATCTCCTTGATGAGCGTCGGCAGCAACAAGTGCATGAAGGCACGCTTCTGACCAAGGAACGTGTAGGCATAACGCACGGCACGGCGCAAGATGCGACGGATGACGTAGCCCGCTTTGGCATTGGAGGGCAGCTGACCGTCAGCGATGGAGAAAGCCACGGCGCGGATATGGTCAGCGATAACGCGCATCGCCACATCCACCTCCTCGCTCTTGCCGTAAGCCTTGCCGGAGAGCTGTTCGATGGCTTTAATGACGGGTTGGAACACGTCAGTGTCGTAGTTCGAGTGTTTGCCCTGCAGCGCACGGACAAGACGCTCGAAGCCCATTCCCGTGTCGATTACGTTCATGCCGAGCTTCACCAATGAGCCGTCGGCCTTGCGTTCGAACTGCATGAAGACGAGGTTCCAGATCTCGATGACCTGCGGGTCGTCTTTGTTGACCAGTTCACGGCCGGGCACCTGAGCCTTCTCCTCGGGTGTGCGGCTGTCAAGGTGGATTTCCGAGCAGGGACCACAGGGCCCCGTGTCGCCCATCTCCCAGAAGTTGTCATGCTTGTTGCCGTTGATGATGTGGTCTGCAGGTACATGTTTTGCCCAGTAGCTGGCAGCCTCGTCATCGCGAGCGATGCCTTCTTCAGGAGAGCCCTCAAAGACAGTCACGTACAGATCCTTGGGATCAAGGCCAATGACATCCACGAGGTATTCCCATGCCATGTCGATAGCTCCTTCTTTGAAGTAGTCGCCAAATGACCAGTTGCCCAGCATCTCAAACATCGTATGGTGGTATGTGTCGTGTCCCACCTCTTCGAGGTCGTTGTGCTTGCCGCTGACGCGCAGGCATTTCTGCGAGTCGGCACGGCGGCGCGGTTCGGGATCTTTGGTGCCGAGGATGATGTCTTTCCACTGGTTCATACCAGCATTGGTGAACATGAGCGTTGGGTCATCTTTGATGACCATGGGAGCGGAGGGTACGATCGCGTGTCCCTTCTGAGCGAAGAACTGCTTGAAGCTCTCGCGGATTTCATTAGCTGTAAGCATCTTTTTTATTTACGATTTGACGATTTACGATTTATGCTTTGACAATTTGTGACTTACAAATTGTGGGCGCAAAGGTACAAAAAAAAGTTCATGCGCGCGCACATTCCACAAGGTTTTCTTTCACAGAGCCTTAAAAATGTGAGCGCGATGAACTTCAAGATGCTGTCTATCGTACTTTTTTAGCGATGCACTAGGGTGCCGATGGGTTCGCCGTCGATGACTTTGCGCAAGTTGCCGAGGACATCCATATTGAAGACATAGATGGGCAGATTGTTCTCCTTGCACATCGTAGTGGCGGTGAGATCCATCACCTTGAGGCCACGGTTATAGATCTCATCGAAGGTGATCTCATCGAACTTCGTTGCTGTCGGGTCTTTCTCAGGATCAGCGGTATAAACACCATCGACGCGAGTACCTTTGAGCATCACATCAGCCTCAATTTCGATGCCGCGCAGCGATGAACCTGTGTCGGTGGTGAAATAGGGATTGCCGGTGCCTGCGCTGAAGATGGCGACTTCGCCGTTCTCCATTGCTTCGATGGCCTTCCATTTGGTGTAGAACTCACCGATGGGTTCCATGCGTATGGCGGTCAGCACACGGCTCTTGACACCTGCTGCACCAAGGGCTGAACTGAGTGCGAGGGAGTTGATGACGGTGGCGCACATACCCATCTGGTCGCCTTTGACACGGTCGAAACCCTTGCCGGCGCCAGTGAGGCCGCGGAAGATGTTGCCACCACCGATGACGATGCCAATCTGCACGCCGAGGTCGTGGATTTCTTTAATCTGTTCAGCATATTCGGCCAGACGTTTCTCGTCGATGCCGTATCGCTGTTCGCCCATCAGACTTTCGCCTGAGAGCTTGAGGAGGATACGTTTGAATCGGGGCATAGTTGTATGAGTTTAAAAGTTTGATGTTTTGATGTTTTGATGTTTTAAGAGTTTTACGATGAGCGCGGCGGCGTGCTGGGGAGCACCGGGGGCACCGAGGCGCGCGGCCATATCCTCGTAGCCTTGCAGCTGTGCCTCGCGTGCCGCACCGCCTGGGAGGATGCTTTCAAGATGATGGCGGCAGTTGCTGACCGTCATCTGTTCGGCGACGAGTTCGGGTACCACTTCGCGTCCTACGATGAGGTTGACGAGGCTGACGTAGGGAACTTTAAGGACGAGCTTGCGCAGCAAAGAGGCGAGATAGCGGGATGGCATAAAATAGCAAACGACTTGCGGCACACGGAAGAGAGCGGTCTCGAGGGTTGCGGTGCCAGAGGTGACGAGAGCTGCTGTAGCATTCGAGAGGAGTTCGTAGGTCTTGCCATAGATAATCTCCACGTTGGCATTACCTAAATATTTCTTATAACAATCAGCGTCAATGTTTGGTGCTCCAGCGATGACGAGGCGGTAGCGGTCGGCGAAAGGCTGTGCTGCCTTGATCATGCGCGGCAGGTTGTCGCGGATCTCCTGTTGGCGGCTGCCAGCAAGTAGAGCAATGAGTGCCTCACCCCCAACCTCTCTCTGATGGGAGTGGTTGACACAATACTGATGAACCTCATCAACCGTCGGATTTCCGACATAGTGTATGGGAAAACCGTGTTTCTTTTCGAAGAAATCCACTTCGAAGGGAAGGATGGAGAAGAGTTCATCCACATCACGGCGGACTGCCTTCATGCGCCACTCCTTCCAAGCCCAGAGCTTGGGCGCGATGTAATAATAGACAGGACAGAGGCCGATGGCATGGACGAATTTGGCCATCTTGAGGTTGAAGCCCGGATAGTCAACGAGAATCACCACATCGGGTTTCCAAGCGACGATGTCCTCCTTGCATTGCTGCATCCCGCGAAGGATCGTGCGAGCGTGCAGGGCGACCGCCAAAAAGCCCATGAAAGCAAGCGTGCGATAGTGGCGCACGAGTGTCATCCCCTCGCGTTCCATGAGGTCGCCGCCGAAGCCTCGGAATTGTGCCTCGGGGTCTTGAACCTTCAGGGCGGCGATGAGATGGGATGCGTGGAGGTCGCCACTGGCTTCGCCTGCTATCAGGTAGTACTTCATACCTTATCTATAATACGTTGAATCTTGTCTATTGCCTCATGCGCTGTGAGGTCAACGTGCAAGGGTACGATGGAGCAGTAGCCTGCACGCAGGGCAGAGAAGTCGGTGTCGAGGGCTTCGGGTTCGAGGTCTGTGAATGTTCCTGTGAGCCAGAAAGCCTGTTGGCCGAAGGGATGAGTGGCACTGACCCATTCGGCACTCCACAGCCCTCGGGCCTGTCGGCACACCTGCCAGCCACGGAAGATATGGGCGGTCGGGAGGTTGATGTTCAGGCAGACATCCTTGGGCAGGCCTTCCTTGACCATACGCTGGCAGAGACGTGACAGCGCAATGAGTGTGTCGCTCCCTACAGGAAAGTCCTCGTAGCGTTGTCCGCGTTGGAGGTAGAGGGAGATACCCACCGAGGGGATCTCTTTCATGCAACCCTCGAAGACTGCACCGATTGTGCCGCTGTAGTGGGCGCTGATACTGGCATTGTCGCCGTGGTTGATGCCGCTGAGGAGGAGGTCAGGGCGTCGAGGCAGGATCTGTTCCAAGGCCAGCTTCACACAATCCACGGGAGTGCCGGAGCACGAATACCATTTGACTTGAGGACAAAGGACTGAGGCTTGAGACTGAGGGGGGATAGGGCTGATGCTCACAGGAGTTGTGCAGGTGATGGCGCACGCCGTGCCTGAACGTGGACCGTCGGGAGCCACTACATAGACTTCAGCAAACGAGGCAACGGCAGAGGCCAGGGCTTGGATGCCACTGGCCTGATAGCCGTCATCGTTCGTTATGAGGATTAATGGTTTGGACATCGGATGTCGTTTGTCGTTAAGCGTTTAAGGCTATTCCTTTACCACATGGAGTTCGAGCGCATTGGTGTTGCCGCCGTATTCGGGAGCATAGAGGCAGCGCACGGAGGTCAGTCCCGTGGTGTACTGTCCGTCGCGGTCGATGAAGGAGGTTTCCTCGAGGACGTATGTGCCTTTGGGCAGACGGTCGAAGAAATAGTCGGTGTGGGCATCGCGCACGGCAAGGTAGTAGCCGAGGCCACTTTGATAGCGGTAGCCAGAGCGTTGTTCGGCAGGTTCCATGCAGGCAGCACGTGCGGCACGCAGGCAAACATATTCATAGTCGCGGTCAGCGGTGATGATGTAGCGTGTCGTCATGCGGTCGCCTACGGTGAGGCTGGTTTTGCTCACCTCGCGGCGCACCTTTAGTCCCGTGGCAGATGCTGATGCGTCGGTCATCGGTGTGAGATAAGTGGCAAAGACAGCACCCCAAGCCTCGCTGTCGGTGTTGCGCTTGACGGTGATGGTCTTCGGTGCTTCGCCGTCGGTAAACTGCTTCTTGATGAAGCCCAGTCCCGAGACCTTCTTGTCAGCATCCTTGCGGCTGATCTCCACCTTGCGATGAGCGTAGTTGAGCACAATGTCATCGGATGCAGTTGCCTGTAACTCGGTCTTGCTGCTCATGAACAATGCGTAGATGGCGTCAGCGGTGCAGATGTTGGACTCCCACATCTGCGTGCGCTTTTGTTGCAGGAGCCAGCGGCTCAGGTTGTGTTGCAGCTTCTTGTTGGCCGGTTCCATCTCGAGGACGGCTTCCATCGCAGCCACATGATGGATGATCTTATGGCTGGTGGGTCTGAAGCTACCGCCGGCATAGTCGAAGAAGGTGCCTCGCTCGGGCGTCGTGGTCGTGTGTTCGAGCAGCGACTCATAGTACAGCCGTGCCTCCCGCGAACGCCCGGCACCCTTCATCACGACGGCAGCAATAGCGCGTTCCCAGTTGTCCATCGATGCCACACTGCCTTTCATGTGGTCGAGCAAGTAATCGACATCCGCTTTCTGCTTCTTGGTGAGCGTGACGCCGGCGTGCTGGGTTGTATAGACGTACTCCAGATACATCATCGAAGCCGTGCTCACGTCGTGGCCTTTTTTCTCCTCTTCTTTCATCTTTTCGATGCGCTGGGCGGTGCAGTCAGCGATGTAGCGGATATTCTCCTTCTGCATACTGTTGACGATGCGTTTCACGTCTGAAGGCAAGCTCTGGCAGTCGTGGGTCATCTCGCGCAGTCGGGCCAACTCGGTGGCTACGACGCGTGTCATCACTTCGCTGCTTTTCATTCCTGGGAACCAGGAGAAACCTCCGTCAGTTTCCAGCCGCTGCTCCATGCGCTCGGCGATGGCTCTGAGGGTCGTTTCCTGCTGGCTGATGTTGAAGAGCTGGATGAGACGTGCCTTACGGTCGGCTTCGTTCTCCGCTTCGCGCAGCCACGGTGTCTCGTCCAGGATGATCTGCTTGAGTTCCTCGTCCTCGGCCAGACGGCTGGCGAGGGCGGGCTGTCCCTGAGCCTGTTCGCGCTTCCACATCTCCACTAAATCCTTCAGGCGAGGCGTGTTGTTGGCGATATACGTGGCGAGGGCTTGTGCTTGCAGTGCAGTGGCCAAAGATACAATATCATCGTACTGAGGTTCGGCGAGCGATGGCAGTGCCTGCAAGGCGTGCCAGATGGGATGTGTCGTATATTCCACGGTCAGGCGGCGGTTCGTGGCCGTCGGGCTGTTGTGGTTGAACAGCGTTGATAGGTCTGTCGTGAAAGTTCCGAGGCTGTCGGCGCGAACCTCTACGCTCTCCGTGACAAAGGTCTTGCTGGGCAGAATGGGCAGATAGTGCTGCTCGCCATCGCTGTAAGCCTTGCTGTTGGCTGTCAGTCGCACGGCCACGACGGAGTGCTCCTCGTCGGGGGTATAGTCGAAGGTGAGCAGACTCTCGCCGTTCGCTTTGGCAGTGAAGACCATTTCCTTGCTGAGGATGATGCGTTCGGTCTCAGGATCAAAGACTTCCAGCAGGGCCTTACCAGTGATGTCAGCATCCGTCATGTTCTGTACGGTAGCCCTCAGACCGGCCTTGTCGCCGGCACGCAGGAAGCGTGGCATGAAGAGGCGTGCCATCAGTTCCTTGCGGGCGATGGCCTCGCCGCTGAAGGTGGTGCTCATCATGTCCTTCGTGTGTGCCAGTCCCAGCAGTTTCCATGTTGTCAGGCTCTCGGGCAGTGTGAACTTGATGTTGACATCGCCCTTGGCATTCGTCTGCAAGCGGGGCAGGAAAGCGGCTGTCTCGTTGAAGTTGGTGCGTACCGCCGGACTTGCGGCTGCCACGCGTTCGCCTTCTTGCGCTGCGCTGTCGTCTTCAGTTGCCGCGCTGCCGTAGGTGTCAGGTTCAGCCCCGTCGGCCATTGCCATTTCCTCTTCACGAGCAACATCCATTGTCGCTTTGGCCGCAGCCATCACGGGCATGGGCTCGGGTACCCTTCTCTCTAAGAGCATTCCATTGCGTGTACGTCCGCCGCCGAGCCATCTGCCATAGCGGAAGCCGAGGCCTGAGTACCATTCCTCATTGAATACATCGAATTCCATCTCATCTGCATCGTATGACTTCTTGTTGAAGCGTAGGGATTCGGATGTTGTTCGTGCGTAAGGAGCATAGAAGTTGGTGGCAGTCCAGGGCAGTGATGTGATATTGTATGCCCTGCGGATGAAGAGGTTCCATGCGTGGGGCGACAACGCATCAAGTGAAGCGTCGTAGAGTGTTGCCATGACCTGAGCCGATGCGGGCTTGCCGTCGGGCTGGCGCAGCGTGAGCGTCCATGTCTCGGTGTCGCCTGGATGCAGGCGGTCGCGGAAGGTTTTCCACTCCCATTTCAGCGTGTGGTCGGGTTGCGTAAGGCGCAGCGTCTGGCTGTCCTTGAAGACACAACCCTTTTTGACAAAGGCATAATGGAAGGAGGCTCCGTCGCCAAAGCGTTCCTCGTAGGGTATTTCAATCACGCGCAGCTCGTCGGACAGCGGGATCATGCGCTCCTCGATGACTTTCTGATGGGCCACGATGGTGTAGTAGAAGCACACGTCGGTGTAGCTCGTACCAATCTGTATGCGGGCAGGCTTGTCGGCGTTGAAGGTCTCGTCGGGGCAGTAGAGCCATTGCTCCGTTACCTTGGGCAGTTTCGTGTCGTTCATGCCGAAGACGATGAAATAAGCCTTCGTGCTGTCGCTGTTCTCGCCCGATGTGGCCTTGGCGTAGAACTCATACTGTCCTGTCTTCAGCGAGCGGAGGGTGTTGACGTCGAAGTTCAGCTGCTTGTCCTTGGATTGCAGCGTGCCGCTCATCACGGCTTCGTCGCTCGTGCGTTTTTTCCCGTTGGCGGGATAGATGGTCCATTCTACTGTGCCGTCGGTGGGCTGTGCCGTCGAGGACATCAGTTCCAGGCTGATGGGTTCCATATTGTCGCGATCCAATTGCGATGGTACGCGGACAAAGAGTCGGAGCGGTTTCTTGCACAGCGGAATATGTGCGACACCTTCACGTGTCTCGCCAGCCACGCTGAGCACGTCAACCTCCACTCTCACTTCCAGTCCACTCCAGAGGGCTTCGTCGGTGACGCGGTGAAGCGGAATGGGAATGTTGAACGCGCCGTACTCGTCGGTCTGAATCGTGTCGATGGGCATACGCTCTGAATCGTTCATGCGGCCCCACCACCACCAGGGATAAACAAATTGATATGTTCCCGTGACGCGTCCTTCACGCACTGGCACACCGTTGTACCCTATGGCCTTACCTGTCACGTTGATTTCTGTTGCAGGCCACTGTATGTCGGGAGCCTTGTCCATCTTCACCTCGAAGGTTGGACGCTTGTATTCCTCCACACTGAAGTAAAGGCTGACGTAGGTGTTGTTATAGTGGCCGCGCAGACAATAGCTGCCAGGCATACCGCCCTGTGGAAGCATGAAGTCGGCACTGATTTTGCCCATTTCATCTGTCGTGACATTCTCCGTGCCAATTTCTTTGCCATTGGCATCCAAAAGCGCGAGCATCACAGGCAGATCCTCAACGGCCTCAGCGTCCCAGTGCTCCTTGTGATAGACGATGCCGCCGACGTGGACGCATTGTCCGGGGCGGTAGATGGAGCGGTCGGTGTAGAGGTTCAGCTGCGTGTGACCCGCTTCGCCCCGCATCTGCTCATTCTTGTCGAGGTATGCCCGATCGGTTTCCAGATAGACATCGTCCTTGAAGGTCACTTTGCGGTAGAGCGTGATGGATTTCTGCACTTTGACCTGCTCGTTGTCCAGGTTGACGCGTCCTTCGGCATCTGTCGTGAGTGTGGCTATGTGAACCTTCTGGTCACCCTTGCTATCCAAATGGTAGAACTCCACCTCAGCACCTTCTATGGGATGGCCGGATTCTGCATCTACGACGATGGTGCGTTGCTTGCCCAGTCCGTTCTGTTCGATCGGTTGCAGGCGCGAGCAGACGAACGTGGTGTATTCTTCCGTCTTCTGGTTCAGGACTTCTGGTTCGGATGACTCGCCGATGAGCACCATGGCATACTGCCCAGGCTCAAACGCTTTCCAGCGAATAGTGTCATATCTCTGTATCCAAGGTTTTTCGACCTTCAGCGCAAGGCTCTGCTCCTCGACCTTGGTACCTTTGGCACGAATGACGGCTATCGAGCTGCTGTTTCCGTAGCGCAGTTCACGATAGTCGAAGTCGTGTGGCAATCTGTACATCTCGAGGGTGATACGCTGTGCATTTTTCGAGCTGATCTCCCAGTCGTAGGTCTTGCAGGGGTAGTACATGGTGCGTCCGCGCCAGTAGATGCTGGGCTCTAGGAGCGAACTCAGGCGGTTGCGCACAGCACCTATGCGTTCATATTTGGGATAGCGTGCGATGCACTCGTGGGCGAGCCTCATCTCCTCCTCCTTGTCGTAGGTGTCATTGATGAGTTCCAGATAGACTTCGGCGCAGAGAGGCATGTCAGCGTACTCGTCCTTCATCTGCTTGAGCAGCTTGCTGTCGGACTCTTCATGTTGCAGGTCCACGTAGTCGAGTGACACCAAGAGTGCTGCCTCGCGGTTGCCGATGCGTTTGTATTCCTCTACAATCTCCTTAGCCAGTGCCGCCTTCGACTGTCGTGTGCCTCGCCAGATATTTTCGTTCTGTTCCTTGGCACGGTTCCACAGCACGTGCAATAGGTCGTGCTTGAAATAAGCCGACTGTGTGTGCTGTTCGATGAAGGGAATCCAGTCCTTGCTCTTCGCTTTGGAGAGTACCTGTAGGTTCTCCATGGATAGCTGCCAGTTCTTCACGGCGGCGCTGTCGTACTGCTCTTGTGTCCATTCGCGCATATCGTCGGAGGTCAGTTCCAGGTCCACGGCCTGCGAACGGTTGCGGTTGTGCTCGTAGAGCTCTGCCAGCAGCGAGGCATACACGGCTTTCGCCTCGGGCTTCTTCTCTGCCTCGCGCAGGGCTTCGATCTCGAGGATGTCCGTGAAGAAACTGTCGGGAGCCCATTCCTGATGCAGCTCCGCCATCTTCAGGCGTGCACTCAGCGTTTGTCCGGTATGGTGGGCGCGCTGAGCTTTCTTCAGGATCTTGGCAGTCGCCTCGTAGGCTGACTTGGGCTTGCCGTCATCCTCGAATTGTTCCACCTGCTTCCAGAGCTTGCTGTAGCTCTGCCCGAAAGAAAAAATGCTAAACAGACTCATACAGAATGTGAGAAAGTACGTTTTCATCGAGGGAATACGTTTAGGTTTGATAATAAGGACGTTATGCCGTAAATTGTTATGACGTTAACGTGTTAACGTGTCGGTATCTCTTCCAGCAAGGTCTTCAGGAACGTCCAGAAGCGGCCAACGCTCGGGATGTTGCAACGCTCATTGGGAGTGTGCGGCGAGCGGAGCGTAGGACCGAAACTGATGAGATCCATCTGCGGATAGACCTGTCCGATGAGGCTGCACTCCAGTCCGGCGTGTACGACTTCCACGCTTGCGGGCTTGCCTTCGAGACGCTCGTAGAGAGCGGCCATCTGGGCCGCAATGGGCGAGTCGAAGTTAGGCTGCCAGGCACCGTACTGTCCACCGTACTCCACCTTCATGCCAGCCATGCCGAAGGTGCTCTCGAACATCTCCTGTTCGAGTTCCAAGTAGCTGTCGCAAGATGAGCGGGCGAGAATGAGCACAGAGGCATGGCCACCGCCAATCTCTATGATGGCGAGGTTGGAGCTGGTTTCCACCACATGCGGGATGCTGGGGATGTTGCGCAGCACGCCGTCGTGGCAGGCGAGGATGGCGCTCACCAGATTGTCCTGCACCTCTACGGGTACCTGCATCGCGGGCAGTTCGGTGCGTTCCACGGTGATCTCCACGCAGTCTTCCACGCCGCGGAACTCCGCTGCAAAGGTGGTCTGGCAGTAGTCGGCGAGCTCGCGCAAGTCGGCCTCGTTCTCAGCGGGGATGGTCAGCACGACCTCCGATGTGCGGGGGATGGCGTTGCGCATATTGCCGCCTTTCCATGTGCTCAGACGGGCATCATCGTCCTGAATGGCCTGGCGCACGAGACGGCACATCAGCTTGTTGGCGTTGGCACGGCCTTGGTTGATCTCCAGTCCGCTGTGTCCGCCCTTCAGTCCGCTGATGCTCACTTTCACGGCGATGTCCGTCGGGTCAGTTTCCACCTCTTTATAATCTAATGTGGCGGTGACGTTGACACCGCCAGCGCTTCCGATGCAGAACTCACCCTCGGTCTCGTTGTCGATGTTCAGCAAGATGTCGCCCTTCAGTGTGTCGGCAGCCAGATGGTTGACGCCCCACATACAGGTCTCCTCGTCGGAGGTGATAAGCGCTTCCAGTGGACCGTGCTTCAATGTGTTGTCCTCGAAGACTGCCATGATGGCTGCCACGCCGATACCATCGTCAGAGCCCAGTGTCGTGCCCTTGGCCTTCAGCCATTCGCCGTCAATCCAAGTCTCGATGGGGTCGGTCTCGAAGTTATGCGTGCTCTCGTCGGTCTTCTGCGGCACCATATCCATGTGAGCCTGCATCGTGCAGCACTTGCGGTTCTCGAAGCCCGGCGATGCGGGTTTGCGCATGACGATGTTGTCGCCGCCGTCCTTGAAGGCTTCGATGCCCCGTTCAGCAGCCCAGTCGAGCAGGAACTGCTGGATCTTCTGTAGATGACCGCTCGGACGCGGCACTTGTGTCAGTTTGTAGAAGTTGCCAAAGATGGCCTTAGGTTCTAAATCTTGAATAGTCATGGTTTTGTAATGTATAAGATGTTTAATGTATCATCAACTTTCGGCCTTCAGTTTCTCGCCTTCGTCACCGCCAGCGCTCCAACGGCATACACGCCGAGTGCCGCCACGAGCATCGTCTGCACCGTATGTACGATGAGTGCGAAGAGGGCACCGTCATCGCCCGCCACGCCATAGAGCATCAGCACCGTCTTCACGGCGAAATGCCAGGGACCAGCTCCATTCGGCGTTGGCACCAGCACGGCGAACGTTCCCACGACGAAGGCCACCATAGCCACATCCATGCCCAGCCCCTCCGTACTCTTGAGGCAGAAGAAGGTCAGGTAGAAATGGAGGAAATAGCAGATCCAGATTGCCACGCTGTTGAACAGGAAGAGACCTACGCCGTCAACATTGCGGATGCTCAGCAGGCCGTCCTTCAGGTCCGTGATCACAGACCGCGTCTTGGTGAACGCCTTGATGCGCCGTAGCAGCACGAAACCCGTCGCTGCAATCAGCAAGGCACAGAGGATGGTGACCGCCCAACCTGTTGTCGTGAACTGACGCATGAAACCGCTGAGGCTGACGCCCGTGCGCTCGAAGAAAACCGAGAAGACGGGAATCTGAGTCACGAACACCAACAACGACAGCAAGGCAATCATCAGCATATCCACCACGCGCTCCGTCACAACGGTGCCCACGCCTCGGCTGAAGCTCACGCCATCGTAGCGTTTCAGCACACCGCAGCGCAGTACCTCACCCATGCGGGGCACCACCAGCGAGCTGGCATAGCTCAGGAAGATGGCGTTGATGCTGGTGTGCAGACGTGGATGCTCGCCCAGCGGACGCAGTACCTGCCGCCACCGCAGCGCACGGAACACCTGTGCCAGGATCCCGAAGGGGAACGACAGCCACATCCACGTCCAGTTCATGCCGTTCGTCAGTGCCAGCGACAGCGTCTCCCAGTCGAATCCGCGGTACATCCACCACAGGATGACACCGCCTAACATGAGGGGAAGCACGATTTTCAGTATGGAACGCCAGTTTTTCACGCTCTTATCTTGAGTTTTTCACCATTTATGGTATAATTTTTCACTTTTCGTTCTATCATTTTTCACTAAAACCGTATCTTTGCAGCGCAAAGTTACATAATTCTTTTTGCCTATGCGCACGGTTAAGCCAAAAAAATTCCTCGGACAACACTTCTTAACGGATTTAGACATCGCGAAACGTATTGCGGACACCGTTGACGCCT
>CAJORF010000039.1 GCA_905236985.1 uncultured Bacteroidaceae bacterium | reverse complement strand
GGAAATGGAACGAGCGGTTGTAGTGCTGCAAGAAGAGCGGTTCAAAGTGAGCCAATGTGTCCTGTTCGCCAAACAATCCCCAGATGCAGTCTTTGAAGTCGGGTATGCAGTTATTAAATTGGATGGTCTCCAACTCGGCAAACTCTTCTATCAAGGCTTCATCAATGACAAAGTCCTGTTTACCGTCTTTTCGTGGTGATTTATACTGATGTTCACCCATACGCTGTTTCAAGAACTCCGTCATCTGGAAATGAGGATTGCCAAGTAAAGCAGGGATGCCCACGATGGGAGCAACCATCTGAGCATAGAACGAGCCGCAGCTATTGCCCACCAGAAGGTCTGGCTTCTCGCGGTCAATCAGCTCATGGATGAACTCAATGGCCTCTTTCGGGTGCATGGGCAAGTCCGGTGTAAACACCTCGGCACGCCCCGCGAAAGATTCGCTCAACGCCAAGGCCGGTACGCACTGGCCACTGGCAAAGAAGCCATGTAGGAATAGAATCTTCTTCATGCCAAGAAGGGAGTTATGACATTGACGAGCTGGTTCAGGGGCATAGCACCGCTCTCGCGCCAAAGAACTTCTCCATTCCTGAATAACATCAGAGTTGGAACCGCCTGCACACCATATTCCACAGCAGGATCTCCGTGTTTGTCAATATCTACTTTGATGATGCGGAGACGGTCGCCCAACTGCGCTTTCAGTTGTTCCAGAACGGGGTGCATGGCCTTACATGGGCCACACCAAGTAGCAAAGAAATCCACCAACACCAGTTGGCCAGAGCGAATAACTGTATTAAATGTTTCCATTGCGTATATTTCAATTTCCAATCTTTGTCATGTGATAGCCCATCCGTTTCAACTGAACAGCAGCACCGAAGAGATAGAGCTGTTGCAGACAAGAAACGTAGGCATTGAAAGCCATACCAATATACATCATCCAACCGAGGGACTTCTCTTCGACATCCTGACATTGGGGTAGCTTATCATCGACCTCATGCATACCTGTTAGGTACTTATGGAGGTCATGATGTATCATTCCAGTGAAGCTTTCGGCCATTTTCATTCTATTATTTCGTTAAATTGACTGCAAAAATAGAAGTTCCTGAGCAAATACGCCATTTTTAACCGGTCTTTTTGCTATTTTTGTACTCGAGACTCCCGTACATCGTGACCGCTCGGCTCTGCCGCTTGCAACAAGCAAGAACTTCTTGAAGCTTGCGAAGGAAGGGTTCTACGATGGTACTCTCTTCCATCGTGTCATTAAGGACCTTATGATTCAGGGTGGAGATCCAGATTCAAAGGACCGTCTTTTCCATAAACGTGGAGCTTTGGCCGCAGCACGACAAGGTGATGAAGTGAAACCTGAACGTCCAAGCAGTGGTTCTCAGTTCTAAAATCAAAATCACACCCCCAAAAACCGTTCTTTTGTTTGTATATCGTTTTTCTGGTCTATTAAAGCCAAACAAATCGTTTCCTCCGTACGTTGTCTAATATCTGATAAGAGCAGTCCACCAAATGGGATGAAGTTCTTTGCCGACTTCTTTCAATCATCAACGGGGAAAAGGATGAGAGAATGATAATACCCAAATCATTTATTGAAGCTGTAGATATACTTAGAGAGTGTGGTTTTGTCAATGTTGAGTTTACGTCAAAGACGAGTAATTAACTCCACAAAACTTCAAAAAGTGAACAAAACCCCACTTGAAACGTTAAAAAACTTAATAAAAACGGAACCTAAAACGGAACCTCTGCGTGAGAGAAAAAAGAAACCCGCTCGATGTCAGCGGGGTGTCTTTTGAATCTGTGGAGCAGGCCATACCCTCTTCCGAGGATCTAGTCAAGTTGACAGAACCGCTCTCCGCAATGAGACGCTTGAAATACTCATGAGAAACCGGAACCAGCCGCACCAAGGTACAGCTTGCCGCACCCGCGGATTCGCCCCAGATGGGCACCTTGTCGGGGGCGCCAACAAAGGCTGCGATATGCTCGTGAACACATTTCAGTGACTTCACCTCATCCACAAGCCACAAGTTCTGTGAGGCTGCGTAATCCTTGCCCTCCGACAAGTGAGACACATGCAGGAAGCCCATCACCCCAAGTCTGTAGGCAATGGTGACAACGATGACATCGGGATGTTCTTTCACAAGGTTCATACAGTCAAACAGCGGATCCACTCCTCCGACAGACTCAAAAGCGCCGACGTGCATCCATACCATGACCCGCTTCTTCTTTGCTGTTGCCTCATCAGCCTTCAATACATTCAGATACAGACAGTCCTCATCCCAATAGTACATTGAACCTACTTCAAACGACGCATTGCCATAGGCACTCTTCGCATTGTAATAGGCTTCATAGACACCATCGTTAGGAGTAACATCTACAGGTGCCTTCCAACGCAGCTCCCCGACGGGTTGCTGGCCGACATACGGGATCCCCTGAAGACCGTGATGTTCTCAGTCTTTCCGCCGACGAAGGTTCCGTTCATGCACTTCACGGCCAGCGACGGGTCATAGTTGCCATCAGTAATCGGCTTATTCTCGCCGCCGTACATTTCATGGAGCTTCTCTCTGATCTCTTGTAAATCCATAGTCTTGTCTTTTTATCAGTTAGAGCATGTAATACTTAGTCAGGAAATAGGTTCTGTCCCAATCCACGATTTTCAGGTCAGCTTCCTTGGCCTTACCAAACTGCACCCACATCTTGCGCATGGTCTTCGAGAAGGTGGCGTCGTAGGGTCTGCCTTCAATCTGTTCTGGATGAGCGAAGACAATAGGAACCTCTTCGAAATGTGCGCTCTTACGTATCGGATTAGAAGATTCTACCCGATAAAAATAGGTGTAGGACTTGCCGCCGCCCATGGTCTGGCTCTCCGACATCTTGATGGCACCATCAATAAACCAGCTATGGCCGAACAGGCGGCTGTCGGGATCCCAGTCCTCTACCGCTCCTTCCTTGCAGAAGCTCTCGATCTTTGCTCTCTCCTCATCCGTCAGCACCTGGGCATACTTCTTCGTCTTACGGTCAGCGGCCCACGCCTTAAATCCATCAATAGTCCAGTCAGCTACGAAGCAATTCATCTCATCCTTGTTGCAGCCCTGAAGGAAGGTGATATCCTTGGCTATGCCACTGGAGTAAGCCTCCCAGGGATCCAGGGGCAGGATGCGTCCGTCCCTGACGGGGAACATGCGTAATGCGACAGTTTCTGCTGACGTATCGATCAGTGTTCTGGCATCGACCTTCATCATATCAGCAACAGTCTTGCAGCCGAGTGCCGCCATCAAATCATTCGTGGTAGCGATGGTCTCTTCCAAGGAATTCGTCTGTGAGGGGGCGCCGCTTTGTGCGATGACCTTCTTGAAATACTGCTGGGAACCTTTGATGAGCGGCTGCATGGTCACGCTTCCAGCACCGGCAGATTCACCCCAGATGGTCACGTTGTCGGGGTCGCCGCCGAAGGCTGCAATATTCTCATGAACCCACTTCAGCGCCATCTTCTGATCCAATAGCCCCAGGTTCTGTGCGTCAGGATAGTCCTTGCCGTCGGCCAGGTGTGCCAGATGGAGGAAGCCGAGGGCACCCAGCCTGTAAGCAACAGTAACGAAGATCACATCGGGATTCTCCTTGGCGAGACTGGTACAATCAAACAGGTCAACACCCGTTCCACCTGCCATAAAAGCACCGCCGTGAATCCACACCATGACCGGTTTCTTCTGGTTCGGAGCCTCATCCGACCGCCACACATTCAGGTACAGACAGTCTTCACCCTGATGATCGGTGACGGACAGATCCTGAATGGACAGTTTCGCAAAATAATAGGCCTCGTAGATCCCGTCATTCGGGGTGTATTCTATGGGGGCTTTCCAACGCAGCTTCCCCACGGGTTGCTGATCTACAAACGGAATGCCTTTGTAGGAAATAATGTTCTCCGTCTTTGTGCCAACGTAGGTTCCGTTGATACACTTGACGGCCAGCGACTTGTCGTAATTGCCGTCGATAATCGCTTTGTTCTCAGCGTACTGAGGAATCAGTTGCTCTTCATTTAACCCAGACATAGTTTAACTTTTTAGGTTGTTAGTTATTTTTTTATGCTGTTTTTGCACATGCTTGCATGTCGGGCCGCCGCATAGCCGCTCAACGGCTGATGACGCCCCTGTTCGTCAATAAGATCATGCCCAGCGTCATACATTCCGTGACGGGCACCGCGAGCCACACGCCCTGCGTCGCAATGAACTTGGGCATCAGGATAAATGCCGGAACAAGGAAGATCAGACCACGGAACAGCATGCACAGCGTCGCACGGCGGTTCTGTTCCGTCGCCTGGAAATAGCCGATGATGGCTACGTTCATCGCAAAGAAGATGGCCGAATACGCGAACAGCGGCAGACCGCCTATCGCTATCTCGTAAGCCTTCGTCCCCGCTTGCAGGAACAGGCCCACCAGCGGCTTCGTGGCCAAAGTCAGGAACGTGGTCGTCAGCACACCGCACACCGTGGCCGTACTCAGGCTCACCCGGAACGCCCGCTGCACCCTGTAGCGGTTGCCCGCACCGTGGTTGTAGCTGATGATGGGCTGCGCCGACTGTGCCACCGAGTTGTTGATCATGAACACGATGGGATAGAGGTAGCAGGCCACGCTGAAAGCGGCCACGCCGTCTTCGCCCAACTCGCGGATGAACACGTAGTTACCGGTAAGCAACATCATGGACATGGCCAGTTCGCCCAGCATAGAGGAAAAACCACTGCGGGCGATATAACCGACATTGCGTGCAGTAAGATAGAAGCTGGTCGTACTGAGCTTCATTCTGCATATCCTGACGGCCTCTGCACGGAAGAACATATACCAGAGAGCCATTCCCGCGGCAAGAGCGCAGCTTATCGATGATGCGATGGCACTACCCGCAACACCCATCTGCATCGGGAACACAAACAGCCAATCCAAGAAGATGTTCAGTAAGCCAGGGAAAAACTCCAATAAAGCGGCAAACTTGGGAGAACCGTCGAGCCTGATGGCGAAGGTGCCAATCATCTGGATGACAATGCAAATGCAACCCGGAAGAATGGGTAGAAGATATTCCTGACATAATGGCAACAGTGCATCGCTGCTTCCCAAAAGGCGCAAGAAAGGTATGCGGAAGACAAAGACAGCAATGGCAATAACGACCATCAGCAGCGTAGCCACGCCGAAGGCCTGGGTGACAATGAAATTCGCGGCTTTGCTGTTGTTTTGTGCCAGATGGATACTTGCCACAACGGACATGCCCACGCCAAACATCAGCGCGATGCCCGTCGTGATCAAGAACAGCGGCGCAACAATATTGATCGCCGCCAGTGCATTGCTTCCCACTCCCTGCCCGACGAATATACCGTCTGCAACCGTGAAGAGGGATGCAAACACCATGGACAACAGCGTCGGATAGAAGATGCTGTTGAACAGCGGTTCAATCTTCGACTTTCCAAAGTCTATACTATCCCTTTCTTTGTCTCTCATCTTTTTTGCCATATTGTTCAGGTCTATGGTTCATTCCGTAGTCAGCACACAAATGTCCTCTTTTCCTTGGAGATGGAATGACTACCGCTATCAGTTTGCCAGATAAGCCGTGACGCGCTTTGCCGCGTTGGCCTTGATGTTGTTGAAGTAGTACATATAGTCGTAGGCATGGCGGCCATCTGGTCCGAAGAACGCGGCGGCAACCTTGGCTTCTTCCTCGGGCATCGGATCATCTTTGGCATGGGTTACGACCACACCGCGAGCGAGATTGATCTGCGCGTCGGCACCGATATCCCCGATGGATGGCTCGCCAGTTTCAGCATCCAGCACGATAGACCCCAGGTTCATGCTCGCTGGGGCGTAGGTCTCGTCCAGCTTCCAGTTGAGGGGGTTAATGCTCATCGTTTCGGGCAATACCACGACGTTGTGGGCGTTGGTCTCCACGTTCTTGGGTCCCTCGGTGTTCCAGGCGATGATGACACCCGTGTCGCTCTCGCCGCTGGCGAAATTCAGGTGTGGGTTGGCTGCAAGGTAGCCCTTCGTGACGGAGTAGCCGATGGTGTAGGCAGCGACCATGCGGGCATAGTACTCGGGATGATCCTTGAAGTATGTCTGCAGTAGCTGTAAAACCATAGCCGAGCCCTGGCTGTGTCCTGCGATGATGAACGGACGGCCACCATTACAATGCTCAAAGTAGTAGTCGAGAGCGGCAATCATATCGTTCATGGGCATTCCTGAAAAAGCTGCGTCGGCAGTTCCGGTCTTCTTGAAGACTTCCCCGGCATACTTCAAGCCGGACTGTCGGTAATACGGCATAAATACATTGGTGGCATCTGCGAACGCGGATGCGTGATCCCTGTATTCAATCTCCGCACCCTCCAGCATCTCGGCATTATCGATAGTTGCGAAATCGGGGGCGCCTTCCTCGAAGCTACCCATGATGTACTCCGTTGCGTAAATGTAGAACGTGTCAACGTCCTTGGTTATCTCTGGAATCTTGCACCAGTTTTCCTTCTTTGAATAGTCAATGGTCTCTTTCATCATTATTGTTTTTTTAAAGATTGTTGTTTAAGTTGTTTTTGAGGGGCTGTTTTCTATGGTTTCTATCAATCGTCGTAACCGTTGTAGCGTTTTGCT
>CAJORF010000038.1 GCA_905236985.1 uncultured Bacteroidaceae bacterium | reverse complement strand
GGTTCACCATTCTTATCTACATGTACCAAGTCATAACCCCATTTCTTGGCATACTCCGCATCAACTCCTGCCCATTCCAGCGCCTTGCTGTTGAGGAGCATAGAGTGTCCGCCGCCAGTTTGCATGAAGAGCGGCTTATCGGAACAGATCTCGTCAAGATATGACTTATCGACGTATTCGTCATTCTCCACCCAGCCGGCAGCCACGTAGAAGCCACGCTGTGGATTCTTGGCAATAAACTCCTTGATAATCTCGCGATATTTCGGATAATTGGTCAAGCCTGCCTGCATCAGGTTCGCCTGTCCGATAGCACGTTCTCCGGCAAAGCTGCCGTGACAGTGCGACTCGATGAAACCGGGATAGATGTAGTTGTCACCATAGTCCAGCACCTGCGCGTCGGCACTTGCAAGCTTTTTCACTTCTTCTGCGCTGCCGATATAGGCAAATACGCCGTCCTTCACTAATGCAGCCTTGGCAAAAGGCCTCTTTTCATCAACTGTAATGATGTTGCCGAGAATAATCGTTTGTTTCATCTTTTTCATTGTTTAAAGTATGGTAATTCACATAGCCGATGCGTACATTATTCTATCCACTCAAAATGCTGGTAGTCCTTGCAGGTCTTCCAGTCGCCTCCCCATTCAAAGCCGGCCTCCGTGAAGAGGCGGAAGCAGAGATCGTCGTGGTCGATCTTATAGGGGAAGTCCCCATCGCGATTGCAATAGGCTTTGGCCGTGGCGGGCTGTATAAAAAGCGTTCCGTCACTACGAACTTTATAATAGGGATTGTAGAGGGTGTTGATGTCGATGGCCAATCCACGGGCATGTTTCGAGAGCTTGGAGCTGCCGCTTATGGCACGGTAGCAGAAGCACGACGAGTTGTTGTCGCGCATCTGTGTTTCGTCGTCGGCATCATAGACATCGGGCAGCAACATACGCTGGATGGGATATTGGGCATCGAAGAGCTGGCGAAGGATGGTGACCACGCGGTCTGCTATCAGCTTGTTGACCACCATCTCACCCACGTGCATCTGATGGTCATAGTCCCAGTGAAGGGCACGGACGTGACGCAGGTCGTTGCGCCCGATATGGGGGTTCTTCTTATAGGTCTTGCCCTGCATACGCCGCCACACCCCATTTGGAATCGGTTCAGCCGCAAAGCACTTGTCGATGCCCCCGAACGCCTCAACGGTCTCGGCATCTGTCGTGCGTCCCGCCTGCCACTTTGTGAGCACGGTGGTGTCGGCTTTCTTTCCGCGCTGCTCCTGCTTCGGCTGGTTCGCTGCCGCAGTAGAAAAAGAGCTTATCAACAACGCAAAAGCTAAAAGAGATTGTATGGACATCATATCAATGCGCTTTTCACTAAATTCTCCGCAAAAATACGAAATGATTTCCAAAAACCATGCTTTCATCCCCTTGAATTTTCCTTTTTTGTTTATTTTGAAACTATTTTTGTAGATTTTGCAAACTGAACGGCATGAATAGCAAAGAACGATGAGGCACACGCAGCATCATACGGCATCAGGACAGTCCATCAGGAAGAACACATCAAAAACACATCATTCCGTGCAGAAATAGCCCATTCCATCGGAGGAAATAGAAAAAGTGAGTCATCCTATTTGAGCACTCATATTGCACGATGAAGGGTTTGGACTGTTTGACCCGGGTCAGACAGTCCAAACCTATAGACGTTCAACCTGATCTGACCATAGACGTTGACGGATAGGAATATGCGATTCGGCAGAGAGATCAAGGTGTTCTCAGACACGCGCGCAGACACGAGAATCTTGTTTTTTGCCGTCACCTTGTCACCTTTCATTGTTACTCCAATGGTTAACAAATGGTTAAGATGGTGACGAATAGGGTGACGGAGGGTGACAAAGTGACGAAATAGGTCAAAAGTTGACAAAAATAGGTGATTTTTTAGGTAAAAAAGTTGGTAGAATGGAATAAAAGCAGTATCTTTGCACCACTATGGAAAGCATTTCAAGAATAAGCAGAAGAGGGCAGCACGCCGGACAGATGAAGGCGAAGGCTGACAAAGAGGGCGAGGCACTGCAAGTGACACGCCAGAAAGTGTATAAGAACGGAGGGACGTCGTTGGCACGCATCACACTGGACCAGCTGGCTGCATTGCTGCACTCGGGCGGTGCTCACGTGGCACAGATCCGCGAACTGCGCGACAACTTGGCGTGGTATCGCGGTCGCGGCATCGACTTCACGGGCAACAAGACGGTGGAGCGCATCCATCCCCAGGCACTCATCACACAGCGCGGCGGCAACTGGATCCTCAGCGGCTACGAGGGCATCGTGATGCTGAAGCTCGAGAACGTCTTCGGCGACGAGGCGGCCCGCGAAGTGAAGCGGGCGGCGGCGCTGCTGCCCATGACGCTGATGGCCTTCACCGGTGCCAGCGGCATGAGTGCTTACATCCTCGTGAGGGTGAGGCAAGCCGACGGTCTGGACAACGCCACCACGGACCTCGCTCAGGCTGAGGCATTTCATCAGGCGGCCTACGCGCAGGCTGCCGCCATCTATGACTGCATACTGCCCTATCCCATCAACCGCGAAGTGGGACGGCACCTAACGGACAGCTTCATGCTCTCCCTGGATCCCGATGTCCTCTACCTCCCCGAGGCGGCTGCCATGCCTGTCGCCGTGGATATCGAACTGCCCAAGGTCGAGCGCAAACAGCCCGACATCTATGTCCGCGAGCTGTTGCAACCCGTGCCTTCCGTGACGCAGTATCGCGAATACTACGACCAGCGGTGGGCGATGGCCGTGCAGCAGGCGGACGCCGCACTGGACGCCGCAGGACGCTCGCGGGGCGTGGAGGAGCCCGAGGACTACCTGCCTGAGTTCACGGCGGCTTGCTTCGACCTCCGCATCCCCTTGCCTGAAGCCCGTGCACGCCTGCAGGTACGCATGGCGATGGATCCCGTCAAAGTGGCGCGTTATGTCAACGACTACTATGCCCAGCATGACTCCGTGGGGCAACTGGATGCCAAGAGCGCCACTGGCATGGCGGGGCTGGAGCTATGGCTGCGCCAGAACTATGATTTCTATCACAACACCGTGAACAACAGCATCTTCCTGCGCTCACAGCACACGAAGGGACGGTGGCGCCCCTTCGACGACGAGGCCCTGGCAACGCTCACCGTGGAGGCGCAGCGCGAGGGTTTCCGCATCAACCGTGTACACGTCAACGACTACGTCCACTCCTCCTTCGTGCGCAAAGTGGACCCCGTGAAGACGATGTTCAAGCACCTCGCCAATATCGGCTGGGACGGACGCGAACGCATCGAGGCACTGGCGGCTTCGGTGCCGACATCCTACGAGGAGTGGCCCCGTCTGTTCCATGTGTGGTTCTGCGCTATGGTGAATCAGATGCGAGGCGGAAACGGCTTCGACGGCAATGCGCTGATGCCCCTGCTCATCGGTCCACAAGGTGTCGGCAAGAGCCGTTTCTGCCGTGCCCTGCTGCCTCCCGAGCTGCGCTGGGGATGGATGGAGAAGGTGGATTTCAGCGATGAGAAGAAGGTGATGCGCGCGATGGCACAGTTCCTGCTCATCAATATCGACGAGTTCAACCAGACATCCAAGCGCTTGCAGCGAGGCTCACTGAAGAACCTGCTGCAGCTGCCCGACATACGCCTGCCCCGCAACTATCAGGCGACATTCGAGGTGAAGCCACGCCGCGCATCGTTCATCGGCACATGCAACCCCTCCGAGGTGCTGGCCGACAGCTCGGGCTCACGACGTTATATCTGCGTGAAGGTCATGCCCAACCATCGCATCGAGGTGCCTGTTGACCTGGACTATAACCAGCTCTATGCCCAAGCGGTGTATGAGCTGAACGAACGCAGGAGCAACCCCGAGCGATTCGCAGCCGACGACCCTCGTGGACGAACGTATCTCACGCCCGAGGAGGAGCAGCGGCTCATAGAACACAACAAGCAGTACGCGATGCCCAGCTATGCCGTGGAGCTCTTCGACACGACGTTCGAGCCTCAACCCGCAAGGAGGGAGAGAGGAGGAGAAAAGAACGAAGGGAAGACGCTGGAGATGACACGGCCTGAGATCATCAACCACCTCGAAGCCATCGCACATCGACATCTCTCGGACGACGAGAAGGGTGCCCTCTCCGACCATCTCACGAAGCTCGTGGAGGAAGGCGTGCTGGCCAAATACCACAAAAAGAAGGGGATGTCTTACCATTTACGTGAGTTCAAGCGCTTCGAATAACCCCTGTTTTTGGCACTTTTCACCCTATTTCGTCACCTCGTCACCCTCTCGTCACCCTTTCGTCACCTCAGAACAAACTGATAATCAAATCGTAACATCAAAAGGTGACGAGGTGACGCTATTTTCACAAAATTTCTTATAATTCAACCTCCCCAATCTCCCAATCTATATATGATCAAGTATTCCCTTCACCGCTCTCCCCGCCATATCGGCGACGACGGACAGCCCCACTACCATCCCCGCATCGATGCCCACAACGACGTGGCGCACATCAAACAAGTGGAGCACGTGATAGCCTCGCACAACTCCCCTCTTGCCCGCTACTCGCATCCCGCCCTCATGGACATCAGCGAGGCGATGCTGGAGCTCTTTGCGTATGGCAAGAGCGTCTGTCTGCCCGAGATTGGCACCTTCACGCCTCAGCTCACAGGCGACATCTCCGTGGATGAGGCGGGACAACCCCATGCCGCGAACGTCCACATCGCCAGCATCAGCTTCCGACCCGATGCCGACTTCCTCGCTGCCGCCGCCAAGCTGCAGGCACAGCCCACCGACCGCATCCATCTCACGGATCTGAACCCCGACATCCTGGAGGAAAAGCTCGCGGAGCACTTCCGACTACACGACACCCTCACACGCCACCAGCTCATCAACGACCTCTACGCCGGCACCATCTCCGTCTATCGCGCCAACCGCATCCTCACCGCCCTCGTCGCCTCTGGCCGCCTCATCCCCGTGGGGTCTCGCCACAGCTCCAAGCGCTGCTACCGCCTACAGCAGTAGCTTGGAAATAAAGGCGTTATTTATCAAATAGGCTACGAGTTCGCGCCGCAAAACTTGTGTATTTATCATGATAAAAATTCATTGCGCGATATATCAACGAAACGAAGACAAATAGTTCAACTAATGCCAAACCTATCAGATTGAAGGGAACTTTAAAAAACGAATGATCTAATGCTAAATAGGATATGGCGGATATGGCAAATATAAATACAATGCACGCATAACATATTAATGCATAATAATCTGGAAGAAAATTCCAAAAATGAGATTTCTTTGCCCTATCAAAAGGATCAGTATAAGGAAGCTTAATTCCATATTTTTTTCTGATCTTGTATGTTATGAACTCATCTCTTCTTGTGGAATATCCAAAAAACAGACAAATAAGACACAAGAAAAACAGAATCAGATGTGATGCAATTGTCGCAACGACCAAGCTCATTTGGTCCTGATGAAAGAATGTATAACCATACCCTATGAGTACGGAGAAGATAGCTGCCAGAAAAGTAATCACATTACTGATCTTGTTGTTGTCATTCACAGCGAATTGTTCATGCAGTTGCTTGAATAATTCAAATTGACGACTCTCCGTCTCTTTGGATATTTCCCTGGCTTGCGACAATCGCATGGTAGCCTGCTTTTCTTCATTACGTCTTTGTGCAATTTGTACAATGTCAATGATACTATTCAATAAACAAAACTTATCCATCATGTCACCTCCTATTCTTTATTTTCTAACAATATTGGAATGTATTAAATCGAAGACAAAGATAACTCAATCAGCACAATCGGCCAAGTGATAGCATAAAAAAGAAATCTAATTAATATTTTTTATCATAATATCTTCGCTATCGTGATGGACATCGGCCTCCTCACCTCCTTCGTCATCGAGTATAAGCTCACAAAGAAGGAGACACAAGAAAACAATCCCCAATAAATACTCTCTACTTCTCAAGAGCCGCCGTCAGCGTGATGCTGGCGGCGGCTTACATATTGTAGAGCAGGAACATTACTGTCCACTAAAAATCGCTAATTGTTCTCTGAAATAATTGACATAAAGTCTTTTAAGAATGGATGTTTTTAGACGTCAATCTCCGTCAATCAATATGTCAATCTTCAATAATCTTTAATGTAAACTAATTGTGCTTATCTACATATTAAATTATGTATAAAATCGGGGCGAAAAGCATTGTTATCAAAAAATCTTTGTAATTTTGCAAACACATCCACCACGAAAGGCAGCAATGTCATCTGGGGATGATAGAACCCACGGGTGCAACACTACATCGTAATAGGCATCTTTCGCCGAACGAAGCACAGTAGTGAGTCCTAACATTTTTTGCTCTTTGACATATTGGGAATGAATTGCTTGAATTTCTTCATCTTTGAACCATCATAGACACCGCTTCGGAGAAAGCAGAAAAACTTCAGGTTGTTGTGAATTGCTTGAAATTCTTTATCTTTGAACCATCATAGACACCAAGAAAGCGCGAAGATTGAGCGACGCTTCAGTTGTGAATT
>CAJORF010000037.1 GCA_905236985.1 uncultured Bacteroidaceae bacterium | reverse complement strand
GGTGATTTGACAGATCTTAGACATTTTCTAATCTTTCCTTTTTGTAACTTCCAAAAATTACTTCTTCCAAACAGGGCGCAAAGGTACTGCTTTTTTCCGAATCCACAAAGTTTTCGTCTCTTTTTTTTAGTCTTCGGCTTCAGGAAAGTCGATTTTGAGCCTTTCTAAGAGCATTTTGAGGGCTATAAGCGTCGCACGAGCCACGTTTTCCTCGCGTCCGTCGTTGCCTGTGAGTTCTCGAACATCGGTCGTTTCGCCATTGCCGACGGCGACGTAAATTGTACCGACGGGAGCCTCGGGACCACCGCCTGGACCAGCATAGCCCGTGACGGCTATGGCATAGTTAGTGTGTGTTCGTTCCAGTATGCCATCTATCATCGCTCTTACGACATCCTCGCTCACGGCACCGTGCTCGGCGAGCATCGTTTCCGGCACGCCCAATAGTTGTGTTTTCATCTCATCGGTATATGCCACAATACCAGCCTTGAAATAGTTGCTGGCACCAGGAACAGCTGTGATTGCAGCTGCCACCAGTCCTGACGTACAACTCTCTGCGGTAGAGATTGTCTGTCCCGTACGCCATAAATACTCACTAATCTCTCTTGAGATTACTTTCGTCTGTATGTTCATTTTTATTCTTTCGCTCTTTACTCTTCAAATCGCCACGCGACTGTATGCAGGAGCCTCCATCGGACAGAAATCACGATCGGCATACTTGAAGGCACCGGTGATAGCGATCATCGCAGCGTTATCGGTGGTGTAACTGAATTTGGGGATATAAATTGTCCACCCATAGCGGCGGGCGTGGTCTTCGAATGCATTACGCAACCCCGTATTGGCACTCACGCCGCCAGCTAAAGCAACGTGTTTGATTTTCAAATTTTTTGCCGCACGGCGTAACTTGTTCATTAGAATATCCACAACGGTCTTCTCCAGCGAAGCCGCCAAGTCCTCCTTATGGTGATCAACGAAATCGGGATCATCTTTCAACCAGTCACGCAGGTTGTATAGAAACGAGGTCTTCAGACCGCTGAAACTGTAGTCATAGCCAGGGATGGCGGGCTTCGAGAAGGAGTATGCCTCGGGATTACCTTGACGCGCCAACCGATCGATGATTGGACCGCCAGGATAGCCTAAGCCCATCACTTTCGAGCATTTATCGATACACTCTCCCGCTGCATCGTCGATGGTCTGACCTATTATCTGCATATCATTGTATGCCTTCACGAGCACAATTTGCGAATTGCCGCCGCTGACAAGGAGGCATAGAAAGGGAAAAGGAGGAAGTGGGGAGGAGGCAGGGGGTGGCTCTTGTATGAAATGCGCTAGCACATGTCCCTGTAGGTGGTTGACATCGATCATAGGGATGCCGAGCGAGGCAGCCAAGCCCTTGGCGAAGCTCACGCCGACGAGCAGAGAGCCCATCAGTCCCGGACCGCGCGTGAAAGCGATTGCACTCAGTTCATCTTTCACAACTCCTGCACGTTTCAGTGCCTGATCCACTACGGGTACTATATTTAATTGATGCGCGCGCGAGGCAAGCTCGGGAACGACACCTCCGTAAGCCTCATGCACAGCCTGCGAGGCCGTCACATTCGACAGCAACACACCGTCCTTGATGACCGCTGCCGATGTATCATCGCAGGATGATTCGATACCTAATATGACTATAGTTTTATTCGACATTTCGATATTACGATATTAAGGGTCTTGGGCGAGACTGCTAATGTGTCAGCACCTCCACTCCATCTTCCGTCATGACGAACGTATGCTCCCACTGTGCTGAGGGCAGTTCGTCCTCACTGACCACCGTCCATCCGTCCTCCTCGTCACAGAACACCTCCCAGGTTCCCATATTGATCATCGGCTCGATGGTGAATACCATTCCCGGGACGAGAAGCATTCCTGTCCCTTTGCGACCATAGTGATCGATATCAGGTTCCTCGTGGAAGTCGAGTCCCACACCATGGCCTGCCAGGTCGCGAACGACACTGAAGCCATTCTTGTGGGCGTACTTCTGAATGGCATTCCCGATATCACCGACATAAACGTAAGGTTTAGAGCAGATTTCCTCACCAATCTTCAAACACTCCCAGGCCACATCCACCAGTTTCTGCTTCTTGGCTGACGTCTTTCCGCCTACGATGTACATACGCGACGCATCAGCGTAGTAGCCGTCGAGGATAGTGGTGCAATCCACGTTAATGATGTCACCATTGCGGAGTATTTCCCAATCGTTGGGAATGCCGTGGCAGACCACTTCATTGACACTTGTGCAACACGACCTCGGGAAGCCTTCGTAGCCCAAGCACGCTGACGTAGCACCGTGAGCCTCAGTATATTCTGCCACAAGGTCATCAATCTCCTGCGTACACATTCCAGCGTGAATCCGGTCCGTCAGCATATCCAGTATTCCTGTGTTGACCACACCCGCCCGTCGGATTCCTTCGATCTGTTCGGGTGTTTTGATTAATTCGCGCGAAGGAACAACCTTGCCGCGCTCCTGCGCAGCTAAGATGATACGGTCCATTTCGGTCAGTTCCTGACCTTTCGGCACCGTCCACACCATCTTCTTTTTCTTCTTCACGGATAAAAAAGCAAGCACTTTCAGGGTTAGACCGTCTCCTTGAGGCGCGTTGCCATACGAGCCTCAACAACATTTACGACGTAGTCAGCCAGCTTCTCGCACTCATTGACGAGATCCATATAGATGGTACCGACAGCATAAGTGTATTCGTGGTTATTAACGTCGATGATGTTCTGTTGCTTGAGCTGGTTGCGGTAGTTATTGATCTCGTTCTCCGTGTTCAGCGTGCGGTTAACGTCGAATGATTCCTTGCGACCGCCCATCAGTTTGTTCATCAGCGTCAGTGAGTCGTCGGTGAGCTCCATCATCTGATGGAGATGCTCATATTGTCTGTCAATGAAGTGATCCTGCTTGCCCTGGTATTTGCGGCTGATGGTGCGTGCCATATTATAGCAGGCGTCACCGATACTCTCCAACTCGGAGATTTCACGCAACATAGCACGGATCTTGGCCTTCGTATCATCACTGAGGTGCGCATCGCTGACCTGGTCAAGGTAGTTGGCAATCTCGAGTTCCATATTATCGGAGATGCTCTCATATTTCTCGATACGCGTGAAGAGCTTGTTGAACTCTGTGTCCTGATTGGCCTTGTTCTTGCCCGTAGCAGTGGAGGAGAGTGTCAGCAGCTCGCGCACCATACCGAACATACGTTGCATACGATCGGAGAAGGCTTCGATTTCCTTATGTGCCTCGAGAACAGAAAGTTCGGGAGTCTTCATGATGCCAGAGGTGATGAAGTGCAGGCTGAAATCCTCTTCCTCATCAACCTTCTTGGGTTTGATAACCCAACAGACGAACTTCTCAATCTGTGGGATGAACCAAATGAGAATGAAGGTGTTGATGACATTGAACGACGTGTGGAAGGCAGCCAGCACAAAACTCAGCTTGGCAGCATTCGCCAGAAAGGCCTCATTGGTAACGCTGTCCTTGGTCATCTCCACGTCATATCCGACCCATCCGCACACCATATTGATGAAAGGATGTAGAACGAAAAGAATCCAGATGACGCCGAACACATTGAAGAACATGTGAGCCAAGGCGGCACGACGAGCTTGAGTATTAGCTGACAGTGCGGCCAGATTGGAGGTGATGGTGGTGCCTATATTCTCGCCCAACACCAGCGCAATACCCTGATAGATCGGCAGCGCACCACTGGAGCAGAGGATCATCGTGATGGCCATCACTGCAGCCGAGGACTGCACGCAGAAGGTCATGATGCCGCCGAGGATCAAGAAGACGAGCGTAGTGATGAACGAATCATTATCGAATGACGAGAAGAAATCCAGAAGGGCTTGATTCTCACCCAAGTTCATCTCGATGCCCGTAGCGCGAAGCGTACCTAAGCCGAGTAGCAAGAATGATATACCAAACAGGAAATCACCGATATAACGATATTTCTTCATGTAAATAAGCACAATGCCCAGCAGGAAGGCTGGATAGACAGCACTAGTGATGTCAAACGACATTCCTGCGGACATAATCCAAGCTGTCAGCGTTGTACCGATATTGGCACCCATAATGACGGATATGGCCTGAGCCAAAGTGAGCAGACCCGCATTGACGAACGAAACGGTCATCACCGTGGTTGCCGTTGACGACTGTACGGAAGCAGTCACTAATGTACCCGTGAGCATTCCGGTGAAGCGGTTGGTGGTCATCGTGCCAAGCACGTGACGCAACTGCGGACCCGCCATCTTCTGCAGAGCTTCACTCATGGTTTTCATACCGAACATGAGCAGCGCGAGCGAGCCAAGGAGTTTAAAGATGATCAACATAAGGATTGACTATTTGACAATTGACTAATTACATTATTTTGTGTGCAAAATTAAACAAAAAGTACATAATACCCAAGAGAAATGGCGAAAAACAGCTCACTTTGGGGTTCAAAAAGAAGAAAAAGCAAAATATTCTGCCTTTCATCATACATATTTCAAGAATTCGTAGTACCTTTGCAGAACAAACCCATAACAATTGCGAAAATCTCTTATGGCAAGTATCAATAAAGTCATCCTTTTGGGTCATGTAGGCAAGGAGCCCGACGTGCGCTACGTCGATAAGGGCGTGTGCGTGGCACAGGTACGCCTGGCCACCAGCGAACGGGCCTACAAGCTCCAGGACGGCACTGAGGTGCCAGAGCGAACGGAGTGGCACAACATCATCCTGTGGCGCAAGCTGGCGGAGACGGTAGAAAAGTTTGTTCACACGGGCGATATGATATATGTGGAAGGCAAGATACAAAGCCGATCGTATGAGGACAAGCAAGGCATCACGCGCTATATCACAGAGATATGGGCTGACGATCTTAAGCTGTTCTCCACGAAGAAAGAAACGACGAACGACTAATGGATGATTCTTTTTCGGCCATAGCGAGCCTCTTCGATGGCATCAGTGTCTCTGCCCCCAGTACTGGTGCGTATATAGCCCTGGGGCTTTCCATTCTCTTACTCTTGTGCTCAGCCTTTGTCAGCGGCAGCGAGGTCGCTTTTTTCTCGCTCTCGCCCGCAGATCATGCTGAACTGGAGGAAGAACGCACGAGCAACGACAAGCGCATTCTCCGCCTCCTTGATGACAGCGAGCTGCTGTTGGCTACCATTCTGTGTTCCAACAACTTCATGAACGTTGCCATCATTTTGTTCCTCAACTATTTCTTCCTTGGGGGCGATCAACCCGTGCTCAATTTCGGGGACAACACCGTCATGGAGTTCCTTTTCATAACCGTCCTGCTGACGTTCCTGCTGCTGCTCTTCGGCGAGGTGATGCCTAAGATCGGGGCTGCGGAGAAGCCGTTGGCCATGGCGCGCTTTTGTGCGCCAGCATATAGCGTGCTTGTGAAGGTCTGGTGGCCCATCAGCTGGCTGTTACTCAAATCGGGACGCATCGCCAATCACATCCACGCCAGCCAACAGCTCAGTGTCGATGATCTGGAACAGGCTCTCGAACTGACCGACAAGAAGGAGATTGCCGAAGAACAGCAGATGCTGAAAGGAATCATCCGCTTCGGCGGCGAGATGGCACGTGAGGTGATGACGCCGCGCGTGGATATGGTCGATCTCGACGTGAAAGCGACGTTCCCCGAAGTCATCAAGTGCATCGTTGAAAACAACTACTCGCGTATTCCAGTCTATGCTGAAACTGAAGACAATATACGTGGCATACTCTACATTAAAGATCTCCTGCCACACCTCAACAAACCCGCCACATTTCGCTGGCAGACACTCGTGCGCCCGGCCACCTTTGTTCCTGAGACCAAGATGATCGATGACCTCCTGCGCGACTTTCAGGCACAGAAGGTTCACATCGCCATCGTTGTGGATGAGTTTGGTGGAACGAGCGGGCTAGTGACGATGGAGGATATCATCGAGGAGATCGTGGGTGAGATCAACGATGAATATGACGAGGAGGAACGCACCTACACGCGCCTGAACCAAAATACCTTTGTCTTCGAGGCCAAGACATTGCTCAGCGACTTCCGCAAGATCATGCAGCTGCCGGAGGAAGCCTTCGACGAAGTGGCTGCCGATGCCGACACACTCGCTGGTCTGCTGCTAGAAATCAAAGGAGAGTTCCCGCAGCTTCATGAGCGCATCACCTACGGCCGCTACACTTTCGAAGTCATGGAGATGGACGAGCGGCGCATTGTCAAGATCAAGGTCATCGTAGCTGCTGAACACAAATCATAACCTACAAATCTCGTATTGTTGAGAAGGTGCGATTGACACCGAGCGAGTCGTAGATGAAGAAGACTTGCAGTTCGGGGTGGCGCGCCAGCACATTACGTGCACTGTCCATTCCCATCACCATGAATGAAGTGGCATAAGCATCAGCCTCGGCACAGGTGGGAGCCAACACGGTGGCAGACAGGAGGCTGTGCTGCACGGGATAACCGGTGTGAGGATCGATGGTATGCGCCACACGCCGACCATCCTGGGTCGTATAGTAGTTGCGGTAGTTGCCGCTTGTGGCCATCGCGCAGTCGCTCAGGCTGAGAACGGTCTCAAGCTCATTACTGATGCTCTCGGAATCATCGATGGGTTTGTTGATGCCCACGCGCCATGCCTCGCCCTTGGGATTCGTGCCATTAACGATGACTTCACCGCCTATCTCCACCATAAAATTCTCCACGCCCTGTCGCCGCAGGTAGTTGGCTACGACATCAACGCCGAACCCCTTTGCGATGGCTGAACAGTCGAGGATGATGCCCTCATCATCTTTCTGTAAACGACCATCAGCGGTGAGGTGAACACACTGATAACCAACGTGTTGCAGCAGGCTATCGACCTGCGCACTATCTGGCAGAGTTCCATTCTTGAAACCGAATCCCCAGGCATTGACGAGCGGAGCCACAGTGATGTCAAAGGCACCACCACTATTGGCGCTAACCTGCTCGGCCAGACTGAAAACGGTGGCGAATAAGCTGTCCACCTCAACATCCTCACCCCGATTCAGACGGCTGATGATGCTCGCAGGATTAAACATCGAGAGGCTGGAATCGACGCGGTGCAACTCCGCTTCGACGCCCGCGCGCAGGTTATCGTTCGACTGATAGCTGAGATGGTAGAAGGTGCCGAACACAGCTCCACTATCAGTCTGATATGGAGCGGGTGCATTACGACGGTTGATAATCAGGAAAGAGGCGATGACCAACAGGACGAGCACGGGCAGGTGCCACTGCCGCCACTGACTTTTAGGCGCATCATCTGGTGTCAAAGGCTCAAACTTCTGGTCGGAGTCGATGGGATTGAGAGGATCGGTCATGAAAATGAAAAATGAAAAATGGAAAGTGGAGAGTGGAGAGTGGAGAACCTATCTACACATTAATTAAATGTCTATAAGCAACTTGAAACTTCCACCCCAGCAGGTAGCGCCATCGCTCTTGCCGTAGCCTGGGATGTACCAAGGCTCACCGACGGGCGATTTCTTCTGCTTGAGCACGAACTTGAGGCGGATGTCCCAACCGAGATGGATAATGGTCCATATACGCGTCTCCAGACCCGCCACGATCTCAGCCCAGTGGCAATGCCCGTCGAGCCCTTTAAGGTTGAACTCGCGCGACTCGCCCCAGTAGGGATCCGTGAGCGGAACGGGTGAATCGAGGTCGAAGCTGTATTTGGAGAAACCGTAGCGCAAACCGACCATCAAGCGGTTGGCATTGTGTTTCTTGTTAATGTTGTAGTCCACACCCACGCGAAAATAGGGAGCGCTGACATGGAAGTGGTTGTCGAGCTCCGCGCCCTCATGGTCGCCGTAGCCCAAACCTAACTCCGCTATTGGGAAATATTTGTCAAGCAGGTTGATGCGAGCAAGTACCTCAGCATTAGACCAATCGGCACCAGCAACACGCATCCCAAGGCCAACGAGATCAATTCCCACGGCTACGCCGTTGAGGAAGTGAACCTCCTTCTTTTTCTTCTTGCCAAGTGCCTTATCCACCATTTCTCCTACCGTGAGCGTATCGACAGCCGTGCTATCCACAACCTCATGTGCTGCTGTCGGTAGCGGGCAGAAGAGGATGGAAGTAATCAGGACTATGATGGTCAATATCTTTTGCATGAGCGTTGTACGCTATTCAGAACTCTCTTCGGAGGCAGGCTCGTCATCGGCGGGCTCGTCATCGGAAGTGTTGATGAAAAAATAGATTTGAAAGTTCTCAAGACCATCATAGTTGACTGCCGCGTTGTTGATGAGCACAGTATCTATGAGATGGTGAGTGGAACGCACGCCGGTGATGGTGTGCCAGATATGTACGGGGCACGACGGATCATCGAAATGATGGAGGTTGTTCTTGGAGATCCACAGCGTGTCACCACCTTTGCGATTCAACTTGTCAGTGAACATGAATTCGAGTGTATCGACATCGCCATAGAAGCTGACGGGCAATTTCACGCTCCCCTTCCCTATCAGCCTATTCGCCAGCTCGACGTTAGGTCCAAGCGCGGTGATGGTCAAGGTATCTCCTATACTGATGGTTTCTCCCTCCACCAGCGTCCCCGTCTCGTCGCGCGTCGAGGCATAAAAGCCATAAACACTCTCCACTGTGTTGTTAAGGGGGCAGGACACCTCGTTGCAGGCGATGAGCAACAAGGCACATCCCAAGCCCCCTGCCGTCAGTAGGGGGAGCAGGCTTCGAAATATGAGCCAGTTCTTCAACAAAAAACTAAATCTCTTTTTCAATCTGATAGTCATTACGTTGTTCAGAGTTGCGGCTGATGAGATCACCCAGGAAACCCGCAACGAAAAGCTGGGTTCCGAGGAGCATCATCGTGAGAGAGAGGTAGAAATAGGGCGAGTCGGTGACGAGACGGGCTGGAGTGCCAGTGCTTAAAGCCACCAGCTTGTTGGCACCCACCACCACCACGGCGATGAAACCCAGGATGAACATCAGCGAGCCCCAAAGGCCAAACACATGCATCGGTTTCTTGCCAAACTTGCTGAGGAACCAAAGCGTCATCAAGTCGAGATATCCGTTGACAAAGCGGTCGAGGCCAAACTTGGTTGAACCATATTTGCGCGCCTGATGATGCACTACCTTCTCGCCGATCTTCGTGAAGCCAGCATTCTTGGCAAGGTACGGGATGTAGCGGTGCATTTCGCCATAGACCTCGATGTTCTTGACCACTTCACGGCGATAGGCTTTCAGTCCACAGTTGAAGTCGTGGAGGTTCTTGATGCCGCTGACCTTGCGTGCCGTGGCGTTGAAGAGCTTCGTAGGAATGGTCTTTGACAGCGGATCGTAGCGTTTCTGCTTGTAGCCACTGACAAGGTCATAGCCATCCTCCACAATCATGCGGCGCAGCTCTGGTATCTCGTCGGGTGAATCCTGCAAGTCAGCGTCCATCGTGATGACGACATCGCCTTCTGCGCGGTGGAATCCGCAGTAGAGCGCGGGGCTCTTGCCATAGTTGCGGCGGAACTTGATGCCTTCCACCTCGGGGTTCTCTGCGGCGAGACGTTCGATGACCTGCCACGACTCGTCGGTCGAGCCGTCATTGACAAAAATAATCTCATAACTGAAGCCGTGTTCGTCCATGACGCGCTTGATCCAAGCGTGTAGTTCGGGTAGCGACTCAGCTTCATTATAAAGAGGAATGATGACAGAAATATCCATTCTGTTTAATGTATAATTGATAATGTATAATCCTTATTTTTCACTCTTTCATTTTTCACTTTTCACTCCCCTTTGGCCTCGAGAACGAGAACAGTGCGGTGGGGAACGCAAAGAAAGTGGCGAGGAGGGAGTTCCAGAACAAGAACTGAATGGCAAGCTGCGAGGGCTGTGTTGCACTGAAGGTAGCGAGGGCCTCCTCCATCGTGACATTCAAGTCCTGCACGGGCAACATCTGCTGCATCAAATCCTGCATCTCAGGCTGCTGTAGAATTTCACTGTAGGCACGAACGAGCGCGCCATCATCGAGATAAGCAAAGTAGATGTACTGCGCAGCCGTACATAACAGCGCGGCACCGAGGTACATCATCCACGCCATACGCCAGGCTCGTCTGAGCGGCAGTGGAGCTATCACATCGCGAAAACCGCGCAGCAGCCGCACACCGATGAACGGCGAGCACAGCCCCAGAAGCAGGCCGAAATTGCCTGCCATCGGTTGACTAAGTCCCATCATATTGAAGCCGAAGCTGGCAATCCAGCACATGCCAATCCACATACCGTAGTAGCCTGCGTATGCTCGTGTCTGCTTCGCTTCTGACACCTCTTTCCTATTCACTTCGTTAGCCATTTTGTATGCTTCAGTCTTCCAATTTCAAGTATTCAAGGTTATCTTTATCTTTCACTTTTCAGTCATTGGTTTTTCGCTTTTCAAGTAATCCTCAAAGTACCGCGTAATGCGCTCATGCAGATGAACCTGATCTGTGCCAAACATATTATGTCCGTCACCCGGATAGGTGAAGAGGTCGGGCTGTCTTCCAGCATCGATACAGGCGCGAATAAAGGAGAGGGTGTGCTGTGGCACGCATGTTGGATCATTGTAGCCGAAGATGATTTGCAGGCGCCCCTTTAGGTTCTTCGCCTTGGGCAGCAAGCTCGACGAGGCATAACCCTCCGGGTTCTCGTCCGGACGGTCCATGTAACGCTCACCGTACATCACCTCATAGTATTTCCAATCCACCACGGGTCCGCCTGCCACGCCAACCTTGAACACATCGGGGTACGTGCACATCAGATTTGTTGTCATGAAGCCGCCGAAGCTCCAGCCGTGAACGCCCATTCGGTCGGCATCCACGTAAGGCAAAGTCTTCAGGAACTCCACACCGCACATCTGGTCGCGCATCTCCTCATCGCCGAGGTGGCGGAAGGTGGCCTGTTCAAACTTCAGACCTCGGTACTGAGAACCTCGGTTGTCGAGCACAAATACCACATAGCCTAACTGCGCCATATAGATCTCCCAACCACGGAAGTAATAACCACGCGAAGCCTGCACATTATGAGCATGCGGACCGCCATAGACATACACCACTGTCGGATATTTCTTTGTTGCATCGAAGCCCACAGGCTTGATCAGACGGTAGTAGAGATCCGTCTCACCGTCGGCGGCCTTGATGCTGCCCCCCGTAATCTCCGGCACATCATAGTCCTTCCACGGATCATCGGCGGTGAGAAGCGAGGATGCCTTGCCCGTCTTCACATCTATCAGGCTAACCTGTCTGGTCACAGACGGCGACGAATAAGTGTCAATCATCTGCGATCCGTTTGCGCTGAGTGTTGCACTGTGCACTCCCTCACCCACAGATATTAATCTCAATTTTTCGCTTTTCACTCTTTCACCTTTCACTCTCACAGCATGCACTGTATGGTGCAGGGGATGTGTGACGTTGCCGATAAAGAGGGCTGTTTTTTCTTTCTGGTTGAAGCCGAGAAAATCGCGAATCTCGAAATCGCCCGGCGTGAGCAGCGTCACCTTCACGTGGTCGCACGATGTCCCACCGCCGTCCTCATTGCGCCATTCGGGGTACATCTTCTTTGTCAGGTCAATCAAGTACAGGTGGTTCCAGTTGTCGCGGCGCGTCTGCATCACCGCCTTCGTGGCATCCCACGGCAGGAATGTCATCGTGTGCATCGGCTCCACATATTTCGGATGCTTCTCCTCCACGAGGGGCTCAGTATCCTTCTGTCCCGTGACGGCATCATAGCCGTAGAGCTGCATGAAATTCTGGTCGCGGTTGAGCTCAAACACATATATCTTTTGCGCATCGGGAGCCCATGAGATATTTGTCATATAGTCCGTCATGGGCTTTGGGTTCTGGAGCCATACGGTCTGCTTCGTCCTCACGTCATACACCGCCACACTGACATCCTCCGTTTCGCAGCCCGCCATTGGGTACTTATCTACCGTAGTGGCAGCTATGCGTTGGGTGATATCCACTTGCGGATAGGACGGGATACGGCTCTGGTCCTTCTTGTAAAACGCCAGTCGCTGCCCGTCGGGGCTCCAGAACAGACCACCCATGATGCCGAACTCATCGCGGCTGACGCTGTGGCCATACACAATAGCGTCCGAGCCGTCCGTGGTCAGCTGTCTGCGTTCGCCGTCTGCCGTCTGCACGAACACATTGCTTCCGATGCAGTACGCCATGGCTCGGCTCCGCGCGTTCCATACCAGTTCGGTTGCGCCCTCCGCTATCTGTCCGCGCCACACCACCGTAGCCTTCTCGAAGTCAATCAGGATGATTTCCTTCGGGGTCTGCACCTTCACGACAGGCTCATCTACGTAAGGGAACTGCAAATATGTACAAGTCCTCACCACCGTCTCACCTACGATCTCATTCAACCGCTCCGTCGTGAAAAGCACATTCAGTTTTTCACCTTTCACCTCTTCTTTTTCTCTCACTACCTTTGCCTCATCCACCGTGAGCTCCACGGGCACCTCTCCCCACCAAGTCGTGAACATATACTGGGGCTGTAGGTTCCAGAACGTGGAGCCGCCGCTGAGGAGGTCGTTGAGGGTGAAACTTTTCTTAGTGGTCTGTGCCATCATCGTCGTTGCAGTCAACAGAAATGCTGCGAGAAAACAAATTCTTTTCATTCGTTCTACAAATTTTGCCGCAAAGATACGCAAAAAATACGATTTGCCCTTTTACATTCTGCTATTTAATCTAAAAAATAGCAAAAAAACAGCCTGCAAACGCAAAAACATTCATATATCATCGCTCATCTCTCATCTTTTGCTTACCTTTGCAACCGCTAAACGCATCAACTATCCGGGGCTGACATGGATTTGACAGCAGGATGAGATGACACGGTAAGCACGCAGAGAGTCGCTGATCGCTCTCTTTAATCCATGGTCTCCAACAATTATCTGGCGAAAAAACTTACGCTCTCGCTGCTTGATTGAAGTATAGTAGATCAGCTTATCTCGGCACCAGGTGCTGAGACGGGACATCACTCAGAGGCTCCACGCCCCAAAGCGCTCTGGTTAAGTGGTGCAGCCAAATTGGGGATAGCCGCCGACGGCCTCGCATCGACGGTGAAGCTCACAGAGGATAAGGCACCGGCTGGTGGTCCAGGTCTTACCGATGCACGAAAACTTAGTCTGGAATAAGCGTGTAGAAAGCCTTGATATCCCCTGTTTGGACGAGGGTTCAATTCCCTCCAGCTCCACTCCCGTTTAAAAACGTTCCCCACATTTAACGCCTCTCTATTCAGAGCGGTCATTATTTTCTGTTTGCCATTTCGTTAGCCAAAGTGTATGAAAGATAATCAACAAGAGATGTTCCCGATTGTTGATGAAGAGGGAATAGTTATAGGACAAGCCACACGAGGTGAGTGCCACAGCGGTTCCAAGTTGCTACATCCTGTCGTGCATCTTCATGTGTTCAATTCACACGGCGATGTGTATCTACAGAAGCGACCTGTATGGAAGGATATACAGCCAGGGAAGTGGGACACGGCAGTCGGTGGCCACATCGACTATGGAGAAATCCCTGAAGCAGCGCTTCAACGTGAAGTACGTGAAGAATTGGACATCAGCAATTTCACATCTACATTTATCTCAAAATATGTCTTTGAAAGCCAGCGGGAACGGGAGTTGGTATATGTCCACCGGACTACATACGACGGCGAGCTACATCCCTCAAAAGACGAACTCGATGGTGGACGATTCTGGTCAATACAGGAGATTCGTGACGCTATAGGGAAAAATGTGTTTACGCCCAACTTCGAGAGTGAGTTTCAGCAATTCTTTATGAAGGAAAAAGATATCCAGAGATATGCTCTGTTTTTCGATATTGACGGCACTCTCGTGAGTTTCAAGACGCATGAAATACCTCAATCTACCATCTTGGCATTGACTCAGGCCAAGGCCAATGGTTCGCGTGTTTATATAGCGACGGGACGGCCACCGATTATCATCACGAATCTTGGAGTCATAGAGCACCTGATTGACGGTTATATCACTACCAATGGTGCATTGTGCTATGTCGGTGACGAACTGGTATGCTGTCAGCCGATTCCTAAACTGGATGTCATGACATGCGTCGAGGACGCAAAGGAAAAGGGATATAGCCTGATTGTCGTCGGCAGAAAGGACGTTGCAGTGCTTGACCCTACAGGTGACGTGGATCGCATCTTCCGGCAGATGCTGGCCGTCAAGAACATCTATGAAGCTTCACCCTTGGAAGACGTTCTGCAGCAGGATATTCTCCAACTAACGCCTTTCTTCCCAGCTCATTATGAACCTACACTGCTGGCGCGTATGCCACAGTGTGTGTCTGGACGTTGGCACCCGGAGTTCACCGATATTACAGCAAATGGAGCAGACAAAGGGAAAGGCATACTTGCAATAGCACGTCATGAAGGGTTTGACCCAAGCCGGACAATGGCTTTCGGCGATGGCGGTAATGACACTTCCATGATTCTGCAAGCTGGCATCGGCATTGCGATGGGTAACGCCATAGATGCACTGAAACTGCAGGCCGACTACGTCACGACATCAGTCGATGACGATGGCATACAACGTGCCTTACGTCATTTCGAGGTGATATGATGAGGGTTGATTCGTGTCGATAATACACCTTATTTAATATTAAAAATAAAAAAAAGGAAGTTTTTTTTGGCTATATGCCGAAATACAATTACTTTTGCAGAGCAAACCCACTAAACTTATCAATAATATGACAGCAAAACAAACCATCGAGGCCGGTAAGGCCATCCTGGGAATCGAATTCGGTTCCACACGTATCAAAGCCGTACTCATTGACCCTGAAAACAAGCCCATCGCCCAGGGCAACCACACCTGGGAAAACCAGCTCGTGGACGGACTATGGACATACTCAACCGAAGCCATCTGGTATGGCTTGCAGGATTGCTATGCCGACTTGCGCAAGAATGTGCTGGAGCAGTACGATGTCGAGATTGAGACACTTGCAGCCATCGGCTTCTCCGCTATGATGCACGGCTATATGCCTTTCAACGAGAAGGGTGAGATCATGGTGCCCTTCCGCACTTGGCGCAACACCAACACCGGCAAGGCAGCGGCCGAACTGAGCGAGCTCTTCAACTACAATATCCCCCTACGCTGGAGCATCAGCCATATCTACGAAGCCATCCTCGACAACGAGGAGCACGTGAAGGACATTACCTTCCTCACAACCCTTGCCGGCTATGTCCATTGGCAGGTGACAGGACAGAAGGTGCTCGGCGTGGGCGATGCCTCTGGCATGATCCCCGTTGATCCTTTCACGAAGACCTACGACGCTACGATGGTGGCCAAGTTCGACAAGCTCATTGAGCCGCGCGGCTTCTCATGGAAGCTTCTTGATATTCTGCCCAAGGTGCTCGTGGCGGGTGAGAATGCAGGTTTCCTCACGCCCGAGGGTACCCTGAAACTCGACGTCAGCGGCCACCTCAAGCCCGGTATCCCCGTATGTCCTCCCGAGGGCGACGCAGGCACGGGCATGGCTGCCACGAATGCTGTCCGTCAGCGCACAGGTAACGTCAGCGCCGGCACCAGCTCGTTCTCGATGATCGTGCTGGAGAAGCCTCTTTCGAAGCCCTATGAGGTGCTTGATATGGTGACCACGCCCGACGGATCACTTGTGGCTATGGTTCATTGCAACAACTGCACCAGCGAGATCAACGCCTGGGTGAAGATGTTCAAGGAGTATCAAGAGCTGCTCGGCGTGAAGCAGAGCACCATGGACCTCTACTCCACCCTCTTCAACGTGGCTCTCACTGGCGATGCCGACTGCGGCGGCCTCATGGCCTACAACTACGTCAGCGGCGAGCCCGTCACGGGATTGATGGACGGTCGTCCCCTGTTCGTTCGCTCGGCCAACGATAAGTTCTCCCTCGCCAACTTCATGCGTGCCCAGCTCTACGGAGCCATCGGTGTGCTGAAGATCGGTAACGACATCCTGTTCAACGAGGAGAAAGTGGAAGTCGATCGCATTATGGGTCACGGCGGCTACTTCACCACGCCCAAGGTGGGTCAGCGTATGTTGGCAGCAGCCCTCAACTCGCCCATCTCCGTCATGGAGACCGCAGGCGAAGGCGGCGCATGGGGTATTGCCCTGCTCGCAGGCTATATGGTGAACAACACCGACGGCCTCTCCCTGCCCGACTATCTTGACCAAGTGGTCTTCGCTGGCAACACAGGTGTCGAGATCGCTCCTACGCCCGAAGATGTCGCTGGCTTCAATCGCTACATCGAGAACTACAAGGCCGCTCTGCCCATCGAACAGGCTGCTGTTGAGTATAAGAAATAAGTTGACATCATTTAATCATCCTAAAATAGATGTATGCATTCAAGGCTCTGACAAGCAAAGAAACGTTCCTATCCATCCTCATCTCCATTCTTCCGCTGATCAACATCCAGGCGGAGGTTGACCCCAACTACTATATCTACCTCTGTTTCGGACAGTCGAACATGGAGGGTAACGCCAAGGCCGAGAGCATCGACGCGCAAGTGGATTCGCGCTTCAAGATGCTGGCCACCTGCAAGTTCGACAGCCCCGCGCGTGTGCTGGGCAAATGGTACACGGCAAAGGTGCCCATCGTGAACCCCATTGGCGGCCTCGGCCCCTCGGACTACTTCGGTCGAACGATGGTGGCTGCCCTGCCCAAAGATCATAAAGTGGGGGTCGTGGCGGTAGCTATGGGCGGCAGCCCCATTGAGATGTTCGACAAGGACAAGTTCCAGCAGAAACTCGATGACAACCCCAACGAGTGGTGGGCGACAATCGCCAAGCAGCACTATGGTGGCAACCCCTACCAGCGACTCATCGACATGGCGAAGAAAGCGCAGGAAGTAGGCGTCATCAAGGGCATCCTATTGCATCAGGGCTGCTCCAACAACGGCGACCCCAACTGGCCCAATATGGTCAAGAAGATCTACAACGATATGCTTACCGACCTCGGTCTGAACGCAGAAGACGTGCCCCTCTTCGTCGGCGAGACGTTGCGTCAGGATCAGGGTGGCGCGTGCTATGGTCATAACACCGTCGTGGCGCGTATGCCCAAGGTAGTGCTCACATCCCACGTCATCTCCTCAGAGGGTTGTCCAGGCAACAACACCGACCCCTGGCATTTTTCCGCCATGGGATATCGCATGATGGGATATCGCTATGCCTACGAGGCACTGAAGCTGATGAATCAACCCTTGAGAGCAGACGAGGAATACACTTTGCCCAATAACCTCAAGCAAGTGTTCACCGTCAAAGAACTCACGGCTGACGTCGATAGCGAACTGACGCTGAAGAAAGGACGCACCAAGAACATCAATGTGACCGCCACTTTCCTTGACGGACACCAGGAGAACGTCACGGACTCCATACACTTTGAGGTGCCGGATTTCATCACCGTCACAGGCAACAAGCTCAAAGCCGTTGAAGCGGAGTATGGTGTCGTCACCATCACCTACACGGATTTCGCACGCAACACCAGCCAGCTCACCATCACCATCAATCCACAGCTCTCATCCATCGGCACACCTACCGCATCCGTTCATCCCCAGATGCCCGTGATCTTCAACGCCAGCGGACAACGCATCAATCAACCTCAACGAGGCTTGAATATCATCAATGGTAAGAAAGTGATGATCAAATAGGAAACCGACGCAAGGAGTTAATCCTTGAAACGATCGCCCCACAGCTGAATCATACGCTCATGTAGCTTTGATTCAGCTGTGTTCGTTTGAGCGTGCCAGAAACGCTCAGTGATCCTGTCGGGCAAGAATTGCTGCTCGACAAAATGACCCTCGTAGTCGTGGGCGTACTTGTAGCCCTGCGAATAGCCCAACTCTTCCATCAGTTCGGTCGGCGCATTACGCAGATGAAGTGGAACGGGCTGATTGCCAGTCTTCTTGACAAAGGAGAGGGCATCGTTAATGGCCATATAGGCCGAGTTACTCTTGGGGGATGTGGCGAGATAGATGGTGGCTTCGGCCAAGGGGATGCGCCCCTCCGGCAAACCGATCTTGCGAACGGTGTCGAAGGCGGCATTTGCCAGGAGCAACGCATTGGGATTGGCCAGACCGATATCCTCGGACGCAGAAATGACCAAGCGACGGGCGATAAACTCAGGGTCTTCACCTCCCTCGATCATGCGCGCCAGCCAATAGATGGCTGCGTCTGGGTCGCTCCCCCGAATGCTCTTGATGAAAGCGGAGATGATGTCGTAGTGCATCTCGCCGCCTTTATCGTAGGCCAAGGGGTTCTGCTGCAAGCGGTCGGCCACGAGCTGATCCGTGATCTCAATAGGCGTATCGGCACTTCCTGTGTCAGTGACGAGTTCTATGATATTCAGCAGCTTGCGTGCATCGCCGCCGCTATAGCGCAACAACGCATCAGTCTCCTTGACTGTGATCGACTTCTGCTTCAGCTCCACATCCTCGTGGAGGGCTCGGTCAAGGAGCGTCAGCAGATCGTCCCTGCCCAGGGGCTTTAACACATAGACGGCACAACGGGAAAGCAACGGTCGTATGACCTCGAACGATGGATTCTCCGTGGTAGCTCCAATGAGCGTCACAACGCCCTGTTCGACAGCCCCGAGCAGCGAGTCCTGCTGCGACTTGGAGAAGCGGTGGATCTCGTCGATGAAGAGAATGGGGCTCTTACTGTCAAAGAAACGACCGCTACGCGCGCGGTCAATCACATCGCGCACATCCTTCACGCCACTGGTGACAGCCGACAGCGTGTAGAAAGGTGTTTCCAAGGTGTGAGCGATAATCTGTGCCAGCGTCGTCTTACCCACGCCCGGCGGTCCCCAAAGAATGAACGAGGACACTCTCCCACTTTCAATCATCCTGCGCAGAACAGCATTGGGGCCAACTAAATGTTGTTGACCAATGTAGCCATCGAGTGAGATGGGACGAAGACGTTCTGCTAAAGGCTTCATGGTTCAGAGCGATAGACGGGACTCGAACCCGCGACCCTCGGCTTGGGAAGCCAATGCTCTACCAACTGAGCTACTATCGCAAATCCTTATCGACCGCAAAGGTAAGGCTTTTTATGGAATCCAACAAATTTTTTGCCTAAAATCTGAAAAATAGCCCTCCTCTATTCCGCGACCTTGATTCTATCATCACTTTTTTATCTGAACTCTCAAAACCCTTAAGGGTTTTGTACATTTTCCCTAACGGTTTTGTCCATTATCCCTAAGGGTTTTCGTCAAAACTCTTAGCGGTTTTTGGGAAATCGATGCTGGTGAGCTGACTGTTTTTCTTATGCCCACCCTCCCTGTCGGCAATGCTTTTTTCATGCCTAAAGGACAAATAAAAATTGGCGATTCTTTTGGCACTAAAAGTTTTCTTGTTTAACATTGCCCCGAAAACAAGGATTTAGCCTCCTCTGAGTACAGAAGCAATAACCAAAGCCATTGCTGAATATTTCAAGACACAACCCGTCTTGAAAGCTAATGAGAGAGCCTTCATATAAATTCGAGTCCTTGCGCATGTTTTTACACAAATGAGAACGAATTAGATTCACGAATTATCATAAATATGTAGATGAAACATGGCAACATTACAAGCATACAGATGCAAAAAGTGTGGTTATGATGTATTGACAGAGCCACAGGGCTTTTATGCGTTAATGTCCTGACAGTTCTATAATTTCAAATGTAAGAATTGTAACGAAATCGTCAGTCTGTCGGCAGACGATCTCGCCCTGATGCGCTATAATCCCACATGTCCCAATTGCGGTAACGATGAGCACTTGTCAACTTGGAACCCCATTGAAGGCAAATGCCCGAAGTGTAATGGGAAAATGGAGCATCCAAAGATTCAATAATGATTATGACTGATTAGACATGGTGTAGTTTTGAGGTCACAAATTGTGACAGCAAAAGATCTTTTGAAGGAACGCTCTTTGCCGCTAATTAATCAGATTAAATTAGTCCTAATTTGTTATTTTTTGATCTAATGCCATTTTATTGGGGGATTTTGTGTTATTTTGCATTGTCGTATGAAGAAATACAGTAGTGACGGAGGTGCTGCACCGCACCGTTGTAACAAGCAAATTTAAACACACCCGTGGAAGTGGAGGCCGACGACGTAGCGGAAGCCATGGAACGGGTGAGGCAGATGTACCGAAATTGCGAGATTGTGCTGGATGCATCGGACTACGATCGAACAGAAATCAGTGCCATTGGCGAAAAAACAGGGCGATAGCGATGGCGTTTCGAGATAATTCGTTACCTTTGCACCGCTTTTGTTGCTCATCATGAGCACTGGCTAACATTGTGGAATTAGATAGCAGTATCTAAGTTCTAAGAGACCTCAGACATAAAAGTCCACCAAACTTTACTACAGAGGGTCTCAGGGGAATGAGGATACGCCTGTCTTGTATAGGCGTACCCCTTCCTTTCTAACTCTCTGTATGGGCTTCTGTGGTGGACTGCCCTTGTCTGGAGTGAAGGAGGAGGGTACGCTTTCTTTTGTCCGCAGAGAACTGACAAAAGAGCAATGAGCACAGAAGCAAAACCGTTTTTGAAATGGGCTGGTGGCAAGGGGCAGCTGTTGAGACAGTTGTCGGCGCATCTCCCCGAAAAGATTCACTACGAGCCGTTTACGTATATCGAACCTTTTGTAGGCGGCGGCAGCAGCTAACGCGCGCGAGGAATCATTTCGATTTCGATAACGAGGATTTTGATGATGAACTCAGCTGCGATGAATGTTCAAACCAATCGCCGAAGCCAACCAACAGTTCGCCATCTTCAAGACGGAAGAGGGAGCAGGAAGAAAAACAGAGCCCCTTGAGAAATCATCTGCGGATTTTAGGGATCCTAAGCCCCTGTGATGGGGAACAGACCGTAGAGCTCAGCATCGATGAGATCGGTGACTTGTTGGAAAGCCAACGGGTCATCACCAAACTTACAGTTGTCGCCATCTACGATGATGAGATTGCCCTTGTAGCCCTCAATCCATTTCTCATAGCGTTCGCTGAGACCTTGGAGGTAGTCGATGCGGATGCTCTGTTCGAAATCGCGTCCGCGCTTCTGAATCTGCGAGATGAGCGTAGGGATGCTGGAACGGATGTAGATCATGAGATCGGGCAACTTCACGAGCGACATCATCAGGTCAAAGAGGTCGCTGTAGTTCTCGAAATCGCGGTCGCTCATGTAGCCCTGTGCGTGGAGATTGGGCGCAAAGATGCGGGCATCCTCGAAGATGGTGCGATCCTGTATGATGGTCTCCGAGCTCTTGGCGATCTCCACGACGTCCTTGAAGCGCTTGTTCAGGAAGTAGATCTGGAGATTGAACGACCAACGGCTCATGTCCTTGTAGAAATCGTCGAGATAGGGGTTGAAATCGACGGGTTCGAAATGAGGAGTCCAGCCGTAGTGCGCGGCAAGGAGCTTCGTAAGGGTAGTCTTTCCACTACCTATGTTTCCTGCGATGGCGATATGCATAATTTCGTTTCAGATTTCAGGGTTCAAGGTAATTCTCATTTTTCATTCTTCTCACTGAATAGTCCAAAGAGTGTGGAGTCGATGCGGTCGATGATGTGCGCGAAATCCTCGGGGCGATGCTGGAAGTCGAGGCTATCGACATCGACGGGCAAGATGCGCCCGCGGTACTTCTCGTAGATGAAATCCTCGTAGAGATGGTTGAGGTTGCGAAGGTAGTCGATGGGCATGGACTGTTCGTAGTCGCGTCCGCGCTTCTGAATATTAGCAACGAGATGCGGCACGGAGGCGCGCAGATAGATCATCAGGTCAGGATAGCGCAGGATATCGGTCATCTGCTCAAAGAGCTCCATATACGTCTCGAAGTCGCGGTCAGAGAGATTACCCATCTGATGGTTGTTGGTGGTGAAGACATAGACGCCCTCGTAGATGCTGCGGTCCTGGATGATTGTTTCTTGCGAATTGGCCAAGGCGAGCAAGTCCTTGAAGCGTTGTTTCAGGAAGTAGATTTCGAGGTTGAACGACCAGCGAGGTATATCCTTGTAATAGTCCTCGAGATAGGGATTGTAATCGACCGCCTCGAACTGCGCCGTCCAGCCATAGTGCTGCGCGAGCATATTCGTGAGGGTAGTCTTTCCGCTACCTATATTTCCAGCGATGACGATGTGCATTGTATCGTTTAACGTTTAGGGTTGAGCGTTTAACGTATATTCTGTGCGCAAAGATAAAGAATATTTTGCAAAGTGACGAACGGATGACCAGAAAAAAGCTGTTTAAGCGTGTCTTTTTCTCATCTGATCACAGAATGGTGAACTTGGCGAAACGCAGAAGCAGCTGCTTGGTACCGACATTGTCAAAATGAACCGTGGCCTTGGCGTCAATGCCATTTCCCGTGAGCGCGATGACCTCACCTTGGCCGAAACGGGTGTGCTCAATGCGTTGACCGACAGAGAGCGAGCCCTCACTCGTCTGGACAGACGAGACGGATGGCTGGGGTGTGGACGGACGAGGCGCAAGGGGGGTATGAGCTGTGGGATGCGAGCCAAAGTCCCTCGGAGAACCAAAGGGCGAGGAAGAGCCAAAGAGCGAGGCTGATCCGAATGACGAGGCAGACCCGTAGGATGTGCGACGGCGTGAACCCAAGCCCGATGAGTTGTCCTTGGTGACAAAGTGTGGGTCAATGTCGTTCAAGAAGCTACTGGGCGTGCAGAACTCACTCTTGCCGAAGCGGTAACGGTTCTGAGCATGAGTGAGATAGCATTGTTCCTTGGCGCGTGTGATGGCGACATAGAACAAGCGGCGTTCCTCCTCCAAGTCGCGCGGAGACGTGGCAGACATCTGATTGGGGAACAGGTTCTCCTCCATCCCAACGACAAAGACTACGCGGAACTCCAACCCCTTGGCAGCGTGTACGGTCATCAGCGAGAGCTTCTCCTCGCTGTCATCGTCGCTCTCGTCGAGGTCGCTCAGGAGCGACACCTCTTGCAAATAATGTGTCATGAGGATTCTGTCGCTGCCCTCTTCCTCCTGTCTGTCATCCACGAACTGCTGCATACCGTCAAGCAGTTCCTGCAGGTTCTCTTGTTTGGATACAAATTCGGGTTCGCGGCTGCTAAACAAATCTGCGCTAACGCCCGATTCCTTGGATATGCGCATGCCTAACTGCGCCGCATCCAAGTCGTTCACTACGGAGCGGAAGCCCTGGATGAGTTGCACGAAAGCATCAAGCTTCGTGAGGGTGCCACGGTTGACGGCAAGCTGATAGGTCGCAGGCGAAGTGATCACCTCCCAAAGGCTAACAGCGTGTTGTGAGGCACATGCGACGATCTTGTCCAGGGTCGTGTTGCCAATTCCACGGGCAGGATAGTTGATCACGCGTTTGAGTGCCTCCTCGTCATTAGGGTTTACGGCAAGTCGGAAGTAGGCAATCATGTCCTTGATCTCCTTGCGCTGGTAGAAGCTGACACCACCATAGATGCGGTAGGGTATGCTTTCCTTGCGGAAAGCCTCTTCGAAGCTGCGGCTCTGCGCGTTGGTACGGTAGAGGATGGCAATATCGTTCCAAGCAACGTGATCGTAGCGATGGAGGTACTCCACCTTCTTGCCCACGCCAGCAGCCTCCTCGATATCGCTGAAATATTCGTAGATATGGATGGGCTGACCCAGTTCATTCTCAGAGAAAACCTCCTTGGGAATCTGGCCTCGGTTGTGCTTGATCAGACTATTGGCAGCACCCACGATGGTCTGCGTCGAACGATAGTTCTGCTCCAGCTTGAATAGCCTTGCCTCCTTATATAACTGTTGGAATGTGAGGATATTGTCGATATTGGCTCCACGAAAGCTATAGATGGACTGAGCATCATCGCCAACGACGCACACGCGGCGTTGGTGTTGCGTGAGCTGCCAGACGATCGCGTGCTGGGCGTAGTTGGTGTCCTGATATTCATCGACCAGCACGAAGTGGAAGTGCTCCTCATACTTTGCCAAGATTTCCGGCCTATGTGCGAATAATAGATAGGTGTAGAGCAGCAGGTCGTCGAAGTCCATGGCTCCCGCCTGCCGACAGCGCGCCCAGTAGTTGGCGTAGATCTTTCCTGTCTCGGGGATGCGCGCGTTTTGATCGGCCTTGAAGATCTGCGGGTCGCGCTGGTACTGCGAGGGCAGGATCAGTCGGTTCTTGGCAGCCGAGATATGACTGAGAACCGCGCTCGCCTTGTAGGTCTTGTCATCAAGTCCCATCTCACGTATGATGCTGCGCACGAGGCTCTTTGAGTCGGCGGAATCGTAAATGGTGTAGTCTGGAGAAAAACCGATAGCTTCGTGTTCGGTGCGCAGGATTCGGGCAAAGATGCTATGGAAAGTACCCATCCACAGGCCGCGCGCAGCATCCGCTCCCACCTGTTGCCCGATACGCGATTTCATCTCCTCAGCAGCCTTGTTGGTGAAGGTGAGAGCCAGGATGTTCCATGGTCTCATACCCTGACTGAGGAGGTAGGCGATTTTGTAGGTCAGTACGCGCGTCTTGCCCGAACCGGCGCCGGCAATGACCAGCGATGGTCCGTCCGTGTAGAGTACGGCATCACGCTGAGCTGGATTGAGATCGTTGAAGTTCATGAAATTGTTATTCGTTATCGGGCTTCAGATGATCCAAATCGATGATGTGCAGTTGCAAGGCTTTCACTACGAGGCGTGTGGCATTGACGCCCTGACGCTCGTTCTGGGGAAAGAGACGGTTGATGAGCTCCACCTGCCGTTTCTCCAAGCTCTTGACGCCGAAGGGCATATTCTTGAGCTGCGAGATCATGTCCTTGGTGTAGCCGAGGGCGAGGTGACGCAGGAATCGCTCGTCGTACTCATCGATGTCGTAGTCGATGACAGCATCCGTGCGCATACTGTCACCCGTCACACTCCGCTTGAAGCGCGCCACAATCTTCTCGAGAATGGGCTGATTGAACACCAACTGACGTCCGCTCATGACCAGACGCACATCATTGCGCGTCAGCAACTCGCCCGTCTTCAATATGATGCCTTGTGCGCCCGCTTGCAGGACATCTACCCACAGGCGTTCGTTGAGTATCTCACCCGTGAAAATCAGGACTTTGACTTCGGGATAACGGCTATGAACCTGGCGACAGATATCAACGCCGATGGTGGTGCTTCCGCCCAGACCTAAGTCCAGGAGCAACAGGTCGGGTAACTGCTTGCGCATGAGTGCCCACAGCTCGCCCTCGTTCATGGCGGTACCGAGTATCTCGGCTTCCGGGATGTCTGAACGGAAGATTTCCTCGGTGCCTTTCAGCTCGAGCTTCACATCTTCTACGATGATGACTTTGAAGGGATCCATATAGTGGTTGAATGTATAATTGTTAATATATAATGGGTATCGTGAACCAAACCGCGTGCCCCTCTCCTACTCTCTCGGCATTGATGCGGCAGCCAGGATGACCAAGGAAAGTGTCATGCTCGCGGATAACCTGCTTGCAGATGAGAGGCGGAACGCCGCCTTCATGTGGCATGAAGAAGTCGTGGAGTTCCGCGTCTGAGAGCGTGACACAGGGGTTGGTAAGCGTGAAGCACATGAAGCGACCGTCGGTGCTGCCTGTCAGGGCGAGAGTAAGGGTGGATGAGGGCTGAAAGCCGTTCTGTGACGGAGAGGTCTGACCGCATCGTGACGCTATAAGCTTGACCTCGTAGTCGATGAGCTCCGTGAGGAGATAGGTGATGAGGTCTGAATCGCAGCGAACGAGTGCAGCGGTGGTGTTATCCTTGAGGGTCAGTGCAACCTGCAGATCGCTTTGACGCGCTACGGAGGCGACGTGTTTGGGCAGCGATGACGTCAGGTCGGTGAACGTCTGTCTGCGGCGACGGAAGTTCAGAGCCTCAGACTGCGACGAAGCCTGCGCCGTGAGCAAGCCGTGGATTTCACGATAATAGGTGATCGTTTCGCCCAGTGTAGCAAGGAGCGCGCCTGCGTCGTCAGAAGAATTGGAGTCCTGCAGCCGGTCCACAAGCTGCTCGATGCGACCGGGATAGTACATCGTCTCGTGCTTAATGGTCGAGAGGCAGTTGTCGATGATTTGGTTCTGCACATGCAGACGGTTTTCCTCATAGAGACGGCGGCGATGCTCGTCCTCAGCCAGTTCGAAGTCGGTCTGACGCCGTTCGCTCTCCATCTCCTCCTTTCGCTGCAATTGTGCCACATGCTCGGCCTTAAGCGCAGCCAGCTTGCGACGGAACAGAACGTGTGGATGGATGTAGAGGGCATCAAAAGCAGCGGCACCAAGGACGAAGATGATGACCAGCACGATAATGGCCAGCCGCTCATTGGCATGCGAGTGTTCGGTCTGCTGACAGTAGGCTTCAAGCGTCGTGTCTTGGTTCGTCAGCTTAAAGAGACGGGAATATACGCGGTTGTTGTAGCGGTAGAGCGGCCAGTCGTGCAGAGCCAGGGCGGCTACCGCCACCTCATTGCGCAGACCAAGCAGGATCGAATAATCGACCGCCGCCTGACGATGGAACCATTGGTATTCCACAGGCTCCTTACCATTCTCACTCATAGAGAGTTGATCAGCATCATACAGCGCATCATCTTGACCTTCATTACGCATCACGCGGAAGGCGGAGTCGGCCAAGATGAGCGCCTCTGCGTAGCGTCCCGTGAGGTTGCACGCATAGACGGAATCAGCCAACACGTATGCCTCGCGAGGGAAGGGCGACGACGGAATGTCGAGCGTTGATGGGGCAGCGAGCGTTGGGGCGGATGGCACAGCCAAGGCGATGACCACGGCCAACAGCATCATCACGCGCGGCAGGCGGAACCAGAAGCGGCTGCCCTTGCCCTTCGTACTCTCTATGCCAAAGGCGCAGACGCCGAAGAGCGGTCCCGTCTTACGGTATTTCTCGATGATGCCCTTGCAATTCATCAGTCCGAAGCCGTAGCCTTTCTGGGAATTGGTGGCCGAAACGTCGTCCGTGCTGCCCACTTTGGCGGCATCATAGACTTTATTATTCAGTATGAGATTGACATCATCGCTGCTGAGTCCGCAGCCCGTGTCCTGCACGGAAAGTTCCACATAGGGGCGTTCGTTGCTCTCGCCGTAGGATGCCATGATGCTGACGTTTCCGCCTTCGGGTGTGAACTTACGGGCATTGTCGGCCAAGGTGTTGAGCATGAAGAGCGTGAGAGCGCGGTCGGCCTTCACGCTGAAGTCTGTAGCGGTCACATCGAGGGTCAGCCCTTTCTGCTCGTAGGCAAAGCGACTGTGGCGAATGGCATCGAACAGCGGCTCCAGCGCGAAGGAGGTGATTTGCAGGCTGAGCTGTCCCTGTTCCATCTGGATCCATTCAGTCAGCAAGTTATTGTAATCGTTGATGCGGTTTGCCAACTCGCTGATATAATGGAGAGAGGCCTGGGAAGTCTCGCCACGCTGCTGCATACGTTCCACCTCATGAATCATGCGGTTGAGATACGGCTGTATGCCACCTGCCAGCTGCAGTTTGGCTCGCTTCTCAATGTTCTGCTGCTTATCGCGAACGAGGCGCAGCTCTGTGGCAGCCTGTTGCTCGCGAAGGAGTTCTTGCTCCTCTTCGAGTTCTGCCTGTTGCTGTCGGGCAGTCTCTCGGATCTGTTGAATCTTCTGTCGCAGCAAACGGTTCTGCATCTGTGTGCGACGCCGCCAATGTCGCAGGAGATATAGGATGAAGGACATGAACAACAGTGCAGCCAGAGCCACCGCAGCCCACGTCCGCCGCAACCGCTGGCTCTCATTCTGGAGTTCGGCAGCACGACTCTCAAACTCGGCATCCTCCCGCGTCACGTCGAGCAAATCGAGATAAATGTTGCGGTTGTAGTCACACTCCGCTCTCATATCCAACGCACTGAAAGCCACGGATAACTGCTGTCGGATGCCGGCAATCCATTCAGGTACGGTACGCACTGAGGACGAACGCATCCATCGGCGTTCAACGGACTCCGATTCAGGCATCGGATTATAAGTCTGCAGCAGGTCACATTCGGACAGCACAGATAGGTCTGGCTGCGCAGCGGCAAGCACGTCCTCAGGGGCGTAGTAGCATTGATGATGGAAATTGACACAGGCCAACGCCTGAGCGTAGTAGCGGATGGCATCGCCATAGCGGCCATCGTCAAAGGACAGCTCGCCAAGGGTTCGCAGTGCGCACGCCTGCTGATAGAGATCGTCGTAGGCAACGAAATGGTTGTAGGCTGACTCAGCCATTGTCATCGCCGTATTTTCGCTGCCGAAGTGCTGAGTGAGAGCCGACACCACTTCGGGCTGCATCTCACGCACGACCTCCAAACGCACACTGTCGGCAAAGAGCATCGCCAGCGACTGCTCGACATTCGCCTCGAAGAAGATGTAGCCGGCGCGACGAGCCAGCCAAAAGCAAGGCAGAAGATAGTCGAACTCCTCGATCGTGATGGCCTCCGTTCCACTACGCTCGCTCAATCCGCCCGAACCGCGCATATAGCAGTAGTAGAGCCATTGAGCCGTGTCCTCAGGCAGTTGGCAGTACGACTCCGCCGCACGTATCTCAGCGATGGCGCGCTCCTGTTGGTCGAGGTAATAGAAATAGGTGGAAGCCACGATGTGGAGGTCTGCGCGGGCGTAGTTGAAACGGCGGCGGCGGCGAGCTGTCATGCGTTTCTCACGGCGCTCGAGCTTCCCGATGCGTTGCAGGGCGTGACTGCGATGGCGAAAGAAGGCCAAGTTATCGCTCGTGCGCTGTGACACCTTCATTTGCATCACATCAGCCACCAGGAGCTCCACAGCATCGCTTGTCGTTTCACGGATCTCATCTGCCATGACTTGCGCGCTGTCGAAGTCCATCTGCTGGAAACGCTCGAAGGCCAGATTGTTCATGGCCTCGGCCAAGCCCTCCTCGTAGTGGATGCTGTCAGCCAGAGCGTAAGCGCGGGATGCACATTCACGCACGGAATCGACATCGCGATAGTGCCATTGGTAGGCCAATGTATTGAGCGAATCGACTGCCGAACGGACATGCTGAGAGGCCGTCTCCTGTCCTCCCCTACACGCCGTGCAGAGCCACGCGAGCATGAACATAAGGGGAATGAAGCTTGGATACGACACGGATTTCATAGCCGTTACTTATGTAAGTTCTTGAGGATGCGATCCATCTCATCGAACTCGTTACCCATATTCAGGTTCAGGTAGATACGATATAGCGGCGATGCCCAGCGCGAGGGTTCATCAGGTGACAACTCCCTCACTTTTTCCATCGGCTGCTTGGCCAGCAGGTACAGACTGCGGATGATCTCGCGGTCACGTCGGCTCTGCGGATCATTGATGTCCGTACACGCCTGTTCGGTAAAGATGACGGCGAGGTTCAGCGAGGCTATACCCTTATTAAAATAGGCGTCCGTGTATTGGGGATCGCGCGCCAGACACGAGTCGCAGGCATCGATGACCTCACGGTCCTTGCCCATCTTCAGGTACACCAAACTCTTGGCATACCAGAACAGCGCAACGCTGTCTTCCACGTGAGTCATCGAGTCGGCAAGTGCCAGACCGCGCTCATAGTCACCATTATCGATGTGATAATCTATGAGATTCGTGAAGAAGAAGGGGTGAATGGGGAACTCGCGATTGCCGTCATCGAGAGCGCGCAGCCAAGTGGCTGAATCGCCCTTGGCAAGAAGTGCCCGAGCATAGTATTCCTGAATAAGATAACTCTTCAGCCCCGCCTCCTTGGCCAGAGCTGTATGCTTGATTACACCATCATGGTTATTGCTGCCATGAGCCGCCACAGCCGCCAGATAGGCCGTCTGACGCACGAGCGTATCAGCCTTCAGGAGCGAGTCGCCCACGAAGAGGGGATGCGAGGCCGTGCTGACGTAGGTGTCGAGATAGGGGTAAGCCTGCGCGAACTGCGCCTTGCGGAAATACCATCTTCCGCCGTTCAGCAAGTTTGCGCGAAACGGCTTGAGGATGTCGTGATTACGACGCCGGTTGACAGGTTTCACGCGCCCCTTCTCATCTGGCGAAGCCCCAACGCTGTCAGCCATCTCCAGACGGATGAACATATCAAGAATCGAATTGAAGAACTTCGCCGTATCGTATTTCTGCTTGAGGTAGAGCTTCAGGTTCTCCGCTTCATAGAGCATTTGGCTGCACTCAGCAGCCAGCTGCAGACACTCAATCTTGTCCTTGTGACGCGTCTCAGGTTTAGCAGCCTCGGCCATCAGCGTCTTCGCTGTCTGCTCGAGGTTCTGCTTTTTCTTCATCGCATCTTTTGCCTGACGGATCACACTTGCTGCCATAGCGGGCAAGGCCAGCAACAGCAACGCAAATAGCGCATATTTTCGTAACGTATTCATTTCGGATGCAAAAATACATCTTTTTACCCACATTTTGTCACTTTTTCTCTCCTATTCCCAATTTTTCACAGTATTTTGCTTACTTTTGCACGCAAAAAATACGTTTTCAACCGAATCCCTATGAAAAGACTTTGTGATTACATCTCTGAATATATGGGTGTGCTGGTGCTACTCGTAGCGGCTGTTTCGCTGTGGTTTCCAGCTTCCTTCGCTTGGGTTGACACCTGGACGATCAATCCCCTACTGGGCGTCATCATGTTCGGAATGGGCCTAACGCTCTCCCCTAAGGATTTCCGCATCGTGCTCAGCCGCCCCAAGGACATCCTCATCGGCTGTCTGGCTCAGTTCACGGTGATGCCCCTGCTTGCGTTGGCACTGACGTGGGTTTTCTCCTTGCCACAAGAACTGGCTCTTGGCGTTATCCTCGTCGGTTGCTGTCCGGGCGGTACGGCCTCCAATGTGATCACCTATCTGGCCAAGGGTGACTTAGCCCTCTCCGTCGGCATGACCGCCACCTCCACGCTCCTGGCTCCCGTTCTCACTCCCCTACTCGTCTGGATCATGGCTGGTACGATGGTCGAGGTCGATACGCTCGGAATGCTCCTGAGCATCGTTTATGTGGTTATTGCCCCGATTGTCATTGGCCTGCTCTGCCAACGTTTCCTGCCGCGTCTCACCCAGGCCGTCGTCCCCTACCTGCCCGCCTTCTCATCGCTGACCATTGCTTTGGCCGTGGGCATCATCGTGGCGCATAATGCCGACCGCCTGTTGGTTGGCGGCCTGCTGGTCATCCTCGTGGTCATCCTTCATAACCTCTGCGGCTTAGGTCTGGGCTACCTCATCGGACGCTTATTGGGACTTTCTGAACCCAAGAAGCGCGCCATCTCCATTGAAGTGGGAATGCAGAACTCCGGCTTAGCCAGCAGTCTCGCAACCCTCCATTTCGCGGCTTACCCTTTGGCCACCATTCCCGGAGCCATCTTCAGCGTGTGGCACAACCTCAGCGGTGCGCTGGCCGCCCGCTTATTCACACGTCTTCACCACGATCTGTAGAGCCATTGCATCCACCACCAATTAGAGATATGAGAGATATAAGTAATTGGTATGGGCAGGATATTCTGCTGCGAGGGTATCGATTTGGCTGACAGTGGGGATGACACCGAGTTCCTTCCTCCACTCTCGAACTAGGAGGCCGGCCTCTTCCATCGTACGGTTCTCTCCGAGTCCGAGTGCGCGGGCTATCTGGAAGTCTGAGAAGCCGTATATCTTAGCCTCACGGAGAAGTCCTACAAATTCGGGTACTTCCAAGTATTCTAGAAGTTCTGAGTATTCCATAAATTCGGCAAACTCAGAGAACTGCGCAAAGGCTTTCAGACGTTCGTTGAGTTGCACGATATGATGGAGCTTCTGCAGGAACCATCTGTCTATCTTCGTCAACCGGTGGATCTGCTCCACCGTGTAGCCCATCATCATGGCCAGAGCGATGACGAAGATGCGCGTGTCGGTAGCATGATGTAAAGCCCCATCTAAATCTCCCCAGGGAAGATTTTCATTCCCACATGTCATATCCAGCCCGCCGGAGTCCTCCCCTCCATTACGGGAAAGGCTACGGAAAGGCGAGCATAGCTCGGGAATGGGGTTAGGGCTTTTGTTGTCCACAAAACCGTGCATTCCTTGCCCTATCATTCGCAACCCTTTCTGCATGGCTTCCTCAAAGGTACGACCGATGGCCATCACCTCACCTACGCTCTTCATGCTGGAGCCCAATTCGTGGTTCACACCATGAAACTTGGAGAGATCCCAACGTGGAATCTTACATACGACATAATCTAACGCGGGCTCAAAGAAAGCAGAGGTTGTTTTGGTGACGCTGTTCTTCAGGTCGAAAAGGGCATAACCAAGGCCGAGTTTAGCAGCTACGAAAGCCAACGGGTAGCCCGTTGCCTTCGATGCCAATGCTGAAGATCGTGACAGTCGGGCGTTAACCTCGATGACGCGATAGTCCTCGCTGTTTGGGTCGAGGGCGTATTGCACATTGCATTCGCCGACGATACCAATATGACGGATAATCTTGATGGCAAGTGCACGGAGCTTATGATATTCGGCGTTTGTCAACGTCTGCGAGGGAGCCACAACAATCGATTCACCCGTATGTATGCCGAGGGGGTCGAAATTCTCCATGTTGCAGACGGTGATGCAGTTGTCGAAACGATCGCGCACGACTTCGTACTCGATTTCCTTCCAACCCTTCAGTGATTTCTCGACAAGTACCTGCGACGAGAACGAAAAGGCCTCTTCTGCTTGTGTCAACAGTTCTGTATCGTTGTCGCAGAAGCCTGAGCCGAGACCGCCAAGAGCATAAGCCGCACGGAGGATGACGGGAAAGCCCAGTTCATGAGCCGCCTTTTGTACTTCTTCAATTGAGGAACACGCCTCGCTCTTGATGGTCTTAACATCTATCTCATCGAGCTTTTTCACGAAGAGGTCACGATCCTCCGTGTTAATGATTGCTTGAATGGGTGTTCCCAGCACTTTGACGCCATATTTCTCCAACACACCTCTTTTATATAATTCCACGCCGCAGTTCAATGCCGTCTGTCCACCGAAGGAAAGCAAGATGCCATCAGGCCTTTCTTTTTCAATGACGCGCTCTACAAACTCTGGTGTCACGGGCTGGAAATATAACGTATCAGCTACATCCTTGGAGGTCTGCACAGTGGCAATGTTGGGGTTGATGAGGATACTCCTGATGCCCTCTTCCTTCAGTGCTTTCAAAGCTTGTGCACCAGAATAGTCGAACTCGCCTGCCTGCCCAATTTTCAGGGCGCCGGAACCAAGTAATAAAACGGAAGAGGAAGACCCACCCCCAACCCCTCCCGTTAGGGAGGGGAGTGGCTGCGCGCAGCTTTCGAATAGAGTGAGGCTCTCTCCCTTATGGGGGAGCGGGGAGAGGGTCTTTATGAACTCATCAAACATCCATTCCGTATCCGTTGGTCCACTACAGGCTTCGGGGTGGAACTGTGCAGAGAACCATGGATACGACTTGTGACGTATGCCCTCGTTCGAGCCATCGTTCATGTTCACAAAGAGGGGTTCCCAGTCGGCGGGTAATGTGTCGGCATCTACTGCATAGCCGTGGTTCTGCGAGGTAATAAAACAACGATTCGTCCCCACTTGTTGCACGGGTTGGTTGTGGGAGCGATGGCCATACTTCAATTTGTAGGTCTTGGCACCTGCAGCACGTGCCAACAGCTGGTTGCCGAGGCAGATGCCCATGAGGGGTCTGACTCTC
>CAJORF010000036.1 GCA_905236985.1 uncultured Bacteroidaceae bacterium | reverse complement strand
GATCCAGTTGTCCTTGGTACCGCCGTAGTTCACATACTGCATGTTCTTGGAGATGTTGGGCAGCTTATCGTTCTCATTGTTATAACCTCGCATGAAGGAGTAGCTGTAGCTGTAGTTGTTGTATCGCCAACCGCCAAAGACATCGATGGTGTGGGCACCGTAGGTGTTGGCCCATTCTATGCGCAGGTCGTTGTTGATGGTGCTCTCCTTGGTGAACTGTGACTTCAGCACAGAGCTGATTTCGCCGAGATCCTGGAGGAAGTACATCGTAGCACCGTTGATGGGCAGGAAGTACTTCTCGTTGTTGCGGTTCAGGGTATAGTTGAAGCGGTCGCTGATGGAGAACTGCTTGGTCACCTGATACTTCGGGGAGAAGTTGATGCTGATCTGTGTGAGCTCGGCATAGTTCTTGTTCTTTCCCTTACCGTTGCGGATGATCCAATAGGGGTTGCGCAGACATTCATTGATGTCGTAGTCAAGCCCGTGGGGGAAGGAGAACGGGTTCTGGATCCAGCGGCCCGCGCCATTGGTGGAGGCGTACTTACCGGCATACTCCTGTGAGAGTTCCAGACGACCTGTGTTCTCGTCGTGATAATAGGCGTAAGGCGAGAGGAAGGGAGCCTGAATCAGACCGAGTACATTGGTGGAACCGATGTTCTGCATTTCATAGTCCTCGCTCCAACCGTTGTCGAGGACGTTGTAGCTGGTCTGGTTGTAGGCGATGTCGAGTCCGGCGCGAAGCTTCTCAAACACCTTGATGTCGGTGTTGAAACGGAGGTTCAGGCGGCTGAAGTCATTGCCCTTCAAGGTAGATTGTCCCTTGGTGTAGCCTAATGAGAGGTCGTACATACCGATATCATCACCACCCTCGACACTGACCTTGTAGTTCTGCGTGAAGGCTGTGCGGTACATGTCCTTCTGCCAGTCGGTGTTGTTGTGGAAGACGTTGCGGTAGTAGTTGCTGCTCTCAGGTGCCTCGTTCAAGAAGGCGTACTGGCTGAGGCTTCCGGAGGTTGATTCGCGGACATCCTTGACCGTACCTGCAAGTTCGCTGAGGTAGGAGCGGTAAGCGTCGCCGTCCATCATGGACAAGCGTGACGGAGCAAGTTCTACGCCGCCATACACGCGTACATTAATCTTTGTAGCTTGGCTGTGACCGCGCTTGGTCGTGATGATCACCACACCGTTGGCACCCTTGGCACCATAGAGCGCTGTACCATTCTTGAGCACCTGGATGCTCTCGACGTTCTCGGGATCCAAGCCTGCCAGGATATTGTTGAAATAGCCCTGGTGGAGGCTGGTGCGATCCTCTTCGAGGTCAACCATATTGCCGTCAATGATGAACAGCGGCTGCGCGTTGGCGTTGATGGAGTTGATACCACGGATGGTGAAGTAAGCTCCCTGACCGGGCAGAGCGGCACGGCTGCTGGAATGGATGTCACCAGCCATCAGGTTTTGCATATCGGTCTCGACGCTGATGGAGCTGGTCTCATTCAGCATGATCTTCTTCTGTGCGGTAATCGTAGTGCCATCCGTGTAGAATCCACTGAACTTGTCACTCAGCAGTTTGGCGTCCTGACCAGTTTCTCCCTTGATAGCCATCTGCAGGAGGTTGTAGTCGGGGGCATCGATGACGAGTGCATAGCAGAAGACGGGCACTTCGAGTCGGTAAGTACCGTCTTCTTCGGTCAGCGTGGAGTAGCGTGGAAGCTGCAGTGCCTGTATGCGTACACCTCCCATGGGTTGTCCCGTGGCGGCATCAGTGATTGTACCGGCAACAGATTTCATTTCGTATGTTTTCACAGCCTTCTTGGCAATGCGTCGTTTGGCCAACGCGGCACTGTCAGCTTCGGCAATGGCCTCTTCGTCCACCGCGTCCTGTGCCATGACTGGAGCGTATGCTCCTGCCATGAGGAACAGGCAGAGCGCAAGACGGAATGCCTTATGGAGGTTTGATGGATTGAATCTCTTACTCATGATTTCCAATATTTTAGGATTCATTCTTAATCTTCTTTCGCTCTGAGGATAATCTTGTCGATAGAGAAGTTGGACTGATAGCCCTCACTTTTCATCGCCGTGGTCACGGTCTGCGACTTGATAATCATTGTCGGATAGGTCTTAGACAAGTTCCTGTACGAGTAGGGGAAAGTGAACGTTCCGACGAGGATCGTATCCACTTTCTCTCCGTCGTAGTCGAACTTCATCGCAGGTGTCTTGCTCTCCTTGAGGTCATCGCTCAGGTAGTTGATTTCCACCTGTAGCTTGTTCTTCTTGAAGGGCGTTTCACCCGGCGTAACGGCAATGATGGAGTCTGGATCAACGCGGTAGAAGTCAGGCACCATGACGAGGTAGATGTCATAGGGGATGTTGCTCCACACCTGTTGGTCGGCATCGTTGCCTCTGAGCTTGATCTCAGCGCAATGCTTGGACGTGTTGGTGATGAAGAAGGTCATGAAGGTGTTCTTGCTGACTCTTCCGAGTGCGCTGTCGTTGGCCAGTTTACTCGTTTCGCTGTTGAAGCTGTAAACCTCATAGTCGCCCTGGTACGTACGCTCTTTCTGCTCTTGTGTCGTGAGGTTATAGCGAACGTTCTGGAAGATGCTGAATCCGTTCAACTTCACCTCGACATCCTTGTAGCCGAATGACTTGTGGTAGTTCCAGTGATCCACGGGGTAGAGAATACCGTTGGACACGGTGACAGGCTCCTTGCCGTCGAAGATCAGCGGCTTCACGTCTGCCGTAGCATTCTCATCGATGGTGAAGGTGTCGGTACGGGTGTTGAAGAGTTTTTTGATCTGATATTGCAGGAAGGTTTCGATGGTCCAGAAATTGGGCTGCTCGGGAATACGCTTCTGCATACGGACATTGAAGGCCAGCGGGGAAACCATATCCATGGCGAAGGATACATCCTTCAGCGAGTCGGTGACGGTGAGCGTCATGGCTCTCTTGGCAGAAGGATTGTCCTTGCCGAGGGACTCCTCCTTTGACTTGTCGAAATAGGTGTTGGCATACGTGTACCACGGTCCCATCTTCTGGTAGGCTTCATTCCAAGCGTCATCGCTGGGGAGAACCATTGCCCAGATACTATCCTCTGCTTCGAGGTTGGCGTTGACACCCTTGTGAGGCATCACCCATTCCACGGAACGGGGGCTGTAGGAATAGGCGTACAGCGAGTTGTAGCGGGTATAGACACTATCCACGTAGATCGGCTCACCTGTCTCGGGGTTGGAACCAGCCTCGGCACTCAAACTGGAGTTGAAGTACAGGGTGTCGTGCTGTTCGAGCCACTCGTTGATCTTACGGTACTTGTGGTCGTTGGCGCGGATGTATTCATAGATGTTGTAGGCAAACGTGGACTGTGCTCCGATCTTGTGGAGAACGCCATTGGTGGCGGGGATGTTGGCCTTCAAGAGTGGGATGCCCTTGAACATCTTAGCTGCACGGTCGAAGGTCGCCTTCTTGTTGTTCACCATCACCAGCTTCTCCGGCTCGCCGCTGGGATTCGTTCCCGTGGCGGCATAGCGGTTGCGGGTAATGTGATTGCCCACAAGGCGCAGGAACACATCGTAGGGGCGTACCTGTACGAGAGAATCGTAGTATTGAACCTCTTCAGCTGTGAAAGCACTGTTTGTCGGAGCGAACACCGTCAGTGTCTGATTGCTGCTGAGGACATCCTTGAACGTGTAGTTCTTGATGGGATGTTTCTCGTCCTTGAAGGCGGGTGTCTTCCTCGCGATATTGGCGAAGTTGCTCAAATCGGGATCGGCTTCAATTTGCTCCCACAGCGTGAGTGTGGCATTCTCTCCGACTCCGCCTCCTTCTTGGACAACAAAATGGTCGTCAGTGCAGGCGGGGAGTAGCGCAATCATGGCTACTCCGACAAGTCCTGCCTGGATGCATCGTGTGATTTTTCCTTGTATCATAGTTGCATAGTTTTTTAATTACCAATAGTCCTCGGGTTCAACAGGATTGTCATAGACATCCTTGGAGACGAACTCGAGGTAGTCCGTGAAGAATTGGAGTTTCTCGTTGTTGAGCACATTCTTGAAGCGGATGTAATAGGTCTTGTCCGGATCCATATCGGCACTGACCATGATGCGACGCGTCACGTGTTCATTCTCGATACCGAGGGATGCTGACGTGCTGTTGCCGCAGTGGAAGTACTTGGGACCTTTCATGAAACCACGGGAGCGAAGGGACTTGGTGATTTCATCCTGTTCCTCCATGGAGAGCTTTAACTCGGCCTTGTAGTCATCGTTGGACGAGTAACCGAAGTTGGAAGTCTGCGTGCTGTTCTGGAAGCGGTGGTTGACGAAACCGATGCGGAGATCCATAGGAATACCGGCAGCGGGGAGGTAGTTGAGGTTGTCGCCGAAATAGACTTGGCACATACTGCGGACGGATGAACCGGAGCTTACGCCGAAGCGGATCTCATAGTGACCCTTAGTCGGCACGGGCGGCAGACGCATGGTGATTTCGTACTTACCGATGATGTTGAATTCGTCCATCTGATAGTTACTCCATGAACGCTCGAAAGCACCAAAGTAGTAGAACAGCGTACCTTCCTCAATCTTACAGTCGGCCAGATACTGGTAGTTGACAGGGATTCCCTTGGTGAAGGTGGCACCCGACGGGTAGTAGGACATGGGACGACGGATGTCATTGTTGATGAATTCGGGGAACATAGCTGCCATATCGATGCGAATTCGTTCACCGGCAAGGCGCTTCTGGATGTTTTCGGTATAGACGAGGATGCGGTCAATCGGGTAGATGCAACCGTTGATGAGGTTCTGGTGGTTGGCTCCCACCTCAGTCTCATAGTTGATCTTGATACCCACGTTCTCATCGGGGTACATAGCGTGGCTGCTGCCTACCTCGCGGAAGAATCCGCTCTCATGGTAGTCATCCTTGTCAAGCTGTTCGGGGCTGTACATACCGCGTCCGTTGCGCAGAATGGGGAAGCGGTTGAGGTAGATGCCACTCGACTCAACGCTCTCGAAGATCTTCAACAGGCGGCGCTTACCCATTGTGGTGTAGTATTCATACACGGGGATGGTGTAGCGTGTGCCGTTCGTCTTCCAGTAGTAGCCACGTTCGTTGTAGTGGATGACCAGCTTGTCACGGCTCAGTTTCTCGGGGAGGATGTGATAGGTGATGAACTGGTTGATGATGTTGCTGGGGTTTTGATAGAGGTTGTCCGTCGAAGCTTCGGGGTACGCACCCTTCATGATCAAGTAGTTCTTGACGTCCTCGACCGTGATGTCCTGAGCGGACTTGCCAATTGCAGCTTCCCAGATATCGTCGGTCTCGGCGAAGATGGTGAAGCCGTATTTCCTATGCTCTGGCATGGAACCGGGCTGGTCGGGCTCTGTCGGGTGGTTGGGCAGATCCTTCACTTTCTTGGTGAGATAGAGCTGTTCCCACACATCGTCGCGCGTCTTGCTGAGTGTGTCCTCCAGACCGGCAGCCAAAATGAGCTTGGATGCTACGAGGAAGCCGAACTTGTTTTCAGCAATCCATTGGCGGAAGAGGTCGGACATCGTGTCGTTGCTGGGAGCGATGACTGCGTGAACCTGATGGACGCGACCGTTGATGGTCTCTACGTCGCGGTTATTCAGGTCGATGAGTGCCACGCCATTGATGAAGATGGAGTCGGTCTGCGAGATGGATGTCTTGTAGATCTTACGGTCGTTGAGGTTGGCTGTGGGCAGCTCGTCGTTGTCATCCTTCGAGGAGATATCGCCTACTTCATAGACTTCGCCGTTGCGGCTACCGTCGATGATGCTGTTCAGCACGATGATCTTGCGGACGGAGTCGAGCACCCTCTCATTGGGGAAGCTCTCCCAGTTCGCTCTGGGGATGATGCCTTTGGCCGCCAGAGTGTCGAGGTAATCCTGGATGGCCTTGTTGTCGGGCGCAAAGCAGGTGTACTTGCCGCGTGCCGACAGCAGCTGTGCCACAGACGAGGCCGACTGTGAGCTGACCGGCACCTGATGTATCAACTTGACGTACTCGGAGAAGATGGAGTCGCTCTCGAGGTAGGAGAGGACTGTGTACTCCGTCAGGGTAAAGCGTGCCGAGGTGTCGATCTCCTCAGTACATCCCACGAGGAGGACGCCGAAGAGGACAGCCGTCAGGGCCAGCTTGAGTTGATGGATTTTTGCTATTGGTTTCATATCTGTGATGATTGATTAGCGTTGTAAACAGTTCTTATTCTTCCTCGGTGTCCATACCCTTCCTGCGATCCCAAACGGGGTTCTGACGGATGAGGTATTTGTTCGCGCGAAGTTCCTTAAAGTAGATGGGGCAGTAGAGACCGTAGCGGTTCTTCAGACGGTTCTTCAAGTTCTGTGAGAGACGGCTGTAAGCACCCTTGGCCAGATAGTTGTCCACCATCTTGGCTACGCCGTCAGCACCGTCGGTGTATTGCGGCTCGCGTGGGTCGGGGTTGTGACCGCCACCGATGCGCTCGGCATACCTGACGAGGTCGAACCAGCGCTTGCCCTCACCGACGAACTCGATGAGACGTTCTCTCATGACGAGGTCGATGCACTTGTCCTTGTTGTTGTCGGAGGAGACGGAGAGACCCGTCTTCTGATCCAGCATATTACGCATCTGGATAGCATCCACGATATTGCGGCACCGCTGGTATTGACCGAGGACAGCAAAAGCTTCAGCCATCATCAGCATGACATCCGTCTGGCGATAGAAAATCCAGTTGTGGTAGGACATGTTTTCGGCATGGGTAACCACTCGTCCATTGGTGAAGTAGTAGAGGTTATCCATCCATTTCAGGCAGTAGCCTTCCTCCAGCTGGTCACGTGACATATCGGTGGTATATCTCATGCAGCTGTACCACATTCGGCTGTCCTTATCGACCAACTTGCTTCCGACGGCATTTGTCATAGCCTGCTCATTGGACGCGAAGTGCGTTCCGTTGGAATGGCCAAAGAAATGGGTGACTGCATCATTCTTACGGCTGTTTTCCTGAGAAAACTGCAACTCGAAGATGCTTTCGTCGCTGTTGCCTGAATAGAAGATGGCTTCGTAGCTGTCGATGGTGATGGAGCGCTGAGCGTTGTAGTCGTTCTCCATATCCTCGTTCTTGATGAGCGGGGCATTAGTGAGGCCGCTTTCGAAGTCATCCGTCTTCTTGCTGGGGCGGTCGTGGGTGCTGCTGGTGAGCTGTTGGTTCTGCGTGGCCAGATAGTCGAGCGATTTCTGACCGAAGTAGATCACGCTGTCGGCATCCATGCGAACGCTGTCCGTGGAGAATCCACGACCTTCGCGAAGAGCACTACGCCAGAGGTACATTTCAGCCAAGAGGGCATAGATACTGGTGTTGGTCATCAGGCCGCGTGTGTCGATGAGCTGTACATTGCGGTTGCGACCCTTGCCAGCCACTTGGCGGACATCGTTGATCAGGATGTCGAGGACTTCCATCTGAGGCGTAGCGGCAAAAGCACGTGTGTCCTCGTCGGAGTTGATGACCTCGTTGCTGTAGGGAATGTCCTTGAAGGCGCGCAGGAGATAGAAATAGTTGAACGCGCGCAAGGCGGTCATCTCAGCCTTCATCTGTTCCCACTCGGTGCGGGTGAACTGTGCGTCGCGCTCCAGCACTTCCTCGCCGTGGGAGAGTACCTTGTTGCAGAAGTTGATGGTGGTATAGACCGAACCCCAGTCGTATGCAGTCAGCGTGGAGTCCAACAGGCCTTCCGTAATTTTCTTATAGGTGTAATAGCTACCTTGACTCGAAGAATAGACTGGGTTGAGCGTGTAGGCGTCGGAACGGATGTCACCCCAGATGATGAGGTGATCGAGCGTTGATGCCAACTGCTTGTAAGCACCGTAGCGCACGCCCTCGAGGTCGTTCTTGTCTTCCCAGAAATTCTCCTCCACCACTCGGTCCTGAGGATAGAGCGTCAGGAAGTCGTCACAGGAAGCGGCACCGATCGCCGCAACGGCTAACAGTGCGATATTAGATAGATATTTGTTTCGTTTCATGTCGTTCTATGTTTAGAAACCGAGATTGATACTGGCCGTGAATGAGCGAGCGCGCGGGGTGCGGTTGTTATCCACTGCGATGCTGAAACCAGAGGGGCTGACTTCAGGATCGGTGCCCGTGTATTTGCTCCATACAAAGAGGTTGTTGGCTGAAGCATAGAGCTTCAGAGAGCGGATCTTCCACTTCTTGAGAATCTTCGGATCGATGTCGTAGCTGATCTGGATGTACTGCAAGCGCAGGTAATCACCATTCTCGACATAGCGGTCTGAGGGAAGTGAGTTGTAGCTGGAGTAGTTAGAGGAGTTCAGCGCACGTGGAATGACGGTCTCGTCGCCGTTCTTACGCCAGCGCCACGTAGTGGCGTAGCTCTGGTTGGCATTGCTGAGCATGCTTTCTGCATTGGCACGGGCGAGGTTCACAATCTGGTTGCCCATACGGAAGTTGAAGCCCGTGTTGATCTGCAGACGTTCCCACTTGGCTGTGAAGCCGAAACCACCATTGCATGAGGGGTTGGAGTTGCCGAGATAGACGATATCGTAGCGGTCGATCTGTCCGTCGTGGTTGATATCCTCATAGATGGCATCACCGCCCTGGAAGGTCTTGGCATTACCTTCGTTGTAGCAGTAGTACATCGGCAGGGGCTCTCCCTTCTGGTCGGTCAGCATATTGCCGTCAGCGTCGTAAGCGATAGGACACGTTGCCACTTCGCCACGGTGACGGGCGGCTGATGCGGTGTTGATGGGGTTGCCCTTGATGTCATAACCCGTACCGCGGGCTACAGCATCCTCGTAGTTGTCGAAGGTGTTGCCGTTGGCATCGACCTCGTAGCGTCCGTAAGCGTCCCAGGAATACTGGTCGTAGCCGCTGTGGTCGTAGTCGTAGCGATAGACACCTTTGTACTTCAGACCGTAGATGGAACCGAGGGCGTTGCCGACCTGGATGCGGCGGAGAGCGTCGTAGGCCAGGTTGGAAGGCTGGTAGGTGTCGGATGGATTCAGGTCATCGAGGATCATCGGATCCATCTCTTCCACCTGGTTGAAGTTTTGTGCGATGTTAGCGCGCAGCTTCAGCTGGAACTTGCCGACCTTGGCAAACCATCCGGTGTGGGCGTTCAAATCCCAACCCTTGTTGCGCATGACGCCACCGTTGACCTTGGACAAGGTGCTGAAACCGTTGGCAGAAGCGATGCGCTGGTTGTGCATGATCAGGTCAGTGGTCTTGTGATCGTAGATATCCAGCTCGAAGCCCAACAGGTCATCGAAGAGGCCGAGGTTGAAGCCGAGGTTGAGCTTACGTGTCTTTTCCCAACGGATGGAACGCAGGGAGAGGTTCTCGGGAACGATGACCGTGTGGCGGTTGTAGTAACCGGACTGTGCGTACTTGTTGTACTGGCTGAAGCCACCGCCGCCGGGGTTACCCGTGATACCCCAAGTGGGACGTATAGCGAGCATACTGATGACGCTGCGCGACCACTTCATCCAGTTCTCGTCGATGATATTCCAACGTGCACCGACGAAGGGGAAGGTGCCGAATTTGTTGCCGGAGCCCATGGCTGTCGAGCCGTCCCAGCGCACACTGGCATCGAGGCTGTACTTACTCTTATAAGAAAGGTGTGCCTGCACGAAGAAGCTCGTCTCGCGCCATTCATTGTTGCTGGCACCGGCACCGGTGAGCAGTGCGTTGACCGTAGGATCGGTGATGCCCGTAGGCACGTTCCATAAGTCGGTGTTCTGGTTGCTGGACTGTCCGCTCTTCATTTCCCAACGGGCGAGCAAGGGGAGTGTCCAGTCTTCGTTCTTGAACTTGGGATAGAAGGAGATGTCGTGACGCGTTGTGAACTCCAGGCTCTTGTACTCGGAGTTGCCCACCGTGTTACGGTTGTTGTAGTGGTCTGCATTATCCCATCGCTGTCCTGTCTCACCGCCATAGATCCAGTCCATGGTGCGGAGTTCTGCGGGCAGGAACTTGTCAGAAGACGTGTTGTAGATATTCAACTGAACGTCACCCTTATAGTTGAGCTGAGTGTGGTCGTCGTCCTTGCCGAGGAACTTGTACTCGATGGCGAACTGCGGAGTCAGGTTGTACTGCTTCTCCTTGTTCCAACCGCCGTAGGCGTATGCCACGGGGTTACCGTTCATGAACATGTCGCGCAACTCATAGCTGGTGTGGTGACTATCGTTGTTACTGCTCAGGTCAAGCGGCAGCATATTGAAGTAGCGTCCTGTGGGCAGGTAGGTGAGCGTGCCGTTGACATCCTGTGCCATCAGTTCTTCAACGCTCATGTTAGGCATAGCGGTGTAAGCGCGGTTGAGGATGTCGTTGGGGTTGTTCTTGTAATTGGTGGTGAACGTCAAGCTGATGTTGGAGGTGAACTTGATGCGGTCACTGACCCAGTAGTCCAAAGCTGTCTGCGTGGTGAAACGGTCGAGCTTCTGTGAGATGATGGAGCCCGTCGATTTGTCGTAACCGGCACTGACACGGAAGGTTGCCTTCTCACCACCACCAGAGAGTGTTACGTACCACTTGTGCTCCTTACCGAACTGGCGAACCTGATCGATCCAATCCGTGTTGTTGGAGTAGTGGCCGTAGATATCTGTGAGGTTGTTGTTGTAGTCCAACTCGGGGATATTGGTGGCAATCTGCTGCGGGTTGTAGTAAGCCTCTTTCAGCATCATCGTGTAACCGTCACCGTTGAGCATCCTGTAGCCATCGGGCTGCCAAGTGCCATTGAACTTATAAGAGAAGGTGACGTTCGTTGGGCCGCGGTGACCACGGCGGAGCTTGATTTCGATGACACCGTTGGCACCACGTGAACCCCACTTAGCTGTCGATGCATCCTTCAGGACTTCGATGCTCTCGATGTCCTCGGGGTTGACGTTGAGCAGCGTGGAGAACTGTTCCTCGTTGTCCATATCCTCGAAGTTGACGGTCTGTGCGTCCTCGGGGAGTTCGAAGATGTGGTCGTTAACGACGATCAGCGGCTGGGCGTTACCGTTAATAGTAGAGGTACCGCGCAGGCGCATGGTGGTACCGGAACCGAGGTTACCGGAGTTGGCCACGATGTCGAGACCTGCAATCTGACCCTGAAGGGCTTGGTCAACAGACTCGAAGGCCATACCTTCCATTTCGTCCATGCTGAAGGTCTGGGTAGCACCTGCCAACTCACGTGTCGGGATGCTCAGACCGCCGCTTTGCTGTTTCTTCTTACCGACCTTGACCACTTCCTTCATCTGCTTGGTGTTGTCGTCGAGCTTGATCTTGAAGACCGTGCGAGTGCCAATCTTCTGCGACCAGGGTTTCAGACCCATGAAGGTGATAGTCAGGTTGTTGTTGGGATCCTTGATGTTCAGCGTGAAGTTACCGTTCATATCTGTTACGGTAGCGCTGACGATACGGTTGTTCTTATCACGTTCGACGACGTTCGCCCCAGGCACTACATCGAAGTCATCCGAAACGGTACCTGAGATACGTCGTTGCTGTGCGCTGACAGTGGTTGTCGTGAAGGTGACAACAATCAGCAGTATCAGTTTTATAATCTTATTCATAGTGCTTCAGGGATTGGGTGTCGTTAGGGATGGCATGTTTTCTCAGATAGCTCTTGCAGGCAGCTGGCGTAGCCCATGTGCTGTCGTGACGGCCATTGACCAGCGGCGTGTGGTTCAGCGTACCATTGATCTGATGGAGCACGGCAAAGCTGGAGCTCTGGAGCACGATATTGTTCATGGAAGTACGTCCTGTCGGCGTTGTCTTCTTACCACTGTAGTTTCCTTGTGGGTCAAGCAGGCAGACGATGTCGCGTGCCATGATGTTCTTCAGTTCCCCTTCGTTGTGGTAGGTATCGCCACCTTGTGTATCTCTGACGTACAGCTGTGAACCATTGCGGCTCATCTTCACTTTCACAAAGACGCCGTTCTCGGAGTCATAGCTCTGTGTGACGAATTCGGCTTCTTCGCGAGCGCTCTTGTCTGCGAAGAAACTGAAGTCGAGGAAGTGGCAGCGGATGAAATTGTTCAGATAGGTGATCTTGGTCTGGAAACGCAGGGAGTCCTCACCATTGAGGATATGTACCTCGGGATCTTCGGGATCTTCGGGCAGGCTCTCGTATTCGGCACGGATATCTTCCCACGTGGGAAGGCCAAGGGCCCGTGCTTGGGCGACAGCCTCGTTGGTGGGCACGAGCACGGTGTAGTCCATGTTGTTGAAGAACTTCACGTTGTTGTCAACACCGCCAGATTCCTTAGCTTCCAACCAGACTCTCAGCTTCTGAAGGTCGAGACCGCAAGCTGAGATGATGTCGGCGTTGGCACCCATATCTGTCAGCTCGTAGAATGCCTGACAATCCTCGGCGAACTCATTGTGCATGATGTAATACACGCTCTTGCTGGTCGGGATCATTGGGGCATCATCGATGACGTATGTCGTACCGTTTGCCATGTTGTTGATATTCGATGACTTGACTTCAATCTCATGAGAACCCCTGTCGCCATTGACGATGCCGGCACGCTCGTTTTCCAATTGGAAACCGCCTTGCACCCTGACAATCTGGTTGTTCTCATCCTTCGTCACCTTGATGGCGGCGTGGTTCTTGGCGATGTAGTATTCATCCTCGTTGTCGATGGGGTTGGTACCGTCGTGAACGATGGTGTGGCTTTCGAGAAGGTCTTTCAGACGGTTGATCAGCTCGTTCTCTTGCAACTGGTCGAGGTTGTAGTTGGTGCCGATCAGGCCGTTCTCAATATCATAGCGGTAGAGGATACGTCCTACGGCAAGCGGCAGACCGGCGCCTGATCCTCTGTAAGCCATTTGGATGACGCGGGGGTGAGTACTGGTGAAGCTCACGGGGTCGTAGCATCTCTTCAGGGCTTCATCGCTCGGGAGGAAGAAGGTGAAGAGCGAACGCATAGCCATCAGGTAGGCGTAGTAGTTCATGTGCATGTAGTCTGCCTTGTTGTCGCCACCATTGTTGATGGCCCACTTCATGATGAGGTTCGTGGTGCTGATGTTGGCAGGAGCAGCCACGGAGATATATGAAGCAGGACCATACACCTTATTGGTAACATATACTGCGCCGTTGCAAGCGATGAGGCAGGTGTCAATGGCCAGCAGATCGTCGGGCGTGAACATCTCTTCCTGTGACTGGAAGTCGCGCAGTGTAGTCAGTTTGCTGGGCACTGAGCCGTTGAAGGAGCTGAACATGATGACATTCAGCAAGTCAGCCAGCGTGGAAAGAGGAATGTGGTCGATTTTTTGGTAGAGGGCGTCGAGATCGGGAGTCTCTGCGTAGGGATCGGGAGCGTAGGTCTGAATGAGCTGCCATCCGGCACCGCCCTCGGAGAAGTACTGCTTGAGCGCCTCGTCGTTGGGGACAAACATGGCAGCCATGTCGGCACGAGTGTCGAACTCATTGTAGAACTGGTTCCATCCCGGGTCGTACTGCAGGTTGATCTCACCCTTCTCGTCCTGGAACGTCTTGCCGTCGGGGCCTACTTTCTGAGAACGACCGCCAGCACCGCGGAGAGCGAAGTACTTCTTGGTGTAGATGGTTCCCGTGAAGTCGGGGTGTAGGTTCTTGTAGTCACGTGTCACGGCTGCGTTGGGGTAGGGGAAGGAGAAGCGATCCAGCATGTGGCTGAAGATGTTGGTCTTGCCGTTGGTGCGAATCTTCTCTGCCATGTTGGGCAAGGGCTTGATGACCTTCTCGGTGACGTTGACATAGCCATTCTCTGCAACCTGATCCTGTTCAAGGAGGAGTGCGTCGTAGATGTGGACGTCGCGTGTCTCACGTTTGCGGCCCATGAACACCTCGAAGTCAGCATCCGTGATCTCCTTCTTGGACATGTGCTCCTGAGTGAAGTGGAGCATCATGCTCAGCGTGGAGTCCAGGACGAGATAGATGCCTGTTCCGGCTTCGCCGTCCTTGGCGCGGAATTCCTTCCAGTAGTCACGACCGTGGGCGATGTCATCGGGGTTGTAGGTGAACGGCACCTGATCTGCGGGCAGATAGGTAACGGTATCGACGAGGTCAACGTCCGTGAAGCGTCTCATGTACTCACCACGGGTTGGTGCTGACGAACTCGTACCGTCGCTGCTGGCGAGGTTCTCCATGACGATGGCATTGTTGAGCATACTAGCATGGATGAGTAGCTTCTTCTGAGCGGGGCTCAGGTTCGCGTAACTGGTGGCGCTGTGCCACGGGTCGGTTTCTGGAAGGGTCGCATTGTGCTTGAAGAAAGTTTCCCAAGCCTGGTCGTCGGCGACGAACACGGTCTTGGAACCAGTCTTGCTCAACACGTCCTTCAGGTTGCGGACGCCCTCGGGGTTGACATCCGGATCCTCCAACAACTTCACATAGTTGCTGAATGAGTGGATGACGTTACCGTGCTCGTCCTTCATACCTTCTTGCAGGCTCTCGTAGATGCTGGAGTTCAACCATGTGGGTTTTTTGTCATCCCACAGGTATTCGTCCTTGCACGACCATGAAAGCCCGCAGACAACGAGTACACATAGCGCACTCGCTGTGTACTTAGCAGTTGTGCTAAATCGGTTTTCCATACACGTTGATTTTGAGATAGTTAATTATTTGTTTATGATTTATTTGATGCGGTAAATCAGCCCAATAGTACACGCTTTAGCGTGAAATTTGTTTAAAAACTGCCCAAAATTAAGGCTTTTTTTAATGCAAACGTAAAATATAGGTGTTAAAATGAAGTGGATTAAGGTTTTTTAACAAGTCAAAAAGCGAGATTTGTTAACAAGTACGAAGCGTCAGGACAAGCAAGCGCGAGCCGTGAGAACAGCCCGCGCTTGTCGAAGAAGAAAAGCAATGATCGGTTTAGTGGTTGGGAAATGCCTTCATGAGTCTGGCTTTTTCCTTGCCGGTGATGGCGATGACGGTGCCATGACGGGGAGTGAAGGCTCCCTCGGTCTTGGTGTCCTGCACTTGCTTGAAGGTCTTCAGGTCAGTGCTCTTGCAGAACTGATAATGTCCGCTGGTGTAGCAGTCGTACATGAGCACCCATGTGCCGTCGTGCAGACGGAACACACCCGCTCCTTCGACGGCCTTATTCGTGTCCTGGCACCATCCGGGCTGAAGCTCCCATGTCTTTCCGTTGTAAAAGTCTTTCGCAACAAACTGCTTGATTCCCTTCTGGCTGCTGCCCTCGGTCTTGAAGAAGATGTGCAGCAGACCTTCATCGTCGCGAACGATGTCTGTGTCAATGCTGGCAGATTTCATGTCGAAGAGGAGATGCGGCTGGCCGATGTCGGTGAATTTCTTGTTGGCGTATGCCCAATAGACGCGGTCGTAGGGGCATGAGCCATCGTCAGTCAGGATGGAGAAATAGACGATGTAGCGTTGGGTGCGCTCGTCGTAGATGGTCTGCGGTGCCCATACACGTATAACGTGCTCAAACATAGTACCTTTAAAGCGTTCGGGGAAATGTACGGTGCTTGTCTTCCAATGCACCATGTCCTTTGATCGCATAAGCACGATGCCTCGGTTGCTGCTCCATCCAAGGCTGGATTTCATGTCGGTGACGACCATGTAGAACCATCCGTCCTCACCTCTCAGGATGTGGGGATCGCGGACGCAGCCTGTCCGTGCGATGTCCTTGGATGCAATGATGGGTTTGCCGTCGTTCAGTGGCGTGTATTTCCATCCGTCTTCGGAGATGGCGTAGCAGATTTGTTCCTCTTCAGGGGCATTTCCCGTGAAATAGGTGAAGAGGTAGGCTTCAGTATTTTTCTGAGCGTTGATGGTTGTGGCTCCGACAAAAGCGAGTGCGAGCCAAAGCGTGTTACGTAGTGACATAATTGATGATTTAGTTAGCGTTCATTGTCCAAAGTTAGAAATAATCTCTGATATGGCGAAGGAATAGACCGATAATTAAAGAATTTTAACGGTTTATCATAGCTCCACTTCGGGATCTCCATCGATCTCCGGTATGGGCTCAGTGGGCTCTGCATCAACGGGTTCGTTGCTGAATGAAACACCTTCCAGCGGTGTGCTGGGTGTAAATTCTGCAGGTTGGGGCGGTTCAGTGTAGGTGCTGATGCAATCGTAATCGCTCTTGTTGATACCCTCTGCTGGTGGTGCGAAGTGAACGCAATATCTTTGGAAGCGTTTGTCCCCAAGCACTTTCGCCATGAACCTCCCGAAAATAGGTAGTGCCGTGCGGCTGCCTTGTCCCAACTGCCCCGTGCGGAAGTGGATGCTGCGGTATTCGCCGCCCACCCATCCTCCTGCGACCAGCTTGGGTGTGACCCCCACATACCATGCGTCGGAGTGGTTGTTGGAGGTCCCCGTCTTGCCGCCGAAATCGGTCTTCTGGCTGTAGGGTCGTATGTATTGCCACAGTGCCTGCGAAGTGCCTCCGGGTTGCGTCAGTCCTCCGCGCAGCATCTGCTGCATGAGATAGGCGGCTCGATAGGAGATGGCTTGTCCCCTGCGCGCCTGTGCCTGATAAATAATGTGTCCTTCGCGGTCAACGATTTTCTCCACTAAGAGTGGACGGCTGTAGTGGCCGTCATCGACGACGGTGCTGTAGGCATTGACAAGGTCGAGTAGCGTCACGTCGCTGGCACCGAGGCTGAGTGCCGGCACCTCTTCGAGCGGAGAGTGGATGCCCATGTCGCGTGCCGTCTGTGCGATGTCGTGTATGCCCACTTCATTTCCCACCTTGACGGCGATGCTGTTTATGCTCTGTGCAAATGCCTGCTTGAGCGTCATGTAAGCATCCGTGAATTCGCCGTTGGCGTTGTGCGGTGTCCACTCATTGCCTTTCTCGCCATAAGTGGCCCATGAATCCAGTCTTTGGTCGCAGGGTCGCATTCCTCTCTTCATCGCTTCGGTATAGACGAAGAGTTTGAAGGTGGAGCCCGGTTGTCGGAGCGCTGTCACCTTGTCGTATTCCCAGAAGTCGAAGCTGATGTCACCGACCCATGCTTTCACGTGGCGCGTGTCGGGTTCGATGGCCACGAAGCCGCAGTGGAGGAATCGCACCATATAACGTATGGAGTCCATGGTGGATATCTCGCGGTAGATGGGGCTGTCGTAGGAGAAGAGCTTCACGCGATGGGGCTGGTTCATGTAGAAGGTCACGCTGTCGGGAGCATCGGGGAAACGCTTGGTGAGCTGCTTGTAGTAGGTGCATTTCTTGGCGATGTTCTCTATGAAGTTTGGGATCTCCCTGTAGCTTTGGTCGCGCCACGGGTTCTGGTTGCCCCAGTGCTCGTTGAAACGTTGTTGCAGCGTCCGCATCTGTTGTAGGGCAGATTCCTCGGCATAGCGTTGCATTCTCGAGTCGATGGTGGTGTAGATCTTCAGTCCGTCGGCGTAGAGGTCTAAGCGTTCGCTCTCGTTGCCTGCAATGAGACCTTCGTCGCTGAGGGTGTTGATGTGTTCTTGCAGCTCCTGGCGGAAGTGGGGTGCCAGGCCGTCGTAGTAGTTGCTCTTGCGATGGCTGACGACTTGTATGTCAAGCGCTTGCAGGCTGTCGAGCTGTTGCGGCGTGGCATACTCTCCGTTGATGACGATGCCCTGCTGCTCGTAAAGGTTTTGGAGCACGATGTTGCGCCGTTCCTTGGAGTTGGCGGGATGGATGCGGGGGTTGTAGGAGCTGGTGGCTTTGAGCAGTCCCACGAGTGTTGCCGCCTGTTCGTAGGTGAGATCGCGCGGCGTTGTATTAAAATAGGTACGCGCGGCGGTGTTGATGCCGAAGGCGTTGGAACCGAAATCGACGGTGTTGAGGTACATGGTCAAAATCTCTTCCTTCGTGAAGATGATTTCGAGCTTGGTGGCCACGATCCATTCCTTGGCTTTCACCACGAAGATCTTCACACCTGGGATGTGGCCGATGAGCCCCGTGCTGTACTGGGTTCGCACGCGAAAGAGGTTTTTCGCCAACTGCTGTGTGATGGTGCTGGCACCTCGGGCGTGACCGTGCAGGGCATCCCTGACGGCGGCGAAGAGACCTGCGAAATCCACGCCGCGATGATGGTAGAAGCGCACGTCCTCGGTGGCGATGAGCGTGCGGATGAGTATCGGGCTGATCTCGTCGTAGGTGACGGCTGTGCGGTTCTCGTTGTAGAAACGTCCCATGGGCACGCTGTCGCAGGTGAAGATCTCGCTGGCTTCCTGATTGACGGGATGCTGTATTTGCTTGAATCCTGGCGACTTGCCGAAGAGCCAGAGGAAGTTGACATCCACGGCTCCTAAGAGGAGAATGAAGGCAATGACAACCGTGCAGAACCACACGATGGTACGCTTGTACCAGGGTCCGGTGTAGATCTGCTTGATGATCGTTTTGAATTTCATAGTTTCTGGGCGTTAGGCGTTGTTGGTGCTGTTCTCATCGACAAAGGAGAGAATCTTTTCCTTTTCATCGGGGTGGAACCAGTGGATGTCCGTGTCGTGTGCAAACCACGTCATCTGTTTCTTGGCATAGACGCGCGTGTTCTTCTTCATTCTTTCGATGGCGAAGGGGAGAGTCCATGTGCCGTCGAGCACTTCCATCATCTCCTTGTAGCCCACGGTGTTGAGGGCATTCTCATGTCGGTAGGGCAGGAGGTGTCGTGCCTCGTCGAGGAGCCCGTCCGCAGCCATCTGCTCCACGCGTCGGTTGATGCGGTCGAAGAGCTCGTCGCGTTCGCGTCGCAGCCCGATTTTCAGGATGTTGAAGGGTCGTTGCTTGCGTGTGGCGGTGCGGAAGCTGGTGAAGGTGCGTCCCGTCTGATAGATGATCTCCAGCGCGTGTACGATGCGCTTGGTGTTCTTCAGATCCGCCTGTGCATAGTATTCGGGGTCGAGTACGCGCAGTTCCTGCACCAGCGTGTCGAGTCCATCCTCTTGGAGCCGCTGCCGCATCATCGCGCGTGTGTCTTCGTCAATGGTGGGGATATCGTCGATGCCTTTGCATACCGCATCGAGGTAGAGCATCGAGCCGCCGCTCATGAGCAGTCGGTCGTGTGTGGTGAAGAGCTCTTGGGTCAGCTTCAGCACGTCGCTCTCGAAGCGTGCTGCGCTGTAGTAGTCGTGAATGTCGAGGGTGCCGACAAAGTAGTGCTTGACGCGTGCGAGCTGTTCAGCGGTGGGTGCCGCTGTTCCAATGCGCATCTCGCGGAAGAGCTGTCGGCTGTCGGCGTTGATGATGGGGCTGCCGATGTGCTCGGCCAGTTGCAGTGCGAGTTCCGTCTTGCCGACGGCTGTGGGTCCGAGAAGTACGATGAGCGTCTTCATGCCTCGGTGAAGTCGAATCCCTCGAGGTCGATTTCTTCGATGTCGAAGAGTTCATCATCGGTGGGCTCTATGTCATCGTCGTCGGCCAGGGCGGCTGTGTTGAGTTCGGCGAGCAGCTCCTCAGTGGTCTTGGTGGTTTGGGGGTTCTCACGTTTGATGGTGAGTGGTGGTGCTGCGCCGCGGTTGCGTCGGCAGAGTGGAGCGTCGATGTGCTTGCCGTAGCTGATGTGGGTCACTTCGAGCAGCAGTCCTCGTTCCTCCTCGGGATTGAAGATGTACTGCATGCGTTGCCCTTCATCCTCCAGCAGGTCGCCCAGCTCCACTTCGTCCATGGTGTCGTACTCATAGCTGCGCTCGGGGATGGTGCGCTCGCGTTTCCAGCGTTCGTCACAGACATAGAAGGTAGAGGGTTTGAAATCACCCCATCCGCAATACTCGCGGATGAGCTTGTGGAGGTCGGCAAAGGTGGCGTCGGACTCAATCTGGAGTTCCATGACGAAATCCTCCACTTCAGGACTGGCTACGGTGATGGTGTAAAGCATGGATTGATTTTTCGATTGTTACGATTGTCAGGATCAGTGAATGAAGCCGCGCTGCTTGGTGTCTTCGATGAAGTCGAGGATGTACTGGATCTCGGGTGTAGCGGGCAGCTCGCGGCGAACCGTGGCGAGTGCATCGGCTTGTGTCATGCCTCCTTGGAAGATGATGCGGTAGGCTTCGTGGATGGTGTTGATGACTTCGCGCTCAAAGCCTCGGCGGCGCAGACCTACGATGTTCAGGCCGCAGTATGTGGCAGGCTCGCGTGCGCAGATGCTGTACGGCACAATGCTTTGTGGGCAGCGGGTGCCGCCGCCGACCATTGTGTAGCCTCCGATGCGGGTGAACTGATGCACGAGCACGCAGGCCGACAGGATGGCGTGGTCATCCACGTTGACTTCCCCGGCGAGCTTCGTGCAGTTGCCGATGATGATGTCGTTGCCGATGATGTCATCATGCGCGATGTGACAGCCTTCCATGAACAGGTTGCCGCTGCCGACGATGGTCTGTCCCTTGGAAGCTGTGCCTCGGTTGATGGTGACGTTCTCGCGGATCTTGTTGTTGTCGCCGATGATGGCCAACGTTTCCTCGCCTCGGAACTTCAGGTCTTGTGGGATGGCGCTGATGACGGCACCTGGGAAGAAGATGTTGCCTGTCCCGATGCGGGCTCCTGAGAGGATGGTGACGCTGTTCATCAGCGTGTTGTTGTCGCCGATCTCAACGTTCTTGTCGATATAGCAGAATGGCCCGATCTCGACATTCTCGCCGATCTTGGCCTCTGGATGGATATAGGCTAATGGACTGATCATTCTTGAGTGAAAAGTGAAAAGTGAAAGAGTGAAAGAGTGAAGAGTGAAAAATGAAAGAGTGAAAAGTGAACTATTTCTGGATTTCCTCCCGCAGCATACGTGCGAACTTATTGTTAATGGTGTGCCCAGGTCGCTTGGCAACAACTCGTCCGCGGATGCGTCTGCCCACCAGTGCCAGGTCTCCTATGAGGTCGAGCAGCTTGTGGCGTGCGGGTTCGTTTTCCCACATCAGGGGTTTCGTCTGTATGTATCCGAGTTCCGTCGCCTTGCGGTGCGGTGCTCCGATGCGGTCAGCCAGTCGGTCGAGTTCCTCCTGCGACTTCTCCTGTTCGTAGATGACGATGGCGTTGTCCAGGTCTCCTCCTTTGATGAGGTTGGCGGCCAGCATCATCTCCACTTCGCGCACGAAGCAGAAGGTACGCGCGGCGGCAATCTCGTCGGCGAAGTGGTTCAGGTCGGTCAGCTCGGCGGTCTGGCTGCTCAGCACCTTGCCGGGGAAGGAGATGGTGGTGGTGAGCGAGAAGCCTTCGGCGGGGACGATGACGATGTCGCTGCCGTTGTGCTCATCGTTCACTTCCAGCGCGTGGTCGATATCGAGGTAGAGGCGCTCGGCGTCCTGCTCCACGATGCCCACGAGGCGGATGTTCTCCACATAGAGCTCCGCTGAACCGTCGAGGATGGGCACCTCGGGGCCGTTCACCTGCAACAGGCAGTTGTCGATGCCCATGGCGTAGAGCGCGGCGAGGGCATGTTCCACCGTGCTGCATCGCACATTGCCCTTGGCAAGGACGGTGCCGCGTGTGGTCTCCACGACGTTCTCTGCGATGGCATCGATGATGGGTGCATCAGGTAGGTCGATGCGTTGGATCTTGTAACCGTGGTTCTCGGGGGCGGGGTTGAACGTGGCTACGAGGTGGAGTCCTGTGTGCAGGCCCTTTCCCTCCAGCGTGAAGCTGCCGCCCAATGTATTTTGTTTTGTCACAATCGATTTTATGAATGAAAATTATTCTATTTTTCCGCTCTTCAGCTTTTCCACCTCTTTCTGTAGCTCGCGCAGCTGTTTGGCCATGTCGGGCAGGGTCTTGAACACGGCTACACTGCGCGACCACACCTTGGAGTCGATGGCGGGATAGCCCATGAGAGTCTGTCCGGGCTTGCGCACCTTGCCAGCTACGCCTGCATGGGCACCGACGGTGGTGTGGTCAGCCACGGTCAAGTGGCCTGCTATGCCCACCTGTCCCGTGATCGTACACCATTCGCCGACCTTCGTGGAGCCTGCTATGCCCACCTGGGCGCAGAGCACGGTGTGGCTGCCCACCTCCACGTTGTGCCCCACCTGCACGAGGTTGTCGATCTTCACGCCTCGGTGGATGATGGTAGCCCCCATCGTGGCGCGATCGACGCAGGCATTGGCACCCATCTCCACGTCATCTTCGAGGATGGCTATGCCGATCTGCGGTATTTTCTCGTAGCCGTCGGCATTGGGCGCGAAGCCGAACCCGTCGGCACCCACGACAGCTCCTGCGTGCAGGATGCAGCGGTCGCCCACGAGGCAGTCGTGATAGACGGTGGCGTTGGCATACAGGATGCAGTCCTTGCCCACCTTGGCATTGGCACCCACGGTGGCGTGGGGGTGCAGGGCGGTGCCGTCGCCGATCACGGCGTTGTCGCCCACGGCGGCGAAGGGAGCCAGATAGACGTCCTTGCCCACCTTGGCCGTCGGGGCCACGTAGGCCAGCGGGTCGATGCCCGTGCGCTTGGGCTTCATGCTCTCATAGAGGTTGAGCAGTTGGCCGATGGCCATACGGGGGTCATCCACGCGCACGAGGGTCGCCTGGACGGGTTGTGCGGGTTGAAAAGACTTGGGGACTAACAACACCGTCGAACGTGTCTGATAGACGTAGGGCTCGAACTTGGGGTCGTAGTAGAACGAGAGCGCACCTTCCACACCTTCTTCAATCTTCGCAAAGGTGTTGACGCAGGCTTCGCCGTTGCCTTCCACGGTGCCGCCTACGAACTGCGCTATCTGTTGAGCTGAAAATTCCATGCTGGTGAAGTGCTTTTTTCAAATTGGCTGCAAAGATACCTTATTTATAGGACATTTCCTATTTTTGAAAGCTTTTTTGTTAATCAATTCACCTTTTTACAAATATTTTACAAATATTCGCTCATTCTAATCGTCATTCTTCGTTCATCCGTGGTGAAAACCCATGGTGCGAGGATCAGCAGTGCGACGCGTGCGCACGCCTCGAAGCGGCGGCACTCAGAACGATATGCGGGAAGTCTGTCGTGCTTCCAATGCTCGTCACCTTTCGCGTGCTATTCATGAAGGTCACTTCCTCGGGAATCACAACGGAGCCGGAATAGGAATTATAGGAGTAGTTTCTATACGTCACCTCCAATTCCCTCCCCTCATTTATATAATTATAATAAATCGTCACGCCATCTTCATTCTCCACTTCGATGTCGTAAGCGTAAGCCTCGCCCGTGACGAAACACATCATCAGCGCCATGAGTGCCATCCATAAACCTTTCGTTTTCATATCTAAAACTATTATTAATCGTTTCCTTGCCAATTCCGCCTGCAAAGATACAAAAATTTTTTCATTCCCCAGCATAAAATCCCCGCAATTTACAAAGAAATTCATCAAAAAAGATGTGCCTCGCAGGGAAGCACATCTCAGTTTCATGTCAATATCTGTTCGATGTTATTTCTTGTCCTCTTCTTTCGCCTCTCCATACTGCACAAACCCAATCTTTCGTTGCGGCT
>CAJORF010000035.1 GCA_905236985.1 uncultured Bacteroidaceae bacterium | reverse complement strand
TAGACGCCCACAGCCTTGGCGGGGAGGAACAGCAATGCACCCGTGGCATAGAGGCCGAGTCCCATCAGCACGCCAGCCTTGTAGCTGTACTTGCGGATGAACAGTGCTGCGGGCACGGCCATCGTTGCATAACCGCCGTAGAAGGCAAACTGCACCATCGATGCCTTGGCGGCCGAGATCTCCATCAGCGTCTGGAACGCCGCCACCATCGGGTTCGTGATGTCGTTGGCAAAGCCCCACAGGGCAAACAGCGAGGTGATGAGGATGAAAGTAAACAAATATTTTCTCTCAACTAATCTTTTCTTCTCCATACCTTTAGTAAAACTCGAATGTTCTATTTTCACCACAGATTGCTCAGATTACACGGATTGCTTTCCCTCATCATTTGAATTATAATCTGTATTTCACAGATTTCAGAGCGATGCACGACCATAAGAGGCACTTCAGATTTGAAGAACGCTTTGCTAATTTCGAATGATTCCATTCAACACCTGCGTAGCGTGCTGCCTAAAATCTGTGAAATTCTGAACCCAGTTGTTCACGTTTACAGAAAAAGAAAAATCTGTTCAATCTGTGTAATCTGCGGTTTATTAAAATTATTGATAAACTGGTCCGAAGTTGGCACAGGCCCGGTAGTCGGCTCCTTCCTTGTCCATGCCGAAGGCATTCCAGGCGGCGGGGCGGAAGATGTCTTTGTCCTGGATGTTATGCATACAGACAGGGATGCGGAGGATAGAGCAGAGCGTCAGCATATCGGCACCGATGTGTCCGTAGGCAATGGCACCGTGGTTGGCTCCCCAGCAGTTCATGACACTATAAACGTCCTTGAAGCAGTCTTTTGAGGGGTCGAGGCGTGGCACGAACCACGTGGTGGGCCATGTGGGATCGGTGCGGCGGTCGAGGATGTCGTGGGTCTTCGGGTCAAGTTCCACCGTCCAGCCTTCGGCCAGCTGCAGCACAGGGCCAAGGCCAGCAACCATGTTCAGGCGCATCATGGTCATCGGCATTCCGCCCTTGGTGACGAAGTGCGAGCTGTAGCCACCGCCACGGAAGTAGTCGCGGTCGGCAGGCATCCAGTTGGTAGCCTTGAGGCAGGCCTCCACGTCGGTGTCGGTCAGCTCCCAGTGGGGCTTCATGGTGGGCTTGCCGTCGGCATCGGTGGCAGCACCTGTGGCATCGAGGGTCGTGGCGCCGCTATTGATGAGGTGGATGAAGCCATTAGCAGCCAGACCGCTCAGCACAGTACCGGTGACGCGCTGCACGGCTTCGGGGCTCCAGTAAGTGCGGATGTCGCTGAACATCACGCCGCGGTTGGTCAGCAGGTGACCGAAGAGCATCGTCATGCCGTTGAGGAAATCGTTCTCGGTGGCGAGGATCTTTGCCTCGCGCTTGCCATTCCAGTCGAACGAGGAGCACATCAATGACTCGGGGAAGTCGAAGTTGGGCTTGTAGTCAGTCCACTGGCGCTGTCCCTGCACGCCGCCGGCGATGGCATTGTGACCAAGTGCCTCTTCCTTGTAGCCCATTTCGAGCAGACGCGGGTTGCCCTCCATGAGGTCTCGGATGATCATCATCGTCTTGACGGTGAACTCCCAGTCGGCATCCTTCTCGGCGCGGTTCTTGCCTTTGCCCTTACCGTTGAAGGTGGTCATGGGCGTGCCGGGGAAGAGCGGACGGTCCTCGTTGTAGTCGTGGCCTTCCTGTGGCTTGCAGTATTTTTCTACCCATTCCATCGCCTTTTTGAACTCTTCGGGGTCGAAGATGTTGAAATCGACACGACGTAGGATCTCGACAAGTGAGACATATTCCGTGCGCATACCGAGGTACTGCTGCAGGAAATCGGCATTGACAATACTACCGGCAATGCCCATACAAGTGTTGCCTAAGGAGAGGTAACTCTTGCCGCGCATCGTGGCAACGGCCTGTGCGGCACGTGCGAAACGCAGGATCTTCTCGGCCACATCGGCGGGGATGGTGTTATCGGCGATGTCCTGCACGTCGTGACCATAGATACCGAAAGCGGGCAGGCCCTTCTGTGCGTGAGCAGCCAGTACGGCAGCCAAATACACGGCACCCGGACGCTCGGTTCCGTTGAAGCCCCATACGGCTTTCGGGTAGTGCGGGTTCATGTCCATCGTCTCGGAGCCGTAGCACCAGCAGGATGTGACGGTGATGGTGGAGCCGACACCTTCGCGCTCGAACTTCTCGGCGCAAGCAGCGCTCTCAGCCACACGACCGATGGTGCCGTCGGCGATGACGCACTCCACGGGCGAGCCGTCACCATTGCGGAGATTGGTGGTTATCAACTCGGCAACGGCCTTAGCCAGTGCCATCGTCTTCTCTTCAAGGCTCTCTCGAACGCCACCTTGGCGACCGTCGATGGTGGGACGAATCCCGATTTTGGGGTAGATAATCATAAGAGAAAAAATGATAAAATGGCTGAAATCTATTATATATTTGTCTTTAGATGAATACTATTCGGGCACAAAGGTACAAAAAAAAGAATAAGAGGAAAAAGAATAAGAGAAAAAATGATAAAATGGCTGAAAGGAGGTTCATTTCCATGAAAAAACATTCGAAAGTGGACAAATGACTATATTTTAGATTTTTTAGCAACGCGTTGCGCAACACTTTTGAAGACGTTGCGTTATATATGATAACGTAAAGTAGTATTTTTGTACAGTCTTTTTTACTATCACATGAAGAAATGCATCTCGCAACGTGATATTGCCAAGCTGCTGGGCTTGAATGTATCCACGGTTTCCAGAGCACTGAAGGGGTTGCCCGGCGTGAGTCCCGAGCTGCGCCAGAAGATTCAGGAGGTGGCCAGCGAGGAGGGCTATCGACCCAATCCTCTTGCCATGAGCCTACGCTACGGTTCCACACGCATGATCGGTGTTGTGGTGCCAGATCTATCGTTCAACCACTACGCTCACATCGTGAAATGGATAGAGGATGAGGCGCGGAAGAACGGGTATATGTGCATCGTGACGGACTCGGGCGACAAGTACAGCAGCGAGGTAGAATGTTTGGAACAGCTGGTGAACATGCACGTGGAGGGCATTGCGCTGTGTCTCTCGCAGGACACCGTAGATTTTGCGCATCTGGCACGTTTGCGGGAGCGTCAGATTCCGCTCGTGCTCTTCGACCGAATGGCGGACGTGGGTTGTTCCACGGTAACTATCAACGACGTTAAGTCGGCTCGTCAGGCCACGTTGCATCTCATTGACAGCGGTGCCCGCCGCGTTGCCTACCTCGGAGGTCCCAACCGCATCAAACAGGCTGCCCTGAGCAAGCATGGTTATCTGGAAGCATTGCGGGAGCGCGGCATGACCATACGGAAAGAGCTGGTGAAATGCGGTCATGTCAGCTTCAATTCTGGGCTGTCTGAAACATTAGACCTCCTCAGCCTACCCGAGCCGCCTGATGCCATCCTGGCTGATCACGGTATGCTCTCCATCGCGGCTTTCCAAGCCATCGTCAGCCGTGGGCTGCGCATACCAGAGGACATAGCCATCGTTGGTTTCATGAGCGACTGGGTGTCCAATATGTCCTATCCGCGCATGACATTCGTTAAGCAAAACCTCAGGGATATCGGTCGTAAGACCTGCAAACTAGTCCTTGAGCAGATCCGGGGAAACACCGACGTAAAGCACGTCGTCGTCAATGCCTGCCTGAATATTCGAGAAAGCACAAACACATCTATATAAATTACACAAACACATCTATATATTTAATTGATTACTTACAAATGAAAAGGTTCTTTATTCTTGCCTGCTGCCTCGTGGCCATGAGCAGCTTCGCACAACAGCAGTTGGGGCAACGCCCCAGGGTGAAATCGCCCGTCATCAACCCAGACGGGACGGTGACGTTTAACTTCTACGCCCCCTCGGCACAGGCGGTGAGCGTAAACGGCGATTTCGAGGAGATCCGCAGCCAACGTCTGGACATGACAAAACAGGAGAATGGCGTATGGACTGTTACCACATCGGCTCCTCTGGCACCCGAGCTCTACTCTTACAGCCTGAATGTGGACGGACAGCGACTCATCGACCCTGCGAACAGCTACGTGAACCGCGACATCGCCACGCTGAGCAACATCTTCATCGTCTCACAGGCGAAGGACGACAAGGGGCACCTCTACGCCGTGAACGACGTGCCGCACGGGACGCTCAGCCGTGTTTGGTATGACAGCCCGACGCTCGGTCAACAACGCCGCATGACTGTCTATCTGCCGCCGCAGTACGATGGAAAGAAAAGTTTCCCCGTGATGTACCTGCTGCACGGCCACGGCGGTGACGAAACGGCGTGGGGCGACCTGGGCCGAGCATCTCAGATTATGGACAACCTCATCGCCGAGGGCCGCTGCGTGCCGATGATTGTTGTCATGCCCAACGGCAACCCGACGTGCAATGCCGCTCCCGGTTGGTGGCACGAGGGTATGTACACGCCCGACGGCAACGCCTTCCGCGACCGCGGCGCCAAGGCCACGATGGAGGAGAGCTTCATGGACATCGTCCATTTCATTGACAGCCATTACAAGACCATCAAAAAACGCTCCGCCCGCGCCGTGACTGGTCTCTCCATGGGCGGCGGCCACACCTTCGGCATTTCGCGCCTCTACCCTGAGACCTTCGACTACTACGGCCTTCAGTCGGCTGCATGCCGTATGCCGCAGGACAGGGCGCTGTTCGATAAGCAAATGGAACAACTCTTTGCCTCGAAGCCCAAACTCTACTGGATAGCTATCGGCAAGGATGACTTCCTGATGCAGATGAACACCAATCTGCGGCAATACCTCGACCAGAAAGGTTACTCCTATGAATACTTCGAGAATGACGGCGGCCACATCTGGCGCAACTGGCGCATCTACCTCACGATGTTCGCCCAGAAAATCTTTAAGGAGTAAGGCAGTTCTTATTGACAACCACCTTGCTTTACGTCTGTCTGAAGACCAATGCACAGGAGAACGAAAGTATCCGCCGCAACCAGGTAAACTGTTATCCTCATCAGAAATCAATATCGGGAAATGAAACAAAACGAAACAATGCGTGTCGGCATCATCGGCACAGGATGGATCGCCGAAAAGGCGGCTATCACACTTCATGGATTGACGGAGTGCGAGGCTTACGCCGTGGGCTCACGGACACTGGTGACAGCGGAGACTTTTGCCGCAAAGTGGGGCATAGCACGAGCATACGGCTCGTACTCGGAGCTGATTGCCGACCCCGACGTGGACCTCGTCTATGTCGGCACGCCGCACTCGCACCACTATGACGTGACACGCGAGGCACTGTTGGCTGGCAAGCCCTGCTTAGTGGAAAAGGCGTTCATGGCCAACGCACGGCAGGCAGAGGACATCATCAACTTGGCGCACGAGCGCGGCGTCTTTTTGGCCGAAGCCATTTGGACCCGCTACCAGCCCGCCGTGAGCATCATACGTGGGTTAATCGCTGACGGCCGCATTGGCACGCCGCGACTACTCACTGCCACCCTTGGCTATTCGATGGGCGAGAAACCCCGCATCATGCGTCCCGACCTCTGCGGCGGCGCGCTGCTCGACCTCGGTGTCTATGCGCTTAACTTCGCAAGGATGTTCTGTTGCGAGAGCAACGCGGAAGGTGCTTTCGTATCTACCGATATCATGAGCATGGATGGCACGTGTGTCAAAAGCGTCACTGGCATGGATCTGACAAACACCATGTCCCTTGTCATGAAAAATGGTATGATCTGTAACCTTCAGTCGAGTGCGGCCTGCGTGGGCGACAACATCGGCGTCATCGCCGGCACCGAGGGCAATCTCATCATCGACAACATCAACAATCCGCAGGCCATCACTGTGAACGGTCCCGACCGCACCTATGTCGAGACCATCCGCGTGCCCCAGCAGATTACCGGCTACGAATACCAGTTCCTCGCCTGCCACCAGGCACTCCTCGAGGGGCTCCTCGAACCCCGCGAGATGCCCCATGACGAAACGCTCTACATCATGCTGCTTATGGATAAGTTCCGCAGCAAATGGGGCGTGCGCTATCCAATGGACTATGATTGACATTTCGAAAGGTAAAACCACCAGAAATTGGCAAAATTTATGATGAAGAAACTATTTTCCATTTGCTTGATGGCCGCCATTTGCGTGCTGATGGCCTCGGCGCAACGGGGCATACGCCTCCGTAAGGACGTACCACTCGACTCCATCCGCCTGAGTGACCCGGCGATTCTGGCCGACCAAAAGACAAAGATGTACTACATGACGGGAACGGGCGGCATGATGTGGCGTTCAGCGGATTTGCGGCTCTGGGAGGGGCCGATGCGCGTAACCGTTTTCGAGGCCGACTCGTGGATGGGTTCGCGGCCAATGATTTGGGCGGCTGAGCTGCACCAGACGGGCGACGGCTGGTACTACTATTTCGCCACATTCACCAACCAGGCTGTAAAGATTGACACGGTGCGCGGCAATGTCATAGAGCGGCGAGCCTCGCAGGTACTGAGGGCCGATAACCCGATGGGGCCATACCGAGCCTTCGGCGACGCCACATACCTGCCTGCCGACCGACCGACGCTCGACGGCACATTCTGGAAAGACAAAGATGGCAAGCCGTACATGGTGTTTTGCGGCGAGTGGCTGCAGAACTGGAACGGCACGATAGAGAAGATAGAGCTGAAGCCCGACCTCAGCGGCACTATCGGTGAGCCAAAGGTACTCTTCCGCGCCAGCGACTCACCATGGAGCCGCGAAAAGAACGAACAAGGCGAGGTGACATGGAACAAAGTCACCGACGGCCCGTTCCTTTTCCGTACAGCGACGGGTCGCCTCGGAATGCTCTGGACCTCGTGGATCTTCGACGTTTACACGCAGGGCGTGGCCTACTCGGAGAGCGGCACTCTCGACGGCCCTTGGTCACAAGAGCCAGAACCGATCACGCCACCGGGCTACGGCCACTCGATGCTTTTCCAGCGCTTTGACGGACAATGGATGATGTCCGTGCACTATCACCAGAAGGACGCCCGAGGGCGCACCATCCGCACGCCCCACCTGTTCGAGGTCGATCTGAGCGGTGACAAACTTATTGTAAAAACGAAATAGCGTATGAAACAATTGATCGCACTCCTTGCTGTCCTCTTGGCTCTGCCCGTGACGGCCAAACCTAAGCGCGCCCTGACGGAAAAGGACATGGGCGCTTACCTGTTCACATTCTTCAGCGACCCAACCCACTCGCTGTTCATGGCTGTGAGCTACGACGGCTACACATTCACAGCGGTGAACAACGGGGAACCGATCATATCGGGCGACTCCATCGCCGAACAACACGGTATCCGTGACCCACACATCTACCGCGCTCCGAATGGAAAGTTCTACATCGCGATGACCGACCTGCACGTCTTTGGCAAGCAGAAAGGTATCCGCACAACACAATGGGAACGTCCAGAGGCGTTTGGATGGGGCAATAACCGTGGGCTGGTGCTCATGGCCTCAGACGACCTCATCCACTGGACACACCACGTGGCGCGCATCGACCGGCTGTTCCCTGAGCACTTTGGCGAGATAGGCTGTGCATGGGCACCACAGACCATCTGGGATCCTGAGGTAGGAAAACCGATGGTCTATTTTACCATTCGTCAGCAGGCGGGTGGGCGAACGAAGCTCTACTACAGCTATGCCGACGAGGCATTTACCACACTGGAAACCGAACCGCAGTTGTTGTTCGAGTATCCTGACTCGACGATTCAGGTGCTCGACGCGGACATCTGTCCGATGCCCGATGGAAGATATTTTATGACCTACGTATCGCAGGAGAATCCCGGCGGCATCAAGTACATGGTCAGCGATCGCATCAACCACTTCAACGACTACCACGCCGAGCAGATTGATGCCGAGCATGGCAGTTGCGAGGCTCCCAATGTGTGGAAACGAATCGGCGAACGGAAATGGGTGGTGATGTACGACATCTTTAGCATCAATCCCCACAACTTCGGCTTCGTCGAGACGAGCGATTTCAAGACATTCACTCCGCTGGGACGCTTCAACGAGGGAAAGATGCGGCTGACCGTCGGTCCAGATGGGCAGAACTTCGTTTCGCCTAAGCACGGAAGCATCATTCACATCACCAAGGCCGAGGCGAAGCAGTTGGAGAACTATTGGGCCGAACAACAGAAGAAGCCAAGGGCCATTCGGAGCGGAGAACTATGGCGTGACGACAGCGGACGGCACATCAATGCCCACGGTGGCGGCATCATGAAATACGGCGATACGTGGTACTGGTTTGGCGAGCACAAGGACGAGCGGACGAGCGACGCGCTGGTCGGCGTGATGTGCTATGCGTCGAAAGACCTGGTGAACTGGCGCAACTGCGGCGTGGCACTGAGCGTCACCGATCCAGCACCGGGACAGGCTGGCCAGCGCAGGCGGCGCGGCGCTACGACGGACTCCGACATCGAACGTGGCTGCATCCTGGAACGTCCGAAAGTCATATACAATAAAGTAACAGGGAAGTTCTGCATGTGGTTCCACCTTGAGCTGAAGGGGCGGGGCTACGACGCGGCACGCTATGGCGTGGCCGTGGCCGACCGTCCCGAGGGACCGTATAAATATCTCTATTCGTCCAGAAGCAACGCAGGCGAGTGGCCGGTGGAATTCGACGCTGCCGCGCAAGCCGTGACCGACACACTCGACGCGAAGCACTACAAGGACTGGACACCTGCTTGGCAGGAGGCTGTCGCCCAAGGGCTCTTCGTCAAGCGCGACTTCGGCACCGGTCAGATGTCACGTGACATGACGCTCTATGTCGATGATGACGGCAAGGCATACCACATCTTCTCATCGGAGGAGAACCTGACACTACACATCGCCGAACTGACTGCCGACTACCTGCACCACACCGGCCGCTACACCCGCATAGCACCCGCCGGCCACAACGAGGCACCCGCCATCTTCAAACACAACGGCACCTACTGGATGATTACCTCCGGTTGCACCGGCTGGGCACCCAACGAAGCCCGCATGTTCTCAGCTCCCAGCATTTGGGGACCTTGGACGCAGCACCCTAACCCCTGTCGCGGCCCGAAAGCGGAGATTACCTTCGGCGGACAGAGCACATTCGTGCTGACGCTCGACGATGGTCGTCACATCTTCATGGCCGATATCTGGCGTCCGCAACATCCCATCGATGCCCGCTATATTTGGCTCCCCATCGAGTTTGAGGACGGCAGGCCCATCATCCCATGGCGCGACGCGTGGGAATTAAAGAAATAATCAAAAAAACAATCTGAATAACTATTCCAACAATGAAAGATTTCAACTATTATGCGCCGACCGAGGTGGTGTTCGGCGAAAGAAGCGAGGAGCAGGTTGCAGCCCTTGTGAAGAAGTATGGCGGCACGAAGGTACTGGTTCATTACGGCGGCATGAGTGCCGTGCGCTCGGGTTTGCTCGACAAGATCTGCGGGCTGCTTGACGAGGGCGGCGTGCCATTCGTGAAGCTCGGCGGTGTGGTGCCCAATCCGCGGCTATCACTGGCCAGAGAGGGCATCGAACTGTGCCGCCGCGAGGACATTGACTTCATCCTGGCCGTGGGCGGCGGCTCGGTCATTGATTCGGCCAAGTGCATCGCTTACGGCGTCTGCATGGAGGGCGATGTGTGGGATCTTTATCTCGGCAAGGCCGAAGCTCCTGCGACGATGCTACCCGTGGCCTCGGTGCTGACAATTCCCGCCGCCGGCAGCGAGATGAGCGAGGCGAGTGTTATCACCAATGAGGAGGGCGACGTGAAGCTGGGCTACTCCAACAACCTCTCTCGCCCGAAGTTCGCCATCATGAACCCTCGCCGCACCTTTACCCTACCCCCCTATCAAACCGCTGCAGGTGTCACCGATATGATGATGCACACGATGGAACGCTACTTCACACTCGACTCAGACATGGACCTGACGACCGACCTGGCCGAGGCCGTACTGCGCCGCATGAAGGCCGCCGTGTTCGATGTATTGAAAAACCCCGAGGACTACCGCCAGCGTGCTCAGATCATGTGGGGCGGCAGCATCGCACACAACGGGCTCACGGGTTGCGGCATCCACGACGATTGGGCCACGCACCAGCTGGAGCATGAACTGAGTGGTATGTTTGACGTCACGCATGGCGCAGGCCTCGCGGCAGTATGGCCCTCTTGGGCGCGTTACGTCCTGAGCGACCTCACCGACGGCCCTGCCATTCACGCCACTCGACTGAGCCGCTTCGTGCGCTTCGCCGTTAACGTGATGGACGTGCCCAATGACTTCGCCGATCCCGACGGCACCGCACAGAAAGGCATCGAGGCGATGGAGCGCTTCTACCACGCCATCGGTATGCCCATTAACATCAAGGAACTCATCGGTCGTGACATCACCGATGAGGAAATCAAGGAGATGACCCGCAAGTGCTCACGCGACTACACAGCCACCTGCGGCGCCTTCAAAGTATTGAAGGCAGATGATATGGAGGCCATCTACCGCATGGCTCGCGGGTAAGAAACCGAGTAGCCCGCTCGGAGGGGCGGGCTACTCGCTCATATTTTTAATATAGGGCAGTTCCGGGAGGTTCTGAAAACCATAGAACCTGTGGGCGTTCTCACCGAGGAAGGCGGCCATTTGGGCATCGGTAAGCTCGGTGGAACGAGTGATGAAGTCGTAGGACATGCGATAGGTGATGGCGGTGATGGTGCGTGGATAGTCGCTGCCCCACATGAGTTTGTCCCAACCAACAAGGTCTGCCGCTTCGCGAATGGCGCGGATGGCGGAGGGGAAGGGATAGAACTCAGTGTTGTAGAGCCATGTGATGCCGCCGCACTCCACCATGACATTCTCGTTACGCGCCAACAGGATTTCCTGTCGCCAGCTCTTGTTCTCCCAAGGTGGCGACTGCGGCTGGTCGGCCATGCCGAGGTGTCCGATGGCTATCTTCAGACATGGACATTCGGCGATGATTTCACGCAACTCAGCAGTTTGCTGGTCGCCATCTGCTAGGCACATGGAGACAATCATGCCGTGCTGCTCCATCATCTTGAACACTGGCAAGAGAGTAAGAAGCGAGTCGTTCATGCGATGACCAGGGAAGGCGATGCCCATCAAGCCAGCTTTGCGAACGGCCTCAGCCTCAGCAAGGTTCCACGCCATACCCATGCAGAAGAAGCGATCGGGATACTGGCGTTGCACCTGTTCGAGATAGGCGTTCTGATTGCCGTCAATCACTTCCTGCACAACGACAGCAGCACCTACTTGTGCGTAATCCATATTACTCAGGAACACTTCAGCCGTGTTGCGTCCATCAATCATGAATGGCGGCAGCATCTGTCGTTCTTCGCCGAAAAATTCGCTACGGCTACCATTGCCGTCCTTGGTACGGATGGGCTGGCCGTTCACCGTGGTATCTTGGCATAGCCAGAGGTGGGAGTGAGCGTCAATGATCATCATTAGCTATTTGCCCAAGTTACACGTTTCTGATCACCGATAATATCCTGTACTTCCTTCACCAGTTGCCAGTCAATGGGCTCATCGATGAACTGCAGGTTGCGGCGCACGTTGTCAGGATTGGCCGAAGAGAAAAGGGTCGAGGGGACGCGGGGATTGCTGACGGAAAACTGCATTGCCAGTTTCTCGATGGGATAGCCTTTGGCGGCACAGTGCTCGGCAGCACGGCGACAAGCTTCGACGAGTGGTTTCGGTGCGGGATGCCAAGCCGGCACACCGCGCATCGAGAGCAGACCCATTGACAGGGGGGATGCATTGATGAGTCCAATACCGTGGCTCTCGAAATAGTCGAGATTGTCAGCAAGGGCATCGTCGCAGAGGCAGTAATGACAGAAATTCAGGACCGTCTCCACCGTTCCTTCGGGACTGTGGTCAATGACCCAACGGAGATTCGGAATCTGAAGGTCTGTGATACCGACATGGCTGACGAGCCCTTTCTCCTTCAACTCCACGAGGGCGGGCAGCGTCTCTTCCACAACCAACTGCAGTCCTCCGGGCAGCGATGCCTGGAACTCTATGTCGTGAACATGGATGAGGTCGATGTGCTCGACGCCGAGGCGCTCCATACTCTCATAGACGCTTTCCTGCGCACGTTTTCCCGAATAGTCCCAGGTGTTCACACCGTCCTTGCCGTAGCGACCCACCTTGGTGGAGAGGATGTAGCGGTCACGAGGAATCTGACGCAAGGCACGACCCAAGACCGTCTCAGCTCTGTAGTGGCCATAATAAGGTGAAACATCGATGAGGTTCATGCCTCCATCAAGTGCCACAAACACGGTTTCCACTGCGCGTCCTTCATCGATGTCGTGGAAGACACCACCTAATGACGAGGCACCAAAACTCAGCGCCGAAACCTTCAAACCTGTATTCCCAAGTGCCCGATATTCCATAATAAAATTAAAAGAAGTTACAATTTGCCGACAAAGATAAGGGATTTTTCTCAGGAATGATGCATAATACATAAAAAAATAGTATCTTTGCCCCCAAATTAACTTAAACGACAATGCAAATAGGTGATAAAGTAAGATTTCTGAACGAAGTTGGAGGCGGAAAAGTTACTGGCTTCCAAGGTAAAGACATCGTCCTCGTCGAGGATAAGGACGGCTTTGATATTCCTATGCTTCGTTCGCAGGTGGTGGTGATTGAAACCAATGCCAACAATTTTGAAGTAAAGAAACCCCAGGAGGCTCCGCAACCTCGCGTGCGCTACCTTGAAGATGGTGTGGAAGATGACCCTTCAGCGCGCCCAACGACCTATCAGCCCAAACCCGTCGAACGCAAAGGCGGCGACTTGCTCAACGTCTGTCTGGCTTTCGTGCCGGAGGACTCCCGTGAGCTCACCAACACGCGCTTCGAGGCTTATCTCATCAACGACTCCAACTATTACCTCAGCGTCGTCTTCGCCAATAACGAAGGTGCAGCATGGCACGCCCGTTGGCAAGCCACAATGGAGCCCAACACGAAAGCACTCATCGAGACCTTTGACCGCTCCACGCTCAATGACTTCGAACGCCTCTGCGTACAAGCCTTCGTCTGGAAGCAGGACAAACCGTATATGCTGAAGCCCGCCATCAGCGTTGAGCTGCGTCTGGATCTGGTGAAGTTCTATAAGTTGCACGTCTTCCAACCCTCACCTTTCTTCCGCGAACCGGCACTCGTCTATGATATCGTCCGTGATGACCGTCCCGTCAAGCAGGTCTTTGTCGAAGCAGAAGAGGTCATGGAGGCCCTGCGCGAAGCAGATGAAACGCCTACCGCTCCCGTCAAGCCCACCACTCCGGCACAACCAGCAGCACCATCCGAGACCACTGATCGCGCTGAAGTGCCTGACTATATCGAGACACTTGAATCCCTGATCAAACCGGCTTATGTCGTTCCCCAGCGCACACGCGAGGAGGAGCGTGAAGCACTCAAAGCTGCAAAACGCGCATTAAAAGCCGAGCAACAAGCACTGAAAGCCAAGGAACTGGCACAAAAAGCGGAACAACAGCGACGCACCAAAACAGAGTTGGAGATGGCCAAGGATGCCTTAGAAATAGATCTTCACATCGAGGCGTTGTTAGACCACATCGAGGGTCTCTCCCCCAACGTCCTGCTCAACACGCAGCTCACGGAGTTCCGCATCATCATGGATCGGAACATTAGGAAAAAAGGGCAGCGCATCATTTTCATCCACGGCAAGGACAACGAGGTGCTTTACGAGGCGCTGATCCGAGAACTCACGCATCGCTACCGCAGTAGCACCTACGAGAATGCCCCGTCGCGCAGCGGAGCCATCATGGTAACGATCGGTTGAGCCAAGCATGAAGGATCCAAGAGACATCAAGATTGCCGATTTCGCCTACGACCTGCCCGATGGACGCATCGCCAAATACCCATTGGCAGAACGCGATGCGTCGAAGCTACTCGTCTATGACCACGGCACCATCAGCCATCGCCAGTTCCGCGACCTCCCCGCGCTATTGCCCAAGGGTTCGCTTTTGGTGATGAACAACACACGCGTCATTCAGGCACGCCTTCATTTCCGCAAGGAAACGGGTGCCCTCATTGAGGTGTTCTGCCTTGAACCCGCCATACCACACGACTACGCACTGATGTTCCAGCAGACGCACTCGTGCACATGGCACTGTCTGGTCGGCAACAGCAAGAAATGGAAGGAAGGAGCTCTGTTGCGAACCGTCACCATCGATGGCTGCGAGCTGATCTTGAGATGCGAGCGTATGGATGCCGATCTCATCCGTTTCTCATGGGACAGCGATGTAGTAACCTGGGCACAAGTGCTCGATGCTTGTGGAGAACTACCCATCCCCCCCTATCTTAACCGCGCAACCGAGGAGAGTGACCTCAACACCTACCAGACGGTCTATTCGAAAGTGAAAGGCAGCGTAGCCGCTCCCACAGCAGGACTGCATTTTACGCCTGCTGTGTTAGCCGACATCGACAGCCGTGGTATCGAACGCAAAGAGCTGACTCTACACGTTGGCGCAGGCACATTCAAGCCCGTCAAGAGCGAACGAATCGAAGGACATGAGATGCACGCCGAATGGATATACGTGCCGCGTCATGTCATCGAAGCGCTCATCCGCCACAACGGCGAGTGTACTGCTGTCGGTACCACCAGCGTCCGTACGCTCGAATCACTTTTTTATATAGGTAAGAAAATCATTGCCCATCCCGACATTACCGAGGAGGAGCTGAAGGTGAAACAATGGGAGCCGTATGATGAAGAGAAAAAGGAAAGCGTGAAGAGTGAAGAATCTCTTGCGGCACTTTTGGGATGGATGGATCGCAATCACATGGATGCCCTACACACCTCCACGCAAATCATCATCGCACCAGGCTATCAATATCATATTGTCAAGCGGATGATCACGAACTTCCATCAGCCGCAGTCAACACTCCTGCTGCTCGTCTCGGCTTTCGTCGGCGACAGCCATTGGCGGGACATCTACCGCTACGCCCTCGACAACGACTTCCGTTTCCTCAGCTACGGCGACAGTTCCCTGCTCATCCCCTAACCACCTATCCAACTATATTCCTAAAGACTTACGATGAAGCACTTTTGGTCTCTCCTCCTTTTGGCGGTCGTGCTACCCCTGTCCGCAACAGCCAAAGATGATAACGCCGCTGTACCTGCACTGCTCCACTGGATTGGCAAGACACCTACCGCCGATAAGCCTGTCAGCTTTGGCATCCCGTTTCGCAAGGGTGAGTTCAAGCCCTCCGATGCCTTCACCCTGACAACAGACCAGGGAGCGGTCATCCCTGCCGACTTCTGGCCTACCGCCTACTGGCCCGACGGCAGCGTCAAATGGGGCGGCTTCGCCGCTGTCATCCCCGGAGGTACCGGTCACCTCCTCTTTGCAAAGACCGACTCAAAGCGCATAACTCCCCCCTCCCCTCTCTCCATCACTGAGACCCCTGGTCAGATCCGGATCGCCTCCGCTGCCTTCTCCGCCTACATACCCAAAAGCGGGACTGCCATCCTTGACAGCCTCGTCCTTGACGGCCAGCGCGTCGCAGGTCGCGGACAGCTCATCTGCTCGATACAGGATCAGCCCTACGCAGAAGACGTTGAACAGATTCATTATCATCAATACGAGAGCTGTGTAGAAAAGGTGGAAGTGGAACGTGTCGGCAACGTCCGCGCCGTAGTGAAAATAGAAGGCTTTTATATGCTGAAGGACTTACAGGCCCGCCTTGCCCATCTGAAGATGGTCAATAGCTCAGCTGAAATGGGCGAGAACAAGCTGTCGCCCACCTTGTTCCCCTTCACTGTCCGCCTCTATTTCTATGCCGGATCCGAGCAAGTGCGCATGGTACATTCCTTCATCTACAATGGCGACCAAAACCGCGATTTCATCCGCTCGCTCGGGGTTCGTTTCGAAGTCCCGATGCGCGAGCAGGCCTACAACCGTCACATCGCCTTTGCCACACAAGACGGCGGCGTGTGGAGCGAGAGCGTGCAACCGCTGAGTGGCCGCCGCATCCTTGGCTACGGCAAAATTGGAGAGTCCGCTGTCGGCAGTTTACTTGCCAACTATCCATCCTATGAGCACGCTCAGGTGGCAGGCGAACGTATTCCCGAACCATCGGCCTTCGATGCCAAGAACCAAGACCTGCTCCACCACTGGGCACGATGGAACACCTTCCGTCTCACACAGCTCAACGACCAAGGTTATTCTATTCAAAAACGTGCTCATGCCAACAACCAATGGATAGGCACACACACAGGTCATCGAGCCGCAGGATATGCCTTCGCAGGTGATGTCAGCGGTGGCCTCGGTGTGAGCGTCAAAGATTTCTGGGAGAGTTTTCCCGCTTCGTTACAGGTAGATAGTGCCACCCACGACATCGCCTATCTCACCGCCTATCTCTGGAGTCCCGAGGGCGGAGTCATGGACTTGCGCCACTACGACAACATCGGCCACGACCTCAATGCCAGCTACGAAGACGTGCAGGAGGGGATGTCCACGCCCTACGGCATCGCACGCACCTCTACCCTCACACTCATCCCCGAACGTTCCTATCCAGGCAAGGCGGGGGTTGCTCAGCGCGCTCAACAACAGGCTGACGATGCGCCACTCGTCTGCACGCCCGAATACCTTCATTCTCGTCGCGCCTTTGGCGTATGGAGCTTGCCGGATAGCAGTAATGAACGTCGTGCACAAGTGGAAAACCTGCTGACCGGCTACCTCGATTTCTATGCCCAAACCCTTGACGAGCGCCATTGGTATGGCTTCTGGAACTATGGCGACGTCATGCACCAGTACGATCCTGCCCGACATGAGTGGAAATACGACGTCGGTGGCTTTGCATGGGACAATACCGAACTGGGCAGCATCTCCTGGCTATGGTACTCCTTCCTACGCACAGCACGTCCTGATGTGTGGCGAATGGCAGAGGCAATGACACGCCACACGATGGAGGTGGATGTCTATCACTTAGGACCTTACGCGGGTCTCGGTTCACGCCACAACGTGAGTCACTGGGGTTGCGGAGCCAAGGAATCCCGCATCTCACAAGCTGCCTGGAACCGTTTCTACTACTACCTGACCACCGACGAGCGCACGGGCGACCTCATGACAGCCGTCAAAGATGCCGATCAGATGCTCTACACCATCGATCCGATGCGTCTGGCCCTCCCACGCGAACAATATCCCTGCACAGCTCCAGCACGTCTGCGCATCGGCCCCGACTGGATTGCCTATGCTGGCAACTGGATGACTGAATATGAACGTACACGCGACGTGAAGTACCTAAAAAAGATACAAGCAGGCATGAAAAGCATCGCAGCCCTCCCCAATGGGATGTTCACAGGGCCGGGCGTTCTCGGTTTCGATCCTGCCACAGGCATCCTCTCATGGGAGGGCGACCCCGAGGTGACACATTCCAACCACTTGAAACTCATCATGGGCGGCTTCGAACTCATGCACGAGCTTTTAGAGATGGCACCCGATAAGAAGTTTGCCAAAGTCTATCTCAACCACAACGCCAACTACCATAAACGCGCCAACAGCCGTTTCCGTATCAGTCGTCTGAAAGGCTATGCTGCAGCCCTCCTGCACGACAAAGCCCTGGCTGATGAAGCATGGACGGAGATGTGGCAGTACAGCGACCCCGCTCAGCACTACCATTTCGATCCGCATCAACTCACACCACCCGAAGTGCCCCAACCCCTCACTGAGAGCGTCGCCACCACCACCAACGACTGCGCCCTCTGGAGTCTCGATGCCATTTATTTGCAGGAAGTGGTACCGCAGGAATAAGAAGACTAAAGCGTCACCCCACTCTCTCTTCAAGGGAGAAAGAGTGATTACAGAACAAGAATCGTAAACTTTTGCAGTTATGAAAAGAATCTTTTTTTTCATCGCATTTCTTTCCACCATAGCCCTTTCGGCAACGGAGAAGATGCCCGTTCTCACGATCTCCGTCACCAACCCTTCTGCCACCGACCGCCACGAAGTTCCCGTCATCATCGACCTCCATCAAGCCCTCGGCGAGAAGCGCGTCTGTATCCAAGCTGCGAAAGTAACTACTCTTTCCCTACAAAAGGGGAGGGAGGGGGGAGAATCCATTCTTCTCCCCTCTCAGCTCGACGACTTCGACGGTGACCTCATTCCCGATGAGCTCGCCTTCGTTGCCGACATCCCCGCACACAGCACCCATTCCTTCCGCGTCGAGTGTGCTGCAGTTCCTCCGCAGCAGTCCTTTCCCCCTCGCACCGCCGCCTTCATGAAGGTCTGGGACCGAAAATACCGCTACCCCTACATCAACAGCATTGAGTACCAGGGGCGTAACGCCCCACTCGCCACCTACGATGCCATCTACGGCCACGGCGCACAGTGGGAATCGGAGCTCGTCGGCTTCCGTGTCTATATGGATCATCGCCAAAGCATAGACATCTACGGCAAGCCCACACCCCAGCTCGTCCTTGATAAAACTAATTTCTACTCCACGCGCGAAGACATCGCTGCCGGTCTCGGCTGCGACATTCTCTTTGCCGGAGCCAGCGTCGGAGCAGGCTCCTTCCGAGGTTATATCGACGGTCAGCCAACCTATGTAGATAGCGTCGAAGCCCGTGGCCAGCGCGTCATCGCCAGCGGTCCTGTGCGTGCCATTGTCGAGGTTTGGGACAAGAACTGGTTCTACAACAGCAAGACCCTCCAGATGCGTCAACGCTACACCATCTATGCCGGACACCGTGATGTCCAGGTCGATATCCAGTTAGCTGGACAGGATATCGACAGTGAGACCTTCTGTACAGGTGTCCAGAAGATTGAGATGGACAACGAAGGCTACATGGGAGTCACATCGGGCCTCGTCGGCTCATGGGGCAGGAACATCCCCGATAAAGCCGCTGAGGATCTGGTCGAAGGCGTAGGTTTAGGTGTCATCGTCGAGCCGTGCTACCTGACCTCCAAGAAGGAGGACGACCTCAACTATCTCACCATACTCCATCCCGTCAACGGACACATCCGCTACCATCTTGCCATCTGTGCACTGATGGAGCGCGACGGCTTCAAGGATGCAAAAAGTTGGTTCAGCTGGCTGCAACAATGGCAAACCGAACTGAACCAACCCTGTACTATTAAAGTCAAGCGTCAGAAGCGGTAGGCAATACCTACGTTCACATGGACGCGCGGACCAACAAAGAAATCTTTGTCACTATCGTCATAGTCATCCAAGCAGCGCTTGGAACCGTACTTATACATTCCCTCGGCCATGACGTAAAGGTTCTCGGTGATATCGTACTGCAAACCTAAGCCTGCATTCAGACCGAAGCTTCCCTCTCGGTTACTGTAGTCCAAGTCTTCATTCTGATAACGTCCGTGCATGAAGGTAGCACCGAGGATGGGATAGAGCGAGAAGCCCTTCTTCATATAAATCACATAATGGGCATTCAGGTTGATATCCCAATAGGAGACATCCCTAAACTTGAAGAAACCATTGAAGTTGGCTTCGAGGCGCAGGGAGCGGGTAGCATAGAACTGAAGCTTTCCGCCGAGACCCAAATTAAACACAGGGTTACAAGTACCTTGGTTGATGTTGAGACCTATGGCCCAGTCTCCGGCCTCGGCCTCTCTCTCATCATAGTACTCAGCACTGGCACTGATGGTGAACAATGCCAAGCAGAAAAACAGAAATACCTTTTTCATAAACTACTTTATGGTTAAATGTGACATATTTAATGCTCTTATAGGCTCAATTGCTCTGCAAATATAGCTATTTTCGGCTTTTCGCGTAAACTTTCATTAAAAATATTGCTTGAATTGGTGCACTTTTCACCAATTCTTACTACTTTTGTGCGCAAACAACCCAAAAACACATAGAAAAATGAACTTAGGAACCCCTGAAATTCTTCTCATCGCCCTCGTCGTGCTTTTGCTCTTTGGCGGCAAGAAGATTCCCGAACTCATGAAAGGTCTTGGCAAAGGCGTCAAAAGCTTCAAGGATGGAGTGAAAGGCATCGAAGATGACCTCAAAGTGGACGACACATCCGCAACGTACAACAAGGAAGAAGCGAAGTAATGGAAGAGCAGATGACCTTCTGGGATCATCTCGACGTACTACGGGGAAGCATCATACGTGTCCTCGTGGCTGCCGTCGTGATGGGCTTGGCTGTGTTCTTCCTGAAGGGCTGGATCTTCGACATCGTCTTGTGGCCGCGCGACAGCAATTTCCCCACTTACCGCTTGCTCGGTGCTGAGCCGTTCCACATCAACCTGGTCAACACCGAGCTCACCGAGCAGTTCATGATCCACATGAAGGTCTCGCTGGTCATGGGATTGCTCGTGGCCTCCCCTTACGTCATCTACGTCCTCTTCCGTTTCATCTCACCCGCTCTCTACGACAACGAACGGCGCGCCAGCTACCGACTTGTCGGGGCGGCATACGCCATGTTCATGGTCGGCATCATCATCAACTACTTCCTCATCTTCCCGCTCACCGTGCGTTTCCTTGGCACTTACAGCGTAAGCGAGGATGTTGAGACGATGCTGACGCTCTCCAGCTATGTTGATACCCTGCTCCTGATGTCCCTCATCTTCGGGATTGTCTTCGAGATTCCTGTCATCGCATGGCTGCTGGCACGCTTCGGTATGTTGAAGGCTTCCTGGATGTCCACTTATCGCCGCCACGCCATCGTCGCCATACTGATTGCCGCCGCCATCATCACCCCCACCGCCGACGTGATGACGCTCATCATCGTCTCGCTACCCATTTGGTTGCTCTATGAGATCAGCATTTGGATTGTCAAACTCACAAATAAAACACCTCAAATTGAAAAAGAATGCTTAGAAGAATCCGTATCATCCTCGCCACCATCGTCTTCATCGGAATAACGCTCTTATTCCTTGACGTCACAGGTATCCTCCACCATTACCTCGGTTGGATGGCCAAGATCCAGTTCCTGCCAGCCGTATTGGCGCTGAATGTTGGCGTCATCGTGGCACTTCTCGTGCTGACCTTCATCTTCGGACGCATCTATTGCTCCGTCGTGTGTCCGCTCGGCATCCTACAGGACATCCTTGCGCGTCTGCGGCCACGTAAGAATAAAAAGGTGGGACGCTACAGCTATTCACCCGAGGTGCGATGGCTCCGCTATCCTGTCCTCATCGTTTTCATCATCGCCTTGGTCGCTGGCATTGGCTCCTTCGTGGCTCTCTTAGCCCCTTACAGCAGCTACGGTCGTATCGCCAACAATCTCCTCCGCCCCCTTTACGTATGGGGCAACAACGGACTTGCCGCCATCGCCGAGCACTATGACAGCTACGCTTTCTACCACGTCGATGTATGGATGCCCAGCTTGCCCACCTTCATCATCGCAGCCGCTACGCTCGTGCTGCTCTTCGTCCTCGCCTGGCGCGGTGGCCGCACCTACTGCAACACCATTTGCCCCGTCGGCACCATCCTCAGCGTCATCTCCCGCTTCTCTTTCCTGAAGATCAACTTTGACGAAGACAAGTGCCGCAATTGCTCTGCCTGCGCCAAGAGCTGCAAAGCCTCCTGTATCGATTACAAGAACCATGTCGTCGATTACTCCCGCTGCGTCGTATGCGGTGACTGCATCAGTGCCTGTAAGTTTGGAGCCATGAAGTTTGACAACCCGAGGCTTCATCAAACCACACAGACATCAACGCAACAAGCAATACACCACGCGGACACCCGTTCAGAGCATCCAGCTCCCTCCCAGACAGGAAGGACGGGAGATGAATCTTCCCGTCGTGCCTTCCTTGTTGGTACTGCCCTCGCTACCACCACTGCCGCCCTCGCCCAATCGAAGTCAAAGGTGGATGGCGGCCTCGCCGAAATCGAGGACAAGGTAGCACCCGAACGCAAGACGCCCCTCACACCTCCGGGCTCCATATCCGCCCGCCATTTCTATCAGCACTGCACAGGCTGTCAGCTCTGCGTAGCCCAGTGTCCCAATCAAGTCCTGCGCCCCAGCACCAGTCTGATGACCCTGATGCAACCCACGATGTCCTACGAGCGTGGCTACTGCCGTCCCGAGTGCAACCGTTGCTCCGAGGTCTGTCCCGCAGGAGCCATCCGTCCTATCGCTCCCGAAGAGAAATCAAGCATACAGATTGGTCATGCCGTCTGGATCAAGAAGAACTGCGTCGTACTCACCGACGGCGTGGAGTGCGGCAATTGCGCCCGCCACTGCCCCACTGGAGCCATCCAGATGGTACCCCTCGATCCCGACGACGAGCTCGGTGCCTACATCCCAGCCGTCAACGAAGCCCTGTGCATTGGCTGCGGGGCCTGCGAGAATCTCTGTCCCGCCAGTCCCTTCTCCGCCATCTATGTCGAAGGTCACGAAGTACACAAGACGATTTGACAATTGGACAATGAACAAATTGGCAATTGAGCCCCTAACCCTCCCCCCCTTGAACTCATGAACAAAACCCTCTCCCGCCGCAATTTCCTCAAATATCTCGCCGGCACCACAGCGGCCAGCGCCCCTGCCGCTTCCCTCCTCACCTCCTGCGGTCGGTCGGGTGAGCCGGCCGGCTCCTCTTCGATGACCACCCGCGTCAACCCCAACACCGGCGACACTGTCTCCCTCCTCGGCTACGGCATGATGCGCCTGCCCCAGCTCCCTGAAGGCACACCCGACGACCCTCAGACTGGCCCCTTCGATCAAGAGATGATCAACCGTCAGGTCGATTATGCCCTCGCCCACGGCGTCAACTACTTCGACACCTCTCCCGTTTATTGCCGTGGTCTCAGCGAGCGCTGCACCGGCATCGCCCTCAAGCGCCATCCCCGCGACAGCTATTTCATTGCCACCAAGCTCTCCAACTTCGGCACCGAGCAATGGGGACTCGAACCCTCCAAGGCCATGTTCGAGAACTCCCTCAAAGAGCTGCAAACCGACTACATCGACTACCTCCTTCTGCACAGCACGGGCGGTGGTGGTCGCGACACCGACGGTAAGGAGCTCAGCGGTCTCGAAGTCTGTCAGCGCCGTTTCATCGACAATGGTCTCACCGACTGGCTCGTAGAGCAGAAGGCAGCAGGACGCATCCGCAACCTCGGCTTCTCATGGCATGGCGACTACCGTGCTTTCGAGCTCCTGCTGAAACTCCACGACGAAGGACGCTTCCACTGGGACTTTGTGCAGATCGAGCTGAACTACCTCGACTGGTACTACGCCAACGAGATCAACGGCGGCAACGTTGATGCCGTGATCCTCTACGGCGAACTGGAGAAGCGCGGC
>CAJORF010000034.1 GCA_905236985.1 uncultured Bacteroidaceae bacterium | reverse complement strand
GTAGCGGAAGTTGATGTTTTCCTGAAGAGCCTCCTTGAGCTGTTTCTCGGGACGGAAGGCGATGCCATCCACGCGCAGGTTCTCCACTTCGAACGGTTCGCCGCGCGACGTGTTCTTCTTCAGCGTCACGTCGGCAGCAAGGGTTGGGGAGAAGGTGCCGAGGCCGTCGATGTGAACGGTGTTGCCGCAGCGCAGCTCTTCCTTCAAGGCGTCGAAGAAGCGGGGCAGCAGCATACGCAGGTCGCTGGCCTGCGAGGGACGCAGGTACTCGTCGAACAGGTCTGTCATGCTGACCACCCGATGCTCTGCCACACGGGGGTGATAGCTTGCCGCCTGACCTGCTGCCTGCGGGTTCTTGTGAATATCGTAGTTGATGGTTTGTTTGAGTAGTGCCATTGTATGATGGGGTTATTGTTGTGGTCGGATGGGCATGGGCATGTGAGTCGATGCGTCCATAGTTTTTTCTTGGAACACCAAGGTGTTTTGCTTGGAACACCCGGGTGTAATGTTTGGCACACCTTGGTGTTCTGCTTGGAAGACCCGGGTGTTCCAAGTGTTTTTCATTGTACAAAGGTACTTCTTTTCTGTGAATTGGCAAGCGATTCACGTGAAAATCCTGACACCTGACACCTATTTGAAAGAAAAATTTCATTTTTTTGCGGCAGTTTCACCGAATTGTACTATCTTTGCGGGCGTAATGGATTCCATCTTTAAAACAACAATCATCATGAAACCGCGACATGACTTTCTGCACATCCTTGCGACGCTGGCCTGCGCCTTTTGCTTTGCCGCCTGCACGCCCGAAGACATCATAGATATCTTCACCGACGATGACCAAGAAACACCCGCTACGCCGTCCGACCCCACCGACGACAAGAACACGGTCACGGTGACTTCAAATGGTGCTCTCGTCACCCACGGCGACATCAGCATCAACTTCCCCAGCGGCACCTTCACCAGCGACGCCAAGGTGACTGTGGTGGAGGAGAAGAAGGGTGAGGTCAGCAGCAAATACGAGGCATCGACATTCTACAAAGTCACGATGCCAGCCACCACGAACAAGAAACTCACCGTCAAGGTGAAGTCCAATAACCTGGGCGACGACGTCAATTTCGTGATGCTCTCGACAGGCTATGCCCCATCCTTGCAAAAAGAGGTTCCCATTGAGTGCTATCCCGAAACCACCTACGCGGGCGGTGAATATACCACAACCATCCCTGCCAGCGACAATGGCGATGACCCCGAGAAGGTGAGCTTCACCATCGGACTGGCACACATCCCCACATTGGACGGTGCGGGTGTCAAGGAAACGCGCTCGCTGGTCGACCTCAACTGGGCTTTGGCTTCTGGAGAAGTGGATAGCGTGAAATGGGACATCTATATAAGTTGGGAAGCATGGGCGCTGTACAGCAGTGGCACGCTGAACCAGATGAAGGCCTTCGCACCAACCCTGAATGCCTGCATCAAAGAAGCCGTTCACGAGATCCGCAAACTGGGGTTCAAACTCAACGGCCAACATTCCATCCCCTTCTATTTCAACCAAACGGAGAACTGGGGCATACACGTACAGCACTGGGCAAACAACAATTGGTGGAGCTGCATCTACCTCAGCATCCCCAAGATCCTTGAAAGCAACTGCACAATGACTAAGGAACTGAAGATGACAGTCATTCATGAAACGCTTCATTATTTTCAGTCCGACTACGACCCGCGCTACTTCAGCGGTTTGAAGAGCGGAAACAACGATCATCTGGCTTTGGCCGAAATGGGTTCTGTGTGGGTAGAGAAGTACATGAATGGCGGGGCGCTTAGCACCTCTTTCCAGTTGGAGCCCAACGGAATAGGCACGACAATGGATCCAGTGAACAAGTACAGGCTTGGCCTTTCGAAGAACAAAGTCGACATCGACAAAATGTTTCCCGGGACTAAGGCGTCATACGCAGAATATGGATATGCTTTAGGCCCCTTCCTCTACTACCTGACGACTTACGGCGGGTCGTACGGCATCACCGACAAGAGCGTTGTGGAGCTTTATGAGACATGGGGCAAATTCGAAAAACTGCTGCAGGGATACACCACGCTGGATTTCCTTGACAGCTGGACGAAAAGCCACAACTGGAAATTCTTCGACGGCGGGAACAATATCGATGACTACTACCTCAAACTATGGAAGGGGGAACTGCTCAAGGGCCTAAACTTCTGTTCCGCCAGGAGCATATTCACTTTTAATAATTTGATGAAAAAGACCATGCCGCAGGGATCTGTATATCCATACGGCTGCGAAGGTCTTTATACTATATTGACAGGCTTCAAGGACGTATCGTTGAGAGACAAGGAACTCGTCATCAAACAGGAATCGCCAGACGTGCAGACTTACCTGCTTATTGCCAATTCGGCTGAAGCCTCCAAGGTGACGAAAATCACACAGTTCCCCCAAGTGGCTATGGTTATCTCGTCGGAGTATGCCGATTCGATTGTCGTTTCGGGCGCAGAGCTGGAGAAATACCGCAACAGTAGTGGTGAGATGGATGCCGGATTCTTCCTCCTCACCACGCGCCAATCGTGCTACACATCATTCACGGGCAGCGTCCCTTCAACGGTTGTCGTCGAACTGCGCAAGGCTAAAGGCTCAACACCTACAGCCACACCGACAACGCTATACTTCTCAGCCGATGGCGGCAAACAGAATGTCAAAATTGACCCAGCTGGATACTCGTACTTCGGAGGTAATGTACGCGAGGAGGGCAGAGGCTGGTGTGGCGTGCGAGCGTATGTGGATAACGGATGCTATGTGGAAATAGGTGCGCAGCCCAACACCTCGACACAACAACGCGAGTGCATCGTAGATTGCTATGTCTCGGATGTTCCCAACTCGACGGATGACCAAAAGGTGAAGATGCCCGTCCACGTGGTGCAGGAAGGCAAGGCTGAAGACGTCCCGGGCGGCGACTCGAACATCATCGTTACCTCGATGCACGAGTCGGCCTATGCCATGATGGTCACGCTCAATGTCAGGAATCAGGCTGAGGGTTCCTCCAGCATCTACGATCTCGACAAGGTGATGGTCCTCCACCCTGGAGATATCTCTTTCAGCCAGAACGGCTCCACGCTACACCTCGAAGGCAAGGAAACGTCGACAGGTGGCTCGTCTCAGCGTACACAGACCTTCTCGTGCGACGTCGCGGGCATCACCCACAATTGTAGCTCCGCCAGAGTCATAAACGCCAAATACGTGAAAATCACGAGCGACAACAATAGTTCAAGTTCCGAGACCATCACCTTCGGCGAGATTCCGCTTACGAGCAACGGCTTCCACGAAGAGACATCAGGTAAATGGGCCAGTTTGCACTTCAAACTATATGAGTCTGAGGGCCTGAAGGTGACATCTTATGCCAGTTCTGTCACATCAAAGAACTTTATCGGCGGCGGCACCTCAACATCCACATACAAGTATGTCTCCGACCCCAATAACATGATTGACATAGACATCTTCTTCGACTACATCGAAACCGGCGAGTCTTATGCCCCACGCTACGTTCCCCTCTCTACCACTCTACCTTGGCAGACAGGGGCTGCAGTTCGATAGCGAGCATAGGGCTCAGAGTCAACAGATGGTGGTTGCTCTGAAAGTAGAAGGGTTGAGATGGGTGTTACGCTTGAATAAAGTGCCGAAGTGGGACTGGTTCTGGTGTTACCCCTAGAAGTCCGCTTTGGCAAGTATCTCACCGACAGATGGTACGTGATGGGAGAGTTAACCTATCATCTGTCTTTAGCGCATGAGACGAGCTGCATCGAGCCATCCATTCGGATTGGTTATAATTTCGGGAGGAAGCGGAAGAAATAAGTTAACAATTTCTTTTCTGCATCGTTGGCTATGGATGAAAAGATAGCTCAATCCTTCGGCGCTGGTGGATGAAGTAAGCTCATTCAGCGGACACGAATTACAATTTTCCAAAATGTCTCAGTGACAGACCAACAGTCACAACATCAATAATCAACAGTGGGCAAATCGCGATGGACGATTAGCCCACTGTGATTCTATCGGTCGAGCACTTGCGTATTTCCATGCCCTGCTTTTACCTTCGAAATCGTTAATTATAATGAACAAAAACAGGTTTCTTGCAAAATTGTTTAGTATAATCAACAAAAAAACAATGAGGGCATTATTCACGTTCCCTTGAAAGTTTCCTAAAGAACGGCATATAGTTACAGATCTGGCAGCGGAAGGTTCGTAAGGATTTCCGCGAAACTTTTTTGTGCGGAAGTAAGTGGTAAGAAAAATGTGAATTTTTACTTTCGAAAGTAAAAAATAAAGGAAATATTTGTTTTTCCAAAGTAAAACACATATCTTCGCGGCGGAATTTCAAACAAGAGAAAGATGGATAGATTGTTCAAAACATACGGTCGCCTGTTAGCGGAGACGGATTTGAGTTTCACCCGGTATCTCTATGAGAAAATCAACTGGGACAACAGGCTGATTGTGATAAAAGGTGCCAAGGGCGTCGGCAAGACGACGATGCTTTTGCAACATATCCTGCGTACTTTCGAGGACAAGCAGAAGGCTCTGTATGCATCGCTTGACCACATCTGGTTTGTTAACCATTCAGTCCTCAATCTGGCAGAGTACCACTATACGCACGGCGGAACTCACCTGTTTTTGGACGAAGTACATAAGTACAGGGGATGGCAGCAGGAAATCAAGAATATCTATGACTCCTATCCGCAGTTGCATATCGTGGTGACCGGCTCCTCGATGCTGAAGCTGGAGGAGTCGCTGATGGGGGACCTTTCTCGCCGCCACCGTCAGTACACACTGGAGGGATTGTCGTTCAGAGAATATCTACAGATGGAACAGGTGGCCCGGTTGCCTGTGCTCTCGTTGGAGACCATTCTTAGTGACCATTTCATGCAGGCATCGCAGATGACATCGAAGGTTAAGGTGCTGCAACATTTCGAAAAATATCTTGAGACGGGCTATTATCCTTTCTACCGTGAGGAAGGTGACGGCTTCTTTGACCGCCTGCAGCAGGTAATAGAAACCATCGTCACCAGCGAGATACCATCGGTGAGCAACATCGAATACGACTCCGTCTATAAGGCAAAACAGTTGCTTGCGGTATTGGCAGAAAGTTCTCCTTACACATTGAATATCTCAGGACTTTGCGTCACCCTACAGGCTTCGCGCAACAACGTGCTGAAACTTCTCGATCTGATGGACAAGGCTGCCCTGGTACGTCGGCTCTATGCTGCCGATAGTGGAATGAATATGCTGACAAAACCCGAGAAGGTCTTGTTCTATAATACCAATCTGATGCGATGTTTGACTCCACATGTAGAGGACGGGACGATGCGTGAAACCTATTTCGCCTCACAACTGGCTGTTTGTCATCAGCTTTCGATGCCTAACCAAGGAGATTTGGTAGTGGATGGCCGTTGGCTGTTTGAAGTGGGAGGAAAGAATAAAGGATTCAAGCAGATAAAGGGTATTGAAGACAGTTTCGTTGTCAGTGATGGCATTGACATCGGTCACAACAAGAAGATTCCACTCTGGCTCTTTGGTCTGCTATATTAAAATATTACTGTCTAGTGATTTTATCAGCTGACCATACACCGGCTGTCCGAAAAAAATGTGTACTTTTGCACATGGTTACATTTGATCTTGTTTGGCGACAGCAAAGGTAACCAAAAGGGCTGACACCTCACTGGTATCAGCCCAAATTTAATCTCAATGCCCAAACTTTAGCGGACAGTAATAAGAAAAAACATTGTTTTTAGCTTAACTTTCATAGAATTGCTTTATCTTTGCACCGAAAACTCATGGCAACAGTCCTATGAATACCACATCAAAACACCTCGGGCTGCTCATCATCCTTGCCACCATGCTCGTACTCCCGATGCAGGCCTCGACCTCAATTCCAGCCTCACCCCCGACCCCTCTCCCGCGGGAGAGGGGAGAAGAGAGGGGAGAAGGGGAGGGAGGGGCTTGGGTCAAGCTGGAGGTGCAACGTCTGCCGGACATGAATGTTCCTCGCTCAGGACATGCCACATATTGTGTAAACGGCGAAATCGTGGTCATGGGCGGTCATACTTCAGGCTTCGTGCCTACGCCGACAGCGGAGTACTATGCCGACGGCAAATGGCACACCATGCCCATGACCTACCGCCACGACCAAGGCTTCTCGCTACTGCTCAGCTCCGGAAAGATTCTCATCGGCGGAGGCCACGAACAGGATTTAGGCATTGGACAGACCTATTCCGTAGAGACCTACGATCCTGCGGCCCATCGTTTCGAGGGTTTCGGCTGTCTGGACACAAAACGCTGCTTCGCGGATGCCGTAGAGTTGGACAGCGGACGCGTGGTCATCACAGGTAACTGGTATCACGATGATGATATAGAAATCTTCGATGACGACACGCATTTCTCGCATCTCAAGGATGTCAGCACACAGCGATCCTGCCCAAGGATATTCCGCACAGCCAAGGACGATGCGCTGATCTTCAGCCGCTTCGACAATAAGGGAGCGTACTCAGATAGTATCATCGTGGATTGCCTCAGCGGTGGCACCATTGACGTTCCACTGTTCCGCGAGTGGCATCCAAACTGGGACTTGCCCAGTTGTGAACGCAGTGCCACCGCCTTCATCGGTGATGAGTCGCAGGATTACTATGCCTATCTGCTGCCCGTAGTACGCTCGGTTCCATTCGCCTCTCCCCCCTCTTCTCCCCTCTCCTCCCCTCCCTCACGGGAGGGGTTGGGGGTGGGTCTTGCCATCGCCCTAATACACGGCACCACCTTCTCGCTCCTGCCCACCGACCGCCCCGTGCCTCAGGTAACGCCTTGGGACAGCATCAGGTATGTCAACAACTTCATTGCCGACCGCGAAGCCGGACGCGCCTATCTGCTTGGCTTCGGCACCGAGCGTTTGTATGTCCTCGCCGTAGATTACGGACAAGCGTCACCAGAGCGTCCAGCCCACCTGACATGCTACTATACCGACCCGCTCGAAAGCCTGCCCACCAGGAACGAGCCTGCGCTGACCGCTGAGGGCAATCTCATCCTGGCCGGCGGTTTTGTCAAAAACAACTTTAACCCCACGGCCTCCGTGCTGGTGCTGCCCGTCGGCCAACCCGTCGCAGGCGCAAGTCAGACCTCTTCGGCGAGGTTGTGGTACTTCCTTCTCGCAGCCGTCTCGGCCTTCGGTCTATACCTTATTCTTAATTATATATACCGCCGTCGGCGCAGCCAACCGCAGCAGTCTGACGAGACAGACGAGGCTGACGAGCCACAGGCCGTATCCTCGGACAATCAGGAACTCATGCAGCGCATACGCCATTTGATGGAGGAAGAGCAACTCTACCTGAACAGCAACCTGAAGCTGTCGGACATCGCCGTCCTGCTGCACGTCAACCGCACCTACTTGTCCGACTGCATCAAAGCCTCTGGAAACGGTTCGTTCTCGCAGTTCATCAACACCTATCGCATCGATTATGCCAAGTCGCTGCTGCGCTCCAACCCCGAGACGAAGATTTCGGCACTATACATCAAGGCAGGTTTCGCCAACGAGACCACATTCTTCCGCACATTCAAGGCTTTAACAGGTATGACGCCAAGGGAGTATGTTGCCGTCATCGACTTACAAAATCACAAATGTTAGTCGTTTTTGTGAATTTGTAAGTCGATTCCTTGCCTCCTCATGCTGTTTTTGTTGGTTTTTGTGTTATCTTTGCAACGCAAAACCACTAATTACAGCGCAATGAATACCACTTCAAGACACCTCGGGCGGCTCATCATCCTCGCCCTCGCACTCTGCCTCACGACTGCATGCTTCGAAGAAGAAGACACCGACAATCCCACAACCTCAACGCTTCCTGCCTACAAGGACTACATCGCCACGTCGCAGTTCACGTCGGACTACGCACAGTTCATCGACCTCATGGCCGCTGCCGAGGCCTACAAGCACAATCTTTTCCTCGCCTACTACGACAGCAGCAAGGGAGGATTCGGCAAGGATGAACCTACCCCCGCCGCCATGCGCGACTTGACAAAACGTGCGGAGGACATTGCTGAGCTCTATGATGCCGCAGAGCCTGCCCTACAGCGACTCATCGACATGGGCATCCTCGAGACGCCCACAGTCCAGACACGCGGCTTCGGCTGGGTACTGAACTTCTTCGGTTTCTTCGGCCTGATCAAGAACACCGGCGAAGACTGCCGCAAGTGTGTCGTTGGTGTGCTGGCACAATGTCCGAACCCCGACGAGACAGGGCGGCTGCTCTTTGAAGCCACGCCGGAGTATAATAAGGGCGAGACCGACTACAAGACGTGGATGAAGAACTTCATCGAAGGCAAATACGACAATGCCGGTTCACGTATCTTCGAGTTTTGGTATGAAAACTCCCGCGACCACGCCACGTCGATTGGTAACGACTTCTTCAATAAGTGCAACGATCTGGGTATTACGCCCACAAAAAACCTGGCATCACGCGCTGCTGACCTCTGGGTGGCGGGAGCCAAGTTTGTGGTGAGCGTGATGCAGGAGGCGGCTCCCGTGCCCGGCATGAACAGCAACAATATCAAGGATGCCCTGAACGGCAGCAAGGAGGCCATAAGTAAGCTGGCTCCTGCCGTCATCACCTCTACCACAGCTGCTGTGGCCAACGCCACCACTAACCTGCTCTCAAAAGACCGCTCTGGCACAACCGAGAAACAGCAAGCCACAAAGAAACAGTGCGAGGACGCCATGAAACAATACTACGACGACCTCACCAACAAGCAGAAGCCCAAGGAGCAACAGACTACGGTGAAAGTGAAGGACTCCGACACGCAGACACCAGCCAGGAGCGTCATCGTCTCCGACAAGAAGGATGACAAGGTAAACATAGGCATCGGCGCCAACAACGGCAGCATAGATGTTCCCGTTGCCACTGACAAGAAAACAGAAGTCACCGTAACCGCAGTAGATGCCACAGGCGACAAATACACCGCCGAGACCACTGTCACACCCGGACAGACCACGGTGGTCGATGTGACGACCACAGAAAAGTCCATCCTCGACAAGAAGGACAAGGTGCCTGAGCCGGGTAAGCTCACCATAGACAAGACATCGCTCTCTTTCAGCGCCGAAGGAGGTCAGCAGACCATCAAGATGGACATCGGCAATAACCATTGGTACGGAGGTTACGTCGAGGACGATGAGAATGACGACTGGCTCAAGGTGGAAGCTCCCGACCACACCAAGTGCATTGTCACCGCCCAGCCCAACACTACGGGCGAGAAGCGCGCCGCCGACATCATCATCTTCGCCACCAACAACGACGATGCCGAGGAGCTGACAGACCCTGGCGTGGTATTCTTCCGCATACCAGTGACGCAGGAAGCCGGAGAGAGCAACAACCTCTTCACACGCATGTACATCAACTTCGACTTCTCGGCCTCAGGATATGTCACCGCCTCATCCGTTGAGGAATGGATAGGCCAGACGCGCAACCAAGACCACGGCATACGCATCCCCATCGGTGCCGGCGACAACTTCGATGAGATTTGGAGCCTCATGGCACCCTGCACGTCTTATGGAAATGGGCGCTACCGCACCGTGCGTGCCAAAGGCTCTTCCACCTCCAACGAGGGTTCTTTTGTAGGCACATGGACTCAGACCTACGACGTAGAGCTCACCGTCGATATGCAGCCCGGAGTCGATGACCTCGACGCACAGGTCTCTGGCGGACACATTGTCATCCACGAGACCTGCGACGACCGCATTTCCATCGACTATGACCTGCGTCTCGGACGCTTCCCCTATACCACCCATCTCGACGGCTATGCCGAATATTACTTCAAGGCGTGGAGCGGCCAGCAGACCACCTACATCACCTCCATGCGCGTCGTGCAGAAACAGGTGGACTCCAGCCGGTGGACTGAGACCACCTGGACGGGTTGGGACGGCGGCTCCTTCCATCTTGACATCGAACTCATCAACCCCGCAGGTCAATCGATGTACGATGTAAAGAGCTATGCCGCAAAATCCGCACCACGCAAATTAGCACGCTTTAAACAATCTGCCCTATGAATACCACATCAAGACACCTCGGGCGGCTCATCATCCTCGCCCTCGCGCTCTGCCTCACGACGGCTTGCCGCGAAAAGAATGATGATGACGAGCCAGTGACGCCAACGACGCCAACAGGAAATAAGTTCACCATAGCAGCCACAGGTGGAACGGTAGAGACGGGAGATATTGCCATACAGATTCCTGCCGGGACATTCGACGAGGCTGGCGATCTATACATCGACAAAGCCTCATCGCAGGAATTGGTGGGCGACGTTGCCTACTCTGACTTCCACAAGGTGACATTACCAAAGAACATGGGAAAGGAGGTCACCATCAGCATCAAGAGCGAATACAACGAGAACGCACACATGGTGGTGAGCGTCGATGGTTGGAACCGCCATTCCAACCAAGACGTGACAATTGTCACCCCACTGCCCACGACGTATGCCAATGGCGCATACACGGCCAAGCTGCCGCAGATGCAGGGTGAAGACGGCGCACAGCCCACGCTGACGGTGGGACTGGTCGATAGCCCGCAGGACATAGGCGAAGAGACCTCTGAGACCAGGGCTTCAACATCCAGCAAACGCTTCACCATCGACTGGTACTACCATTGGTCGTTGGCAGAGCGCCAGATAGTCAATCTCACGCGTCAATACGCAGAGGAGGCCGTCAACATCATTGAGAAGGTAGGCTTCCGCCTGCCCGAAGGCGTGAAAATACCTATGGTCATCACGAAGGGCGTAGAAGGCTGGGGAGCATGTAACATCAGCGGCTGGGGCAAGGCGTTCTATGAAGTACGACTCAACGAGGCGATGTTCCGTAACATCGCAACAGCCAACCAAGACCAGCTATGGCAGCTGAAGCAGACCTTAGTGCATGAGATGCTGCATTACTACACCAGCTATGCCTACGACCCGCGCTGGGCTATCACGATAGCCTCACGAGGTTCCAAAGGTGACCCGTGGACACTGCTTGAGGAGGCTTCAGGATCATGGATTGAGAAATACACTGGCGACCGCCGCCTGGGTGAGAACTGTCCCGCTAATGCCATGGAATTTATGCAGAACTTCATTCCTGCTCAACTGGACTGTACGACGAGCATCAACCACGGCTATGGCATGGCACTTGCCCTTGAGTATCTGGCCAAGCGCCACGGCGATGAATCCATATTGAAGCTGTTCGAGTTGAAGCGCGATGGCAAGGCCGGTAACCTACGTGAGTGCTTCGACTTATATTTAGACGCGTACGAGGACTCGCTCTTCACATACGCCGCATACGAAGCCTTCACCGATGAGGTGATGAACTATAAGATTGACGAGCGCGTTGGAGTGTCGGAATTAGCAGAAGTGCCCCCCGTTCGCGTCGTGGACGGCAGTGTGATAACTGCAAATGGCAAAGCCAAGAAATTCGGCATCCTGATCAATGGCGTTTATATACCGGCTAACACTAACGTCGGTGGCACCTCCATTCCCACAGGTGATTTGTCAGGCCGTGAGATGAGCATTCATCAGCAAAACGCAAATCTGGTGACGGATATCTACGTCGTTGACCAAGACAACCCTGGCGGCAGTAAGATCGGCACTTCTGAAAATGGCCGAGCCACCTATCTCTCTGGAAACCTGAACGACTACAAGGGCAACGCAGGAAAGCTCTATGTTGTCACTCGCAGCAAGACCAACACGGTGGAAGAAGAAAACTCGACAATCGTCTTTGAGATCACTGACCCGGCTCCCGCGCTCGGCCTGTCGCCGACACCAATAACCTTCGCCCCAGACGGCGAGGAGAAGGAAGTGAACATCTCAACCAACTGCTCCCAGCTGTCCATTGTATCCAAGCCTTCATGGTGCTCAGCACAGATCAGCGGCAACACGTTGAAGTTGAAGGCCGAAGCAAACACCGAAAACGACAAGCGCGATGGCCAGGTCGTTGTCCGGGCCAGGAATAAACGCGGAAGCGTAGAAGCAACTATTGAAGTCGAGCAGGAAAAGAAAGTGAAATACGACTATGCAGCAGGGATAGTCAAAGTGACCCTGAGTCAATATAACGAGCTAACCATCCCATCCTTAGGCGGACGAGCTGCCGCCGGCACATCAGCGGTCAACGAAGACGGCTCATTCTCCTTCACTTCCTCGGGAACGGATTCCACCGAGCCCAAATATCTGGATATTCCTGCCATGGGATGGACTGTCACCATGATAACCAAATCGACATGGCATATCAACATATATGCTGTTAATCAAGACGGAAGAATCATCATACAGTCAGGCTCCGCAAGTCAGACTTTTGTAAGCCAATCCATCGTACATAACACCGCTACAGGAGATTACGTCAAGACACAAACAAGCACCAGCGAGATGAGCTTCAGCTTCTCGAATATCACTGAACCTGCCGTGTTAACAACTGGCTTCAATGATACATGCAGTGACTGGTTCTCATACGATGCCTGGCGTGCGAAGGCAGCCACGCTTGACGAGTTCGGTCAATACGTCCACGACTTCAAATGGGTAGAAAAGACCAGTGATGGCAGAGAGATTGAAAAGCCGCTCTCTTACTTCGGCGGCAAAAATCTCGTAATCACCGTCGGACTATGGGAAGATGACCATGTCAACATCCCCGCAGGTCGAACCCAATGATCGAGCGTCTGATTATCATTACGGTCAACGATTCAACGCCAAATGAACACCACAGCAAGACACCATTTCCCGCACTATATCGTAATTCAGGAATAAGCTTGACACTTCAAGAACTGACATCGATTTGATAGAAAAATCATGTTTTTTGCGACAGTTTCAACGATTTGTCATATCTTTGCAGCAGAATTGAGACATGAACAAAAAAATAGATGAATAGAACCTTTAATTATTAACCATTATGAAAGTAGGTATTCCAAAAGAAATCAAGAACAACGAGAACAGAGTGGGCATGACCCCTTCGGGCGTTGCCGAATTGGTGCGCAGAGGGCATCAGGTCGTGGTGCAGCACACGGCTGGCGAAGGCAGCGGTTTCGCTGACGCGGAGTATGAAGCTGTGGGAGCCACTATCCTGCCCGCCATCGAGGATGTCTATGCACAGGCAGACCTCATCGTGAAAGTCAAGGAACCCATAGCACCCGAATACCCGTTAGTGCGCAAGGGACAAGTGGTGTTCACCTATTTCCATTTCGCCTGCGAGGAGGAATTGACGCACGCCATGCTCCAGAGCGGAGCTGTTTGCATTGCCTACGAGACGGTTGAGCGCGACGACCGCACGCTGCCGTTGCTCATCCCTATGAGCGAGGTGGCTGGGCGTATGGCCGTACAGAACGCAGCCTATTATCTGCAGAAAACCAAGGGTGGCAAGGGCAAGCTCATGGCGGGCGTACCAGGAGTGAAACCAGCCCGCGTGCTTGTGTTGGGCGGCGGAACAGTGGGCGAGGCTGCCGCACGTATCGCAGCTGGCATGGGTGCAGAGGTGACCATCACCGACGTCTCGCTGCCACGGCTGAAGCAACTCGCTGCCGAAATGCCCGCAAATGTCCACACGCTGTACTCGTCGGAGCACAATATCCGTTGCGAATTGCCCACCACGGATGTCGTCATCGGATCTGTACTCATCCCCGGCGACGCAGCACCCAAGCTCATTACAAAGGACATGCTACAGTTGATGGAACGCGGAACAGTGCTCGTTGATGTGGCTATCGACCAAGGTGGCTGCTTCGAGACATCTCATCCCACGACGCACAGTGAACCCGTTTATGAGATCGATGGCATCGTACACTACGCCGTTGCCAACATCCCAGGTGCTGTACCCAACACTTCAACCATCGCACTGACCAATGCCACCCTGAGCTACGCCATCGCATTGGCCGACAAAGGTTGGCAGCAAGCCTGCCGTGATGACAAAGCCTTGGCACGTGGCGTCAATATGGTCGAAGGCAAATGTACCTACGAGGCTGTCGCTAAATTCTGGGGTTTGGACTACACGCCATTAGCGCTCTAACAATCGGAGAACACGACCTCAGTACACCTCCTGACACCTGACACCTATTTGGAATTAAAAAATGTTTTTTATTCGGTGTCTTTTGTCGTGGAGGTGGTGCTGTTCTCCTTGAGGCTGGAGACATAATCCTTGGGCAGGACACCGAACTTGGCACGGAAGCACTTGGCGAAATAGGAGCTGGAGGTGAAGCCCACTTGGTCGGCAACCTCTGTGATGCGCTGTCCCTGACGTAGGAGCTGTGCGGCACGCTCCAGTCGCTGTGTCTTCATGTAATCGACGGGGGTCATGTCCGTAAGTGCCTTGATCTTACGATAGAAACTGCTGCGGCTCATGTTCATCTGTTCAGCGAGGATGTCGATGGAGAATTGCTCGTCGCGCATATTCTGACGAACCAGTTCCTGAAGACGTGCCATGAACTGGATGTCCTGCTGGTTCATGCCGAACTCACTCTCCGCGCTGGCGATACTCTGCGCGCCATCCACTTGACGCATAAGTTCATAGAATCGCTGACGCATACGCAGGAGACTGATGATCTGCAGGTGGAGCTGTTTCATGGAGAACGGCTTCTCGAGATAGATATCTGCGCCGCTCTGCATACCTTCGAGCTTCGCCTCGACGGTGGTCTTGGCTGTGAGCAGGATGACCGGAAGGTGAGAGGTGTTGATGTCTGACTTGAGCTGGCGGCAAAGCTCATTGCCGTTCATGCGTGGCATCATGACATCCGAGACGATGACATCTACCTCATGATGGCGCAGTACATCGAGGGCCTCGACGCCATCGTGTGCTTTCATGACGAAGAACCACTTGCGCAAGCCCTCGGCTGTGGCGGTGAGGAGCTCGTCGTTGTCCTCGACAAGAAGGATGCGGAAGGAACGCTTTTCCTCGATGGATTCGGCAAAATTTGTATTCAAAGTCTCTGCGTCGGGTACTGCAGCGGAGGGCTCTCCGGCCTCTGCGGAAGCGGGTACGAGCTCGTCAAGGGCGGAGGTGTCCTGACGGATAGGCAGCGTGAGAATGAAGTTGGAACCTCCGCCGACGGCATCTGTATAGACGATGTCGCCGCCATGGGCCTTGGCCAGCATCTTGGCATAGGAGAGTCCGAGACCTGTGCCGAGGTGTGACGCAGTCTCGTCGCCGGCAATCTGATAATACACATCGAAGATTCGGTCACGCTCTGCGGATGGGACGCCTGGTCCATCGTCGATGATGGATATGGCAAAGGAGTCCTCGGCATCCTGTTCCAGACGTATGATGACTTCGGAACGCGCATATTTCAGGGCATTACCCAGCAGATTCATCAATACCTTCGACACTTTGTCGCGGTCGAGCGTCGTGATGATGGGGGATGTCGGCAACTGCAACTGCAGCGACTCTCCCTGCACCTTCATGGGATCCTTGAACTGACGGTAGATGCCATCGAGGAGCTGATTGACATCGCACGAAGTAAGGTGCAAGTTGATATCGCTGCCATTCTCCACTTTCTGAAAGTCAAGGAGTTGATTGGTGATGCCCAGCAGATAGTTGGTGTTGCGGCGAATGGCGTGAACGTGGTTGCGGTTGTCATCGGAAAGATCGCCATCCTCCATCTGTTCCAAGGGAAGATTGATGAGGCTGAGCGGCGTGCGTATCTCGTGGACGAGGTTGATGAAGAAGTTGATCTTCGACTGGAAGTTCTCTTTCTCCTGTTTCAGACGGTACTCCTCCAGTTGCGCCTCATAGCGCGTGCGGTAAGTGCGGTTCATGCGACGCACGATGAACGCAATCAGCATAGCAGCTGCCAGACAATAGAGCGCGAAAGCCCAAGGTGTGCGATACCAAGGTGTGAGCACGGTGATGCGCAGACGTGCGTAGTGAGCGGGATTTTCATCGCCGGCATCGCGCAGCAGAAAGACGTAAGTGCCTGACGGCAAGTTAGAATAGGTAGCCTCGCGGTTCTCGGTGCCGCGCGACCAGTTCTTATCAAAGCCTTCCATCATATACTCGTAGTGTACTATCGAGCGTCCGTTGAAGCGTGGCGATGAGAAGGCCAGGGTGAAATGGTTGTCGGAATAGGGCAGACGAATGGACTCAGCGGTGTAGAGCGGGAAGTCGAGTCCGAGGCGCTTGAGTTCGGCACGGCTATCCTCGATATTGAGGAACGTGATGCTCGTGATGTAAACCGGAGCCGCTAAATTGCTGTTCTTGAGACGCTGTGGGTCGAAACTGACAACCTCACCATTGGTGCCCACATAGATGCGTCCGTCAGATGTCAGACAGGAGGCGTTCCAAGGCTGTTTTTCGCGTCTGTTGCCCCGGCTGGTGTTATAGATACCACTCGGAAAAGAGAGGTCACTGGCGATGCGGGCGAAGCCATCTTCATGACCTAACCACAGATCATGGTCGGCATCCTCCTGAATGAAATAGACCTGCTCCAGCGGAAGGTCTGCATCATCAGTACCCAAACGTTCAAAGTCATCGGTTTCAGGAACATAACGGCACAATCCCCCACCCTTTGGCACCACCCACACGTTACCTCGGCTGTCGCATTTGACACAGGTCAGCGCATTGTTGGGCAGCGAGCGGATATCATCGGCATGAGCCTGATAGTTTGCAAAACCGCCCTCACCCGTGCGGCGAACGAAGAGCCCGTGGCTGTCGCTGGCCGCCCACACATTACCGTTGCTGTCCTCTGCAATCGCCATGAAACCCGTCATGGAACTGATGTTACCAAAGAACATAAAGTGGTCACGCTTACGGTCGTAGAGGCGCAAGCCCCAGCTGGTGCCGACGTAGATGTCTCCCTTGCTGGTGCGCAAGAGGCTATAGACCTCGTTGGACGCGATGGTGTAAGGGCGATCGTCGGAATAGGTGTAGTGGCGCAGGGCTCCCGTGGTCATGTCAAGGACATAGAGTCCAGCGTTGAGCGTACCAATCCAGAGGTCGTTGCCATCCTCCATGAGGGTGTTGACTTCAGTGATGCGTGTATGCAACATCGGCGGCACGATGATGTCTTCCCCAGGCTTCTCGCATACGAAGAGTCCGTCATCAGTGCCTATCCACAGGCGTCCGTCACTCGTCTGGCAGAAGGTGTGTGCCATATTCATTGACTTATCAGGTGCTGCGGGCAAGGCTGTGACATCAAAGCTGGCGGGCAAAGTGGCCTTGAAATTGACACCGCCGTGTTCAGTGAGCACACAGAGGGAGCCGTCAGTGGTCGTGAACAGGCCGTTGATGCAGTCATCGCTGAGGCTCGTAGCAGATGACGAAGTATCATCAAGGCGTGTCAGGGCGCCGCTGTCGAGGGCGTAGGCGAAGAGTCCGCGATCCGTACCGAGCAGCAACGTGCCATCCTGTTCCATCAGAGCACGCACAAAGAGGCCGTCTGCGATGCCGTCGATATGTTCTACACTGTGATCCTCGGTATTGAGACGGTAGAGTCCCTGGCCGCAACCGATGAAGAGGCGGCTGCCGACGTGCTCCAAACAAATCTTGTTCTTATCAACGATGAAACCGGGGATATTGTACTGATGTTGGTACTGACCTCCCTGAGAATATACCAACAGCTGCCCGTCGAGGGAGACGAGATAGACAAGGCCGTCGGTGCCTACGGTGATGTCGGAGATGAAACCGTTGTGGCGGCTGTTCTGTGTCAGCGTGCCACTCTTGGGGTCGAAGATGAAGAAGCCCTGTCCCTGCGTGCAGATCCAGATGTTGCCGTTCTGCGTGCGCAACATCTTATCCACCGTGGAGCTGACGAGCACGCCATAGCGCGTCGGCGTGTCGAAACGTGTGAACGAATTGTCGCGTCGGTGATAGATGTAGAGCCCGAAGGAACCCCCAAACCAGATGTCATCGCCCTGTTCGAGCAGCGAAGTGATCTGGTTGTGCTCAAAGGCTACCCCCGAAGTCACCATGTTACGATAGACAATATTGCGCTGGCCGTCGAAGCAGTTGAGACCGTTGTCGGTGCCCAGCCACAGGAAGCCGTAGCTGTCCTGCAAGGCGCAGAGCACACGGTTGTCCGACAAGCCGTCAATGGTCATATAACTCTTGAACCCCACGGGAGAGGCAAAGCCCCTCAGGGTCATCAGACAGAGTGCGGCGACCAACGACAGTCTCCATTTTCTGCTCAAAACGTTTCTCATGCGTGCGAACATGACCAAATATTCCTGCTTGCGTTATTTGTCGGGCAAAGTTAAGGTTTTTCAACGGAAGAAAGAAATCAGAGAGGGCAAGAAATGTGTTTATTGCCACTTTTTCCCATATCTTGGCTAATATTTTGCCTTTAATGAATAAGGATTATCCCGTCTTGAACACTTTCAGACGTATCTTTGCACCAGAATTTCATAAAAAACCTATTTCATCTTTAAACAAACTCTACATTATGAAGAAATCACTACTTCTCATGCTGGCCTTCTGCGGAGTGATCTCGGCGCAAGCCCAGTCGCCGTGGACCAGTGCTGCCCTGCCTGAGGATCGCGGCAGTTACTACCTCTACAACGTAGAGAGCGGAATGTGGTTGCAGAACAACCGTCGCCATCGCAACAGTTGGACGACGCGCGTCGAACTGGGCAATTACGGTTTCGACTTCGAGATCATCAAGCTCGAGGACGGCAACTATCAGCTCAATCCCCGCTTCGGTCACAACCACAGCGTCAACGGCTATGACGATTACGGATACTTGGACACGGGTCGCGAAGTGACTCCCTGGGTCTTTACCAAGGACGAAGCCAAGGGCGGCTACACCATCGCCACGCCTGACGAGACGGGTGCCCTTTATGGACTTCCATACGAAGAAATGATTACCTTCGAAGAGCCGGACAACCTGTTTGACGAGGGATGGTACATCGATAATACCGGCGACCCACTGGTCTTCCAGCTCGTCACCAAGGAGGCACGTATGGCAGACTTGAGCACAGCCACCAAGGCGAATCCGAAGGATGCAACGTGGCTCATCGACGACTGGGACTTTGCCAATCAGAATGAGCGCGCAGGAAGTTGGAAGAATGAAATCCAAGGCGGTAACGTCGGCTATCGTGAAGGCTATAACGGATGGATCGCCAACCGCGCTGTTGAGTGTTGGAACACAGGTCATGGCGAATACTATCAGGTCATCCAGGGACTGCCCAACGGCACATACGGCCTGACCGTTCAAGGTTACTATCGCGATGGTTCCACAACGGGCATTGTCGGCAAGCGTGAAGCAGGCGAAGAGACCATCCGCGCTTGGTACTTTGCCAACGACGCATCGGCTCCCTTCATGTCGATCATCGATAATGGAGTCACTGAGGAAGTGCCAGACATCTTCATCTCCACTTCCGGCTTCTACGGTCCCGGTGACGGCGGCGACGCCCTGCCTCGTGCTTCGAATGCCTTCGTCAGAGGCTACTACGTGAACAAGGAACTGAAGGTCGTGGTCACCGACGGCACCCTGCGCATCGGAGTCCGCAAGGATTCTGACGTGGGCGATGACTGGCTCGTGTGGGACAACTTCAATCTGACTTTCTACGGTTCCGAAATTGACATCGAGGAAGTGAAGGGCAACCTTCGCGAAGCACTTGACGAAGCAGCGGCCTACGAAGGCACCGTTCTCCCCGTGCTGGCTAACGCCAAAAGCGTCGGTGAAGCTGCCATCAACACCACTGATGCTTCCGCCATCGCACAAGCCACCTCTGGCATCCAGCAGGCACTCGTAGCCAACAAGGCTATGGTCACTGCCCTTGCAGATGCTGAGAAGATTAACGGTGCTGAATACAAGCCCAACTTCTTCACCTCTGCTTACTCCGAGGCACAATCTGCATCCCAAGGCACCGATCCCACTGCTGTCAGCGAGGCTGCTACCGCTCTTGTCAACGCCATCAACGATGCGAACAACGGCATCAACGCCTACAACTTCTTCAACGCCACAGTACCTTTCGCACTGGCAGACGGTGTTGCACAGAGCGTTGTGGATGACAATAAGCCCGCCATCGAAGCCAGCACAAGCCTGAGCGACATGGACAATGCCCTCAACCAGCTCCGCATAGCCCGCAAGATTGCCAAGGCCGACAAGCAGGCCGACGTCTTCGCCGGCAATGCGCCCGAGGATCAGCTTTACTATTACATCTATAATGTAGGTCTGAAGCGCTTCCTCTGCGGCGGTGGCGACTGGGGTGCTCACGCATACGTCGGCTTCCCCGGTGTCGAGGTGACACTCATCGAGAGCGAATTCATTCCTGAGGAGGGTGATGGCTACAGCGGCTTCCAGATTGACACTCACCTGAACAATGGCGGGGACAGCGAGTTCCTGAACTATGGCGGCTATATGGACACACCGCAACGCGACCTCTGGCAGTTCTTGCCCGTCGAAGGCAAGCCCGGTGTCTATAACATCGCTCGCGCTAACGGCGAGACCAACGGAGCAGGCCAGCGTATGCTCCTCGGCTATCGTCCCGGCACCTACGGCAACATCGATACCGATATGTACGGCGAGAGCGACCCCAACAACCAGTGGAAACTCGTGACAGCTTACGACCGCGATGAGCTGCTGAAGACGGCCACTAACGACAATCCTCAGGATGCCTCCTACAAGATTTCATGCCCGAACTTCAACCAACGCGAGGATGCCAGCGCCTGGATTCGCGAGACGGAAAATGGCACCATCTATGGTCGCGACGGCAACAACCCCGACTTCGCCTTCGAGTGCTGGAATGACAATCCCTTCACCCTCAAGCAAATGATCTATGACCTTGAGCCAGGTTGGTACGTTCTCAGCTGCAATGGCTACTATCGTGAGGGCAACCACCAGAATCAAGTCTATGTTGTCGGTAATGGCGGCGAAGCCATTCGTCCTGCAACACTCTTCGGCGACTTTGAAGAGACCGAACTCTTGAACATCACCGCTGAAGTCAACAAGGCTCCTGGCCTCGGAGAACGCAGGCGTGTCAGTCTCTTCACCAATGAGGAAGAAGAATCATGGGCTGATTTCGCTGACGACGGCGAGTTCTATGTCGGGGAATTCCCGATGTGGATATATCAAGCTTGCAACTACTTCCAGACAGGTCTCTACAAGAACCAGCTCCTTGTCCAAGTGGATAACAGCGGCGAACTGGAGATCGGTGTATCGAAGGACAACGACTCACCTGAGGACTGGGTAGTCGTCGATAACTTCCGCCTCACCTACTTCGGTACTCAGAAGCCCGATATGACTGCTATCGAGAATGTTCGCGACGAAGTGGCCAATGCAAAGGCCGAGAGCCTCACCTACAACCTCCAGGGTATGCAGGTCAAGGGTCAGCTACAGCGTGGACTCTACATCAAGGACGGAAAGAAAGTCATCGTGAAATAAGTTGAAAATCCGTTGTCAAAGATAGTTTATTTGAAGAACCACAAACTATCAGAGACTGAGGGAGGCTGTACGCGAGTACCGTCTCCTTCTTTAAACAAAACCCCATCCACTATGAAGATTCAAAAATTCATCCTTTGCGCCGCCGCCATATTGGCAACCTGCACAACACAAGCACAAAACAGCGACTTCTTCACGCCCTATCAGCAGAGCGACCTGCGGCTGCCGTCGTACCCATTGCTGATGAACGACCCCTACTTCTCGCTATGGTCGCCCCATGATAAGCTGACCGACGGCACTACACGCCATTGGTCAGATATCGAGAAACCGATGACGGGAATCCTGCGCGTCGATGGCACAAGCTACCGATTCATGGGCAATGGAGCCAACACCCTGCTCATCTCTGTCGAAGGTGTCGCAATGGCCGGCGAGGGAGCTTGGGAAGGACAGGTCAGCTACGAGAAGCAGACAGGCACTGCGTGGACTGAAAGCGACTTCGATGACAGCGGATGGCAGACACAACAGGCGGCCTGGGGAACGCCAGGTGAATACCCCCATGTGAGCAATCCCTGGACTGACACCAACTCAGACATCTACGTTCGCCGTCACTTCAACATGACGCGCGAACAGTTGCGCAAGGACTTATGGATCACCTTCTCGCACGACGATGTCTTTGAACTCTACATCAACGGGCATCGCATCGTAGCCACAGGCGAGACATGGCTCCAGGGCGAAACCGTCCACCTCACGACACAGCAGAGAGGCTACTTGAAGTTCGGCGAGAATGTCATCGCAGCCCACTGCCACAACACCACCGGCGGTGCCTACATCGACTTCGGACTCTACGTCAACAGCTACACAGCACCCAAGAACGTGCAAACTGCCCAGCAGAAGGATGTCGATGTGATGGCCACCTCGACCTACTACACCTTCACCTGCGGCCCCGTGGATCTCGACGTCGTGTTCACCGCCCCGATGATCATCACCGACCTCGACCTCGTCTCCACGCCAATCAACTTCATCTCCTATCAGGTGAAATCCAACGACGGACAGCCCCACGACGTACAGTTCTACTTCGCCACGACCCCCATCCTGACCGTCAACGAGACGGTGCAGGCCGTGGATGCCGAGATGGTCACGGAGAATGGCGTGAGCTATGCCAAGGCGGGTTCCACGGCACAGCCCATACTGGGACGCACGGGCGACCTCATCAGCATCGACTGGGGCTACCTCTATCTCCCCGCTGTGAACGGCAGCGTGACCATTGCCCCGACAGCCACCGCCGAAGCAGACTTTGTCGAAACAGGCACGCTGCCCGAATACGGCGGCAAGGTGACGGGACAAACGCCCTGCAACCTCTCCACGCTGGCTTATCTCCACGACTTCGGCAGCGTAGAAAGCGGGAGCAGCTATATGATGATCGGTTACGACGAGGTGAAGGACATCCGCTATTTCGGAGAGGACTACCCAGGCTACTGGGCACGCAACGGTAAGACCATTTTCCAAGCTTTCGAAGAGTATAACAGTCGCTACGAAGAACTGATGCAGAAAGCCAAGGAACAAGATCAAATCATCTACGACGATGCCCTGGCCGCCGGCAACAAGAAATATGCCGAGCTGCTCTCGGGTTCCTACCGTCAGGTGCTGGCCGCGCATAAGCTCTTCCAGGACAACGAAGGTCATCTGCTCTATTTCTCCAAGGAGAATAACTCCAACGGTTGTGTCAACACCGTCGATCTCACCTATCCCTCCGCTCCCCTCTTCCTGATGTACAACACCGACCTGCAGAAGGGCATGATGACCTCCATCTTCGAGTACAGCCGCACACGCAGATGGACAAAGTCATGGGCAGCCCACGACCTCGGCACCTACCCTCACGCCAATGGTCAGGTCTATGGTGGCGACATGCCCTTGGAGGAATCAGGCAATATGCTGATACTGGCCGCTATGATCTGTATGATTGACGGCAACACCAGCTGGATCGATCCCTATTGGAGCATCTGCCGCACATGGGCAAGCTATCTCCGCAGCAATGGTCAAGACCCCGACACACAGCTCTGCACCGATGACTTCGCCGGCCACTGGGCACACAACGCCAACCTCTCCATCAAGGCCATCATGGGTGTGCTTGCCTATGCTGAGATAGCTCAGATGAAAGGATCGTCAAGCGGTTACAACAATTTCCTGGGCTATGCCAAGAAGATGGCCGAGAAATGGGAACAGGACGCTGATGCAGGCGACCACTACAAACTGGCCTTCGACCGCGAAGACAGCTGGAGCCAGAAATACAACCTCATCTGGGATAAAGTATGGAACACACACATCTTCTCTCCCGAAGTGATGCAGAAGGAAATCCAGTTCTACCTCACCAAGCAGAACGAATGGGGACTGCCCCTCGACAGCCGTGAGCAATACTCCAAGAGCGACTGGATCATCTGGAGTGCCTGCATGGCTGAGGATACCGAGACATTCCTGAAGTTCAGCGACCGCATCTGGAAGTGGGTCAACGAGACCACTGACCGCATCCCACTCTCCGACTGGTTCTGGACAGACAGCCGCCACTTCCGCGGCTTCCGCGCCCGTTCCGTCATCGGCGGCTTCTGGATGAAGGTGCTCATGGACAACTTCAAGGCCAAGCACGATGAAGATGCCATCACCTCCATTCCCGAAGACTTCCAGAACGCTCAACACTCAACGCTCAACACATCCCTCTACTACAACACCTTCGGCATCCCATCCGACCATCTACAACGCGGAGTCAACATCGTGCGTCGTGCTGACGGCACCTCCGCCAAGGTCATCGTCAAATAAGCTTCTAAAGGCTTTCTGATCGAAGTCTGTGAGAAAGCCAAATCCTCACATCGGCCTGCCTCATATTGAGCTAAGTAATGATTTTCATCGACTTTTGCAAAAAAATGGGCAGGTTTAGGCTATTGTGTCTCTTTTTTCGCTACCTTTGCACCGTTTTTCAAAAGACTTAGGTCTAAATCCTTATTGATAAGATCATTTTAAGATACCATTCATGTCCGAACAATTAGACATTCAGGAGCTGGAGCAAGTGGTCGTTCGCTTCTCTGGTGACAGCGGCGACGGAATGCAGCTCGCCGGTAACATCTTTTCCACGGTCAGTGCCACCGTGGGCAACAGTATTTCCACTTTCCCCGACTATCCCGCCGACATCCGCGCTCCGCAGGGGTCGCTGACGGGTGTGAGCGGTTTCCAAGTACACATCGGGGCAGGTCAGGTCTATACGCCTGGCGACCTCTGCGATGTGCTGGTAGCTATGAATGCTGCCGCCTTCAAGACACAGCTGCGCTATGCCAAGCCTAATGCTACGATCATCATCGACACGGACTCCTTCGGCAAGAAAGACCTGGAGAAGGCCGAATTCAATACCGAAGACTACATCGCAGAGATGGGCGTCGATCCTGATCGCGTCATCGCCTGTCCGCTGACAACGATGGTGAAAGACGCATTGGCAGACAGTGGAATGGATGTGAAGTCTGTCCTCAAGTGCCGTAATATGTTTGCTTTGGGCCTGGTCTGCTGGCTCTTCAGCCGCGATTTGGACGTTGCCTTCAACTTCCTGCGCGAGAAGTTTGCCAAGAAGCCGGCTATCGCTGAGGCGAACATCAAGGTCATCCAAGCGGGTTACGACTATGGTCACAATACGCACTCCAGCGCAATGAACGTCTATCGCATTGAATCCAAGGAGAAGAAGCCCGGACGTTATATGGACATCACAGGCAACAAGGCTACGGCTTACGGCTTCATCGCAGCAGCCGAGAAGGCTGGCCTGCAACTCTATCTGGGTTCCTACCCCATCACCCCCGCAACGGATGTTCTTCATGAGCTGTCAAAGCATAAGAGCCTCGGTGTGAAGACCGTGCAGTGTGAGGACGAGATCTCTGGCTGTGCCTCAGCCGTTGGTGCAAGCTTCGCCGGTGCATTGGCCGTCACCTCGACCTCCGGCCCTGGCATCTGCCTGAAGAGCGAGGCGATGAACTTAGCCGTGATCATGGAGTTGCCGCTCGTTGTCCTCGATGTACAGCGCGGTGGCCCTGCCACAGGTCTGCCCACGAAGTCCGAACAGACAGACTTGCTGCAAGTGCTCTTCGGTCGCAACGGTGAGAGTCCGATGCCCGTGATGGCGGCCCTCTCTCCCACCGACTGCTTCGATGCTGCCTACGAGGCTTCGAAGATGGCTTTGGAACACATGACACCCGTCGTGCTGCTCACCGATGCCTTCATCGCCAACGGCAGCGGTGCCTTCAAACTCCCGAAATTAGAGGAATATCCTGAGATCAAGCCTCCCTACGTTCCTGAAGAGCTGCGCGGTTCATGGACGCCCTATCAGCGCGATGCCGAGACGGGTAGCCGCTATTGGGCTGTGCCTGGTCGCGAAGGCTTCGAGCATATCCTGGGCGGTCTGGAGAAGGACAACAAGACGGGTGCCATCTCCACGAATCCTGAGAACCACGACCTCATGACGCGTCTGCGCGCCGAGAAGATTGCACGCATCCAGGTGCCTGACCTCAATGTGGAGGGCGACAAGGACGACGCAGACCTGCTCATCGTAGGTTTTGGCAGTACATACGGACACCTGCACGCTGCGATGGACGAGCTCCGTGCCGCCGGCAAGAAGGTCGCCCTCGCCCAGTTCAAGTACATCAACCCCCTGCCCGCCAACACCGCAGATGTATTAAAGAGGTACGCGCGCGTGGTAGTGGCAGAGCAGAATATGGGTCAGCTGGCAGCCTATCTCCGCATGAAAATAGATCACTTCACCCCTGCACAGTTCAATGAAGTCAAGGGTCAGCCCTTCGTCGTCAGCGAGCTGGTGGAGGCGTTCGAGAAGCTATTCTAAAGAAAAAACGAGGCGGTTGCGCATTTTCATGCTGCAAAATTTGGTAGTTCGGGCAACTTACACTACCTTTGCACCCGCTTTTGAAGCCCAGATGGCGGAATCGGTAGACGCGCTGGTCTCAAACACCAGTGGGGCAACCCGTGCCGG
>CAJORF010000033.1 GCA_905236985.1 uncultured Bacteroidaceae bacterium | reverse complement strand
GTTCAGCTCGATTGTGGGAATATTGTTATTCTTCTCAGGCATGGCCATAAACCTACATTCAGATCATGTCATCCGACATCTTCGTAAGCCAGGCGACACACGCCACTATCTTCCCGACAAGGGCTACTACCGTCTGGTCACCAGTGCCAACTACTTCGGAGAGCTTGTCGAATGGATAGGATTTGCTGTTATTGCCAACACCTTGGCGGCTTGGGTTTTCCCGATTTGGACGGCAGCCAACCTCGTTCCACGCGCCCACGCTATACATAAGAAATACAGGGCTGAGTTCGGCAATGAAGCCGTAGGCTCCCGCAAACGTATAATTCCATTTATCTACTGATGGCACAGCACAAGACAACCATATTTATAACTGGAGCAACCGGCACGATGGGATTTGCCGGACTCAAAGAGCTGCTGGCTCACCAAGAGGAGTTCGGTTATAGGATTCGTGTGCTGGCCAGGCCTTCGCGCAAGAACCGCAAAAAGCTCAAACCCTATCTCGACAACATCGAGACAATCTGGGGCAATCTTTTGGACTTTGACGATGTGATGCGAGGCGTTACAGGCGCGGACATAGTGCTGCATGTCGGAGGAATGGTGAGTCCACATGCTGACTACAAGCCCCGATTGACATTTGATATAAATATCGGTGCAGCAAAGAATATCCGTGAGGCCGTTCTGGCACAGGGAGACCGCCAGCCAAAAGTCGTTTATATAGGAAGTGTTGCTCAGATGGGCGACCGCCGCGAGCCTCTGCATTGGGGACGTGCCGGTGATCCGATATGCGTTTCAGCATACGACCACTACGGCATCACCAAGGTACTCGCTGAACGTATCCTCACCGACGGCGGCATTCGCCATTGGGTCAGCCTGCGCCAGTCTGGTATCCTCTACCCCGCCATTCTCAACAACTACGACCCGATAATGTTCCACGTCCCTATCCGCGGTGTGCTGGAGTGGGCTACGGTCGAAGACAGCGGCCGACTGCTGGAGCGTGTCTGTCGCCCTGACGTACCCGCCGACTTCTGGAACAGATATTATAACATAGGCAGCGGAGCCGACTACCGCATAAGCAACTACGAGTTCGAGTCTCTGTTGCTTGAGGCCATCGGTTGTCCGCGTCCGGAACAGATATTTAATACCCACTGGTTCACCACCCGCAATTTCCACGGTATGTGGTATCTGGACAGTGACGTACTGGAGGATTACCTCCACTTCCGGGCCAATGTTCCCCTGCGCGAATATTTCGAGCAGATGAGCAACAGCCCAGAGTTGCCCTTCGGTATTCGTTTTGCAAAAGCAACGAAGATAGCCAAATTGGTTCCCCATCTGGTAAAGATGGCGATGTGGGCCATGGCTAACTACCCTATCCACGGAACTCAGACTTGGATTCGCGAGAACAACCAGAAGCGCATCAATGCCTACTATGGCTCGCTCGAAGCCTACCACGCTATAAAAGACTGGAAACACACAGACCTCAGCCATCCTTCTGCCGACGTCATCCGCCTCAGTCATGGCTATGACGAACAGAAACCGATGAGCGAGTTCACCATAAAGGATATGGAGCAGGCAGCCGCCTTCCGTGGTGGCCATTGTCTCTCTACGGAGATGGCAAAAGGCGACTGGGACAGCCAATTGGAGTGGCAGTGTGCCGAAGGCCACACCTTCAAGGCATCACCGCGGCTCATCCTTCTCGGAGGCCACTGGTGTCCGAAGTGCTTCCCTCTACCCTACGCATGGAGACCCGATGCACGCCCTTGGAAATGGGATGCAGAGGCGCGTCGCAACCCCTTCTTCGCACAGCTGTGGTCTCCTCTCCACGAATCAACAGAAAACAACATCTACGATGCCCACGTCTTTGACGGTTGGGAAAAATAGTAATTAGATATGGGACTATTAAACTTTGAAAATCTGCCTGCCAACACCCTAATTGGTGCAGACTGGAAGACTTTTAAGAAATTGACCAAGGAAAATCCTTATGACAAAGGCTTCCGCACGAAATACTATATTACTAAAAGCGTATGCCGTCTGCTTTCTCTTATGGCACCGATTCAGGAGCGGCGCTATCAGAAGTTACTGGCAGACAAACCTCTTGAACATGACCCTCTGTTCATCCTCGGACATTGGCGTTCAGGCACTACATTCGTGCATAACATCTTTGCACAGGATGAGCACTTCGCACACACTACCACCTACCAGACGGTGTTCCCGCATCTGATGATGTTCGGACAACCTTTCTTCAAGTTCATGATGAAAATCGTCATGCCGAGCCACAGACCGACTGACGGCATGGAGCTCACGCCCGACCTGCCACAGGAAGAGGAATTCGCACTCACGAACATGATGACCTGCTCATACTACGACTTCTGGTTCTTCCCCAAACGTATGTTGGACTTCTGCGACCGTTACCTCACCTTTGAGACAATCACTCCCGAGGAAAAGCGGGCCTATCAGGAGGCGTTTATGAAGATTGTGAAGATATCGATGTGGAATACAGGCGGCACGCAGTACCTCTCCAAGAATCCGCCACACACAGGCCACGTGAAGGCTCTCGTGGAGATGTTCCCCAATGCCAAATTCATCTATCTGATGCGCAATCCATACACGGTGTTCGAGAGCACACGCTCTTTCTTCACGCAGACCTGCGGCCCATTGAAATTGCAAGATGTCAGCGACGATGAGATAGAGATGAATGCCATCAAAGCCTATCCCCGTCTTTACAAAGCCTATCAGGAACAGAAGCAGTTTATCCCCGAAGGCAATCTCTATGAGGTCAAGTTCGAAGAGTTCGAGCGCGATGCCTACAACACCACCAAGGACATCTACGAACGTCTGCACCTGCCCTGCTGGGAAGAGAGCGAACCCGCCATCCGTGCCTACATCGAGAGCAAGCGCGGATATAAGAAAAACAAATATGAATACAAGCCACGTACTATACAGCTTGTAAACGAATACTGGGGACAGGTCATTGACGACTGGGGATACGAAAGGAGAGATTAGAGATTAGAGATTAAAGATTAGAGATAATTTGACTTTTTAACATTTTAACAATTTAACTTTTTAACATCATACAATTATGGATCAGGAACTTCTTAAGCAGTGTGAGGCCAAAGCCCAGGAGTGGCTTGCCTCAAGCGTTTATGACGCAGAGACCAAGGCAGAAGTGAAGGCTATGCTCGAAGCAGAGGACAAGACAGCCCTCATCGACGCCTTCTATCAGAGTCTGGAATTCGGCACAGGCGGTCTGCGCGGCATCATGGGCGTGGGCACCAATCGCATGAATATCTACATCGTTGGACAGGCCACACAGGGCTTTGCCAATTACATCAACAAGGCATTCCCCAACAGTCAGCCAAGTGTTGTCGTGGGTCACGACTGCCGCAACCACGGACGTCAGTTTGCCGAGACCGTAGCCAATATTTTCTCAGCCAACGGCATCAAGGTGTATCTCTTCGAGAGCCTACGCCCAACGCCTGAGATTTCTTTCGCCATCCGTCAGCTTGGTGCACAGGCCGGTGTAAACGTCACCGCCTCGCACAACCCGAAGGAGTACAACGGTTACAAGGCTTACTGGGAAGACGGCGCACAGGTACTGGCTCCCCACGACAAAGGTATTATCGACGAGGTGAACGCCGTGAAGATTGAGGACGTAAAGTTCGAACCGAACAAAGACCTCATTCAGATTATCGGCGGCGAGATGGACTGGGATTACCTGCAGGCCGTCAAGGAAGCTATGGTCGATCAGGATGTAATCAACCGTCAGAAGGACCTCAACATCGTCTATACCCCACTCCACGGCACAGGCCGCGTCATCATCCCCGAGGCACTGCGCTCATGGGGCTTCCAGAACATCCATGTCGTGCCCGAGCAGATGGTCATCGACGGCAACTTCCCCACCGTGGTCAGCCCCAACCCCGAGAACTCCGAAGCCATGACCCTCGGCATGAAGCTCGGCACAAAGCTCAACGCAGACCTCGTCATCGCCTCTGACCCCGATGCTGACCGCCTCGCCATCGTATGCCGCAACAGCAAGGGCGAATGGGAAATCCTCAACGGCAACCAGACCTGCATGATGTTCGCCTGGTACATCATCGCCAACAAGAAGAAACTCGGACAGCTCAAGGGCAACGAGTTCCTCGTCAAGACCATCGTCACCACCGAGTTGATTAAGAAGATTGCTGACAAGAACGAAGTCGAGATGATGGACTGCTACACGGGCTTCAAGTGGATTGCAGCACTCATCCGCGAGAACGAGGGCATCAAGAAGTACATCGGAGGCGGCGAGGAGAGCTTCGGATTCCTGCCATTCGACAAGGTGCGCGACAAGGACAGCCCCGCCTCCATCTGCCTCATCTGCGAGATCGCTGCCTGGGCCAAGGATAACGGCAAGACGCTCTACGACCTCCTCATGGATATTTATCTCGAGTACGGCTTCACGCTCAACAACACCGTCAACGTCGTTCGCCCAGGCAAGACGGGAGCCGACGAGATCAAGCAGATGATGATTGACTTCCGTGGCGACAAGGCTCCCAAGACGCTGGGCGGCAGCAAGGTCATCTGCACCAAGGACTATCAGGCTCTCACGGCCACCGATGCCGAGGGCAAGGTCGAGAAGCTCGATATGCCTGCCACCTCCAACGTGCTCCAGTGGTTCACCGAGGACGGCACCAAGGTCAGCGTGCGCCCCTCCGGCACAGAGCCCAAGATCAAGTTCTACATCGAAGCTCCCGCCGAGATGGGCTGCCCGAAGTGCTACACCAGCGCATGCGAGGAAGCCATGAGCAAGGTCAAGGCAGTGTGCGCAGATCTTCATATCTAAAGCACCTCCGGGTGGATAATGTCTTCTCGGTATATCGACATGTCGATGAGCGAGCAAAGCAGAAATCCCCTGCGAAGGGCTGACAAGGACGGAGCAAGGACTTTCTGGCTCTGCCTATGCGCAGGAGATATTTTATTAAGAAGAGAGGGCACCGACGGTGCCTTCTCTTTGCCTGTGGGCAATGAGCCGCCCATACCACTTCAGCCCTGGAACAAAGTCACGATCCTCTCCCAGCTCTCTCTCGAGAGAGGAGAAGCGAGTCAGGCCGTGGTTGTTCGCCTCGACAATCCCGTTGTCGGCATCGACGGCCTTGAAATGATGAACCTGCGCGCCTCGTTCGATGTCCTGTCAGCCGATGAGTATCACCTCGCTGGCAAGGCCGCCGAGCTCATCTATTGGGACGCCAACAGCAAGTTCTGCGGCTGCTGCGGAGCACCGATGAAGTTCGAGACCGAGATCTCGAAGCGCTGCACCAACTGCGGCAAGGAGCTATGGCCACAGCTGGCCACGGCAGTGATTGTGAGGGTGACAAGGGGGGATGAGGCTATCCTCCTCGTCCACGCCAACAACTTCCGTCGCCCCTACTACGGCCTCGTAGCAGGCTTCGTCGAGACGGGTGAGACCTTGGAGGAAGCCGTGCGGCGCGAGGTGTGCGAGGAGACGGGCATCGAAATCGCCAACATCCGCTACTTCGGCTCGCAACCCTGGCCGTACCCCTGCGGCCTCATGGTTGGCTTCATCGCCGATTATGTCAGCGGCGACATTCGCCTGCAGCGTTCTGAACTCAGCTCCGGCGGTTGGTTCACCCGCGACCACCTCCCCCCCATTCCTGGCAAATCCTCCATCGCCCGTCGCCTCATCGATGACTGGCTCCATCTGTAAGCCCCCTCATCATCACTTCCCTTCAGAACACTCAAAACCCTTAAGGATTTTGCCCATTTTCCCTAAGGGTTTTCATCAAAACCCATAGCGGTTTTTCTAATCAATGCATATGAACAAATTAACAGATCAACAAATTAACAAATTAACAGATGAACAGATTGACGATGATTGACGATTAGATTGACGTCCTATAAAATCAGTTGCAGGAATGTTTTTTTGACGTCAATCTGCGTTAATCCATACGTCAATCTTCAAAAATCTTCATCGATATTCAAGGATCTTCAATGATCAACTTTTACCCCATTATTCAGACACAAAGAATCAAAGAAAAAAAGAAAAGTATACAAAAGAAAATAAAAATAAAAGAAACTGCGGCGGCGGCAGCAGCTAACGCGCGCGCGAGGAAAATTTCGATTTCGATAACGAGGATTTTGATGATGAACTCAGCTGCGAGGAATGTTCAGAAATCAAACTGGAGGCAAAAGCGGACACCGTGGCGCTTGACACCGGGCAGGTGGTAGTTGATGCGATAGACGTAATCGATGCGAATACACTTGAGGATGTTGTGGAGTCCGACGTTCACCTCCATATAGGGAACATGAGACATTGGATGGACGATGCTGAATCCATCGCGCGATGGGAACTCATAGAGATAGGGCGAATCGGCATGTAGCAGCGGATTGTTCTTGGAAGAGAGCTGACCATAGAGTGCCTTGAAGCCGATGACCTCGCGTATATTGAGTTTGTTGATGAGCGGTATGCGGTTGAGAAGCTTGCCGTTGATGTTCCACTCTGCCATGAAAGAGAGGTAGCGGTCGTTGATGAACTCCATATTGTTGATCATGCAGAACATATCACGCGTGATGACATAAGAGTTGTTGGCAACGGGCATGAGCAGAAGGGGGAATGGCACGCGGTTCCACTGCACGGCACCACGCAAGCTGAGGTCGATGCGCCCGTAGGAATTGAGCCAGATGCGCTGGAAGGCAGTGAGCTCTGTGACATTATAGTTGTAAGGACTGCCAAAAACATCCTTGAGGCCAAAGGTGTGAGCGAAGCCTATGACGGGGTGATTGTGGTCAACGACGCGCCGCCCGGTCTTCGATGCCAGGACACGCTCGCCGGGAGCCCAGCGCACGGAGAGAAGCACCTCGGAGGTGTTGAGATGCGGAACTATAGTACCGTCCATCGTACGATAGAAGAGCGAGCCACAGGGCGTTATGCGCGACTGCTTCAACTGAAGCTTAAAGCCAAGGTGTTGATTGGTCTCCACCTCATAGCGCACGAGGGAATTGCGTAGAAACATCATGTGGTCCACCTCCTGCGTCTTGAAAGATGTCCAGACATTATCCTTGTCGCGTCCGTGCTGCCACATGAGATCAGAGGGGCTGAAGATATCCTTCTGGAACTGCGCTGTAATGCTGTGACGGGGAAACTCGTTGGGCGTGATTTCCTTGCGCAGGAAGGAATACTCGACCTCTGCCAGGCCGTACCAATTGCGACTGCGCGTGCCGTAGGCAGCATAGCCTTTGAGGAAGAGATGCGGGAAGAGCTTGGCTGTGGTCTGCACGCCCAGACGCATACGAAAGCCATCAATGAAGTTGTTGGAGAAGATGGACATAATGGGGCCGATATCTACACGGCTCTCATTCTGTTGCCAGGATGTTTCGAACTGATTGTTGATGATGGCGCGCATGAGATAGAGCAACGCTCCACTTCCCTTCAACTGATGGAAAGCGTCCACCATATTGCCCAAGTTCTGCTCGGCCTTGGAGAGGGTATCGACGCGGTGCTGCGCCCAGAAGACGGAGTCGTGGACGATGTGATTGCCCTCGCGCAGACGGTCGCTCCGCTGGAAGTCGGCATCGGGGATGGAATCCGTAGAGATGGCCGTGTAATTGGTGGCGCGATGGGCAAAGGCCATACGCTGCCCCTTGAGTAATCCGAGCTCTACAAAAAGATCATCGGTGAACAGGACGCGTTGGCCGTTGGGCAAATCTGTGAAGTGCTGCTCGATGACAAGATTGGTGATGAAGTTGACAGCGGATTTCAAGGGGAAATAGATGGAACACTTATGCACGCGGAAGGTACTGTCATTGAGCACCCAAAGGCGTCCGCTGAATGCAATATCGCGCGCGTGCTGCGGCACAAAGCTCACCTGGATACACGAGCGGTCATCGACCATAACGGTATCGTCGATGAAATAATGGTAGGAGCGGATGGCCGAAGTGCTGGAGAGCGGGCTGGCAAAACGACGTTCGAGAAGTTCGATGACATCGTCATATATGTTGACATCGGTGAAGAGCGTGCCGATGACGGTATTGACGTTCTCACCGATGGGAAAGAGATCCGTGATGCCGCGACTGTTGGTGCCGAGGATGAAGTCGCGCTCGGCTTGGGGCTCACGACGATAGATGTGATGCGAGACTTCCTCCATATAATGCACGGGCAGGATGTACTTTCCCGTCTGGGGACAGAACTCGACTTGATTCTTGAGCGTCGTCTTGGTAAGGATCCTGAGTGAATCCGCCATCTTCTGCGTGATGTTGTTCAAGCCAGAAGTGAGACGCTGGTAGCGATAATAGCTGTAGTAATCGTTGCGCTTGAGGTCGTGTTCGCCCTTGGTCTCAATCACCTTCTGCATGAGCTCCACGGCAGGATTGCCCTTGCGCTTGTAGCGTTGTCGTTTGGGCTTGACGGTCACCTCCTTGAGATCGCGCTCGATATATACCGTGTGCTGAGCCATCATTGTCTGCACCGAAACACTGATGTCCAATACGAGGATTACGCCGATGATGAATCGGCGTAACCACTGCATACGATATGAACACGACGTGACGCTCAATGCTTTATACCTTAATCAATACGCGCGCGTGTTAACAAGCCTTGAAACTCATGTCAAGTCCCTTGACGCTGTGGGTGAGGGCTCCGACAGAGATGAAATCGACGCCGCAGAGGGCATAGTCGCGCAGCGTGTCGAAGGTGATGCCGCCGCTGGACTCGGTCTCGAAGCGGTGGTTGATGATCTCCACGGCTTTCTTGGTGTCGGCAGGTGTGAAGTTATCGAGCATGATGCGATCCACGCCGCCGATGGCAAGCACCTGGTTAAGCTCGTCGAAATTGCGAACCTCTATTTCAATTTTGAGATCCTTACCCTTGGCCTTGAGATATTCGTGACAACGGTTGATGGCATTGGCGATGCCTCCGGCGAAATCAACATGATTATCCTTCAAGAGAATCATGTCGAAGAGGCCGATGCGATGGTTGACGCCACCACCGATCTTCACGGCCTGCTTCTCGAGGATACGCATGCCAGGCGTGGTCTTGCGGGTATCGAGGACGCGCGTGCCTGTGCCTTCGAGACGCTGGACGTACTTGTTAGTCATCGTGGCGATGCCAGACATACGCTGCATGATGTTGAGCATGAGACGCTCGGTCTGCAGGAGACTCTGCACACGACCCGTGACAATCATGGCGATGTCGCCGGGCTTGACATGCGTACCGTCGCCCATCAAAACTTCAACCTGCAACTCGGGGTCGAAGCGATGGAACACTTCCTTCGCCACCTCGATGCCGGCGAGGATGCCTTCCTCCTTGATGAGTAGCTTGCTCTTGCCCATTGCATCTGCTGGAATACAGCACAAAGTGGTGTGGTCTCCATCGCCGATGTCTTCGGCAAAGGAGAGGTCAATGAGGCGGTCAACTAAAGACTCTTCCCACTCCCTCCCAAGGGAGGTAGCAGAATGTATTGCTTGCTTGATTTCACTCATAACTATTGGATTTGGTAATTTATGGATGTAACATTATTGTTAATTGTTAAAAGTATTCGCCCCCTACCTCACATGGAGGGCGGGGGGAGAGTCTTCCTCTCTACTCAAATCTCATCACCCTTGCCGGATGAATACGCGAAGCGAGATAGGAGGGAACGATGAGGACGAGGACGGTAATGACCAGCGTGGCGATATTCAGAAGAATGATGAGAGACCAAGAGAAATGAATGGGCACGGCATCAACATAGTAGGTGTCAGGATCAAGGTGAATCAGGCCGAAGCGATGCTGTAAGAAAGCGATGCCTATGCCCAAAATGTCACCTATCATCAATCCGCGCCCGATGAGCATCGCAGCGAAATAGAGGAAGATCTGTCGTATCTGGCCATTTGAAGCTCCGAGGGACTTCATCACGGCGATGAAATTCGTGCGTTCGAGAATGATGATGAGCAGACCAGCTGTCATCGTGAAAATGCTGAGCAGCACCATCAGCGCGAGAATGACATAAACATTCGTGTCCAAAAGCGAGAGCCACGAGAAGATGCCTGGGTAGAGCTCCTCAATGTTGTGGGTCGTGTAAGTGGCACCGAAGTGATCCTGAAGGTGGTTCATTTCCGCGGCAATCTCCATAGTGAGGGTGTCCAACTGACTGAAGTCCTTCAGGAAAAGCTCTGCACCGGCACACTGGTCGCCCTCCCAACTGTTGAGGCGTTGAGTGGTGAGCAAATCAGTGAATATCATATTGTTGTCAAATTCGCGCAGGTGAGTCTCGTAAATGCCGACAATGGTGAATCGGCGCGCCTTTACCTGATCGGAGAAGAAATAGGCGTAGATCTTGTCACCTGTCTTGAGCCTCAATGCGCTGGAGACGGCTGTAGAGAGAAGTATCTCGTTCGTGGCCTGCGTGCTGGAAAAGTGAGGCAGGCGTCCGCTGATCAGATGGTTGGCAAGAAAAGTAGTATCGTACTCCTCGGCATAGCCGCGCAGGACAATGCTCTTGAAAGCGCGCTCAGTCTTGAGCATCCCGGTCTTTGAGGCGAAACGCTGCACATGGGCTATGCCTTCGCGTCGCTCCAGCTTGTGCAAAAGCAGTTCATCCACGACGATAGGCTGTGCCTCGGGGTTGAAGAGGCTCTGGTAGTTGAGCAGCTCGATATGACCGCCAAAGCCGATCACCTTCTGCCGAATCTCCCCTTTGAAACCCAAGATGATGCACACGGACAGGATCATCACGGCCAAACCGACAGCAACGCCCCACATGGCAATGGAAACGGCTGGACGCGAAATACGACGGCCATCATCACGATGGCCATACAAACGGCGGGCTATGGAATAACAGATGAACAGATGAACAGTTGTTTGAATGTATAATTGGTACGCCAGAACGACGTTTCAACACTCAACGCTCAACTTTCCTTCCTCCCCGGATAGGCTTCGAGGGCTTTGCGGAGCACAAAGAGAGCGCGGTTAAGATCTTCCTTCTTCAGAACGTACGCCAGACGTACTTCATTACGCCCCAAGCCAGGTGTCGTATAGAAACCGGCAGCCGGAGCCATCATGACGGTTTCACCCTCATAATTGAAGTCGCGCAAGCACCAGGCACAGAAGTCCTCGGCATCATCGACGGGCAGCTTTGCCACCGTGTAGAAAGCACCCATGGGAATAGGGCTATAGACTCCAGGGATGCGGTTGAGCCCGTCGATGAGACACTTACGCCGTTCTACATATTCGTCATAGACTTCGCGGCCATACTCCTCAGATTCGTCGAGCGAGGCTTCGGCAGCTATCTGACCGATGAGCGGGGGAGAGAGACGCGCCTGACAGAACTTCATCACTGCCTTGCGCACTTCCTCATTCTTCGTGATGAGCGCACCGATGCGGATGCCGCACTCCGAATAGCGCTTCGACACGGAATCGATGAGCACCACATTCTGCTCAATGCCTTCAAGATGGCAGGCTGAAATGTAGGGCGAACCCGTGTAGATGAACTCTCGATAGACCTCATCCGAAAACAGGTACAGGTCGTATTTCTTCACCAGGTCGCGGATTTGATTCATTTCGCGGCGCGTGTAGAGATAACCCGTCGGGTTGTTGGGGTTACAGATAAGAATGGCTCGTGTGCGCTCGTTGATGAGTTCCTCGAATTTTTCTACCTTAGGCAACGAGAACCCTTCCTCAATGGTCGTTGTGACCGTGCGGATGACAGCACCCGCCGATATGGCAAATGCCATATAGTTGGCGTAGGCAGGTTCCGGCACAATGATCTCATCACCCGGATTCAGACAGGAGAGGAAAGCGAAGAGTACCGCTTCCGAACCGCCACTGGTGATGATGATGTCATCGGCCGTCACGTCGATGTTGTACTTGGCATAGTACTTAACGAGCTTCTGACGATAACTCAGATAGCCCTGTGAGGGCGAGTATTCAAGGATTATTCGGTCGATGTTGCGGATCGCATCGATGGCAGAGCGGGGCGTGGGCAGGTCGGGCTGACCGATATTGAGATGATAGACATGGATACCGCGTTGCTTGGCTGCGTTGGCCAGAGGAGCTAACTTGCGAATCGGCGACGCAGGCATTTCAAAACCACGTACGGAAATCTTCGGCATGGACTAATTACATTATAATATATTTTAAAAAACCGTGCAAAGATACGTTTTCTCGCTCAATAGAACAAAGAAGGAGGTAAATAAAATCGCTTTTAGACGCGTTTTAAGCAATTTTCACTATTCTTTTTGCAAAAAGTTTTGCGAACTTCGAACTTTTTGGCTTAATTTGCGGAATGAATGTGTAATTCTAAATCATTTACTCATGCAAATAAGCAAGCTTTCTGGACTGAAACGTGAAGATTTTCAGTCCACTATCCAAGGGAAGCAGACGGATTTGTTCACACTTGTCAACAAGCGTGGATTTGAGGTCTGTATCACCAATTATGGCGGCGCACTCGTCGCAATCATGGTTCCGGACATAAATGGCAAAATCGGAAACGTCATCCAAGGCCACGACAACATTCAAGGCGTTGTCGAGAGTCCCGAACCCTTCCTCTCAACACTTATCGGCCGCTATGGCAATCGCATCTGCAAAGGACACTTCCAGATCGATGGCGAAACATACGAGTTGGCTATCAACAACGGCCCCAACCACCTGCACGGCGGCCCCACGGGATTCCATGCTCGCGTGTGGGATGCGAAGCAGCTCGACGATCAGACGCTCGAATTGCACTATCTGTCGGCTGACGGCGAGGAGGGCTTCCCCGGCAATCTCGACATCACGGTGATCTACCGCTGGACGAATGACAATGAATTGGCCATCGAGTACAAAGCCACAACAGACAAGGCTACCATCGTCAATCTGACGAACCACGGCTTCTTCTCATTAGCCGGAATCGCTAACCCGACGCCGGACATCATGGACTTGGAGTGCTACATTAACGCAGACTTCTATGTGCCTATCGATGAAGTAAGTATTCCTACGGGAGAAATCCGCAGCGTCGCTGGTACTCCCTTCGATTTCCGTACTATGCACGCCGTGGGCGACATGATCGATGCCGACGATGAGCAGACACGCAACGGTGCTGGCTACGACCACTCATGGCTGGTCAGCAAGGAGGAATTCGGAGAGCTCAGTTTCGCCGCCAAGATCTACGAGCCCAACAGCGGACGATCCATGGAAGTCTGGACAACAGAGCCTGCCGTACAGGTCTATACCGACAACTGGGCTACGGGCTATCCCGGCCAGCTCGGCGCTACCTTCCCCCGCCGCTCTGCCATCTGCTTCGAGGCACAGCACGCTCCCGATACCCCCAATCAGACCCATTTCCCCAGCTGCATCCTCCGTCCGGGCGAAGACTACTGGCAGTTGACCGTCTATAAGTTCGGCACCAGCAGCGGTCCTGAGAACACGAACCTCTCTGGAGATATCTGGGGTAAGTAAGGTCACGGAACGTAAAATCTATTCACCATATAAATTTTAACTTAACTATGAGTCAAGAAAAGAAACAATGGGGCGCCATCATTGTAATGATTGCCCTCTTTGCTATGATTGCGTTCGTGACGAACCTGTGTTCACCAATGGGCGTCATCGTAAAAAACCAGTTTGGCACGACGAATTTTATGGCCATGATCGGCAACTATGGAAACTTCGGTGCCTACCTGCTGATGGGCTTTCCCGCTGGTATGTGTATCAAGAAGTACGGTTACAAGAAGACTGCTCTCATCGGCCTGTTAGTTGGTATCACAGGTATCATCATCCAATGGCTCTCCGGATGGGGTGGTATGGCCGTCTATCTCGTCGGCGCACTCATCTCCGGTGCTTGTATGTGTATTCTGAATACGGTTGTGAACCCGATGCTGAACATTCTCGGCGGCGGTGGAAACAAGGGTAATCAGCTCATCCAGACGGGCGGTGTATTCAACTCATCAGCTGCCGTGGCAGTTTATATCATTATGGGTGCGCTCATCGGCGACGCTGCCAAGGCCAAGATCTCCGATGCAACTCCAGCTCTTATGATTGCCCTCGCCATCTTTGTCATCGCATTCATCGTGATCGCTTTCACCAAGATTGAAGAGCCCCCACAGCCCGTCGAAAAGAAAGACGGTGCGAAGGACCCTTACAGCGCGTTCTCATTCCGTCACTTCAACCTCGGTATCCTCGCCATCGGTCTCTACGGCGGCGTGGAGATGGGTATTCCTGGCTATATCCTTCAGTACCTGACAGCAGCCGCTGATGCAGCTACACCTGGTATGGGTATGGATGCTGGCTATGTCGGCACGTTGGGTTCCATTTACTTTATTTTCATGCTCATCGGTCGTTTCATCGGTGCCAGCGTAGGCGGCAAAGTCAGCACCAAGGCTATGATGACATTCGTCAGCACAGCAGCCATCGTCCTCATCCTTTTAGGTATTTATCTGCCCACCACGACCACTGTCAGCGTTCCTGGTATTGACTACACGAATATGGCCATTCTTTGGGGCGACGTACCTGTAGGCATCTTCTGTTTCCTCCTCGTAGGTCTCTGTGCCAGCGTCATGTGGGGCGGCATCTTCAACCTCGCTACTGAGGGTCTCGGCAAATACACCGCTATTGCATCCGGCGCATTCATGACCATGGTCGTAGGTTTCGCCATCATGGTTGGTATCCAAGGTCTGGTAGCAGACTGGTCAGGATCTTATCTCACCTCATTCTGGGTGCCTCTGCTCTGTGCAGCTTACATTCTCTATTACGCCACCATTGGCTCCAAAAATGTAAACACAGACATTCCAGTAGATTGATATCGTTGACAAATTATCAAATTAACAAATTAACAAATATTTCATAATCAAAAACTTTAATCAACTATGAAATTGACAATTGAAGACGTTCGCAGTCGCTTCATCAAGCACTTCGATGGCAGCACAGGAAATGTTTATGCTGCTCCCGGCCGTATTAACCTCATCGGTGAGCACACCGACTATAACAACGGTTTCGTGTTCCCCGGCGCCGTGGAGCAGGGAATGATTGCTGAGATCAAGCCTAACGGCACTCGCAACGTTGATGCTTATTCCATCGACCTCAAGGACCGTGTACAGTTCTCCCTCGACGATCCCGCAGGTCCCAAGGCTACTTGGGCTCGCTACATCTTCGGTGTCTGCCGCGAGATGATGGCTTTGGGCGTTCCCGTGGAAGGGTTCAACACCGCTTTTGCTGGTGATGTACCCCTCGGTGCTGGCATGAGCTCCTCTGCTGCTCTGGAGAGCTGCTTCGCCTTCGGTTTGAATGACCTCTTTGGTGACAACAAGATTGAGCGCCTCGAACTGGCCAAGGTTGGACAGCGTACCGAGCACAAGTACATCGGTGTGAACTGCGGTATCATGGACCAGGCCATCAGCTGTCTCGGCAAGGCCGGCAACTTGATGCGTATGGACTGCCGCAGCGGCGAAGTAGCTTACTTCCCCTGGAACCCGAAGGGCTACAAGCTCGTACTCGTCAACAGCAACGTGAAGCACGCTCTCGTAGGATCGCCCTACAACGACCGTCGCCTCAGCTGTGAGCGCGTGGCTGCTGCTATCCACGAGCTGCACCCCGAAGTGGAGAGCCTCCGCGATGCCAGTTACGAGCAGCTGGATGAAGTCAAGGCTAAGGTCAGCGAGGAAGACTTCAAGCGCGCCCGCTACGTCATAGGCGAGCGCGAGCGCGTCCTCACCGTCTGCGATGCACTCGAAAAAGGCGACTACGAACTCGTCGGCAAGATGATGTACGAAACACACGAAGGTCTCTCGAAGGAGTATGAGGTCAGCTGCGAAGAACTCGACTTCCTCAACGAGATTGCCAAGGAACAGGGCGTAACGGGCAGCCGCATCATGGGCGGCGGTTTCGGTGGCTGCACCATCAACCTCGTTGATGAGCACTACTACGACAGCTTCGTCAAGGCGGCCAAGGAACAGTTCAAGGCCAAGTACGGCAAGGAACCCGTCATCATCGACGTTGTCATTGGCGACGGAGCACGTAAGCTTTGCTAATCCCGTCGTTTTTTAAACACATCCCCACTTTTAAGGAGTCCTGAACACCATCAGGGCTCCTTTTTTGTGGCAAAAAGTGCCGTGGACGGTTCATTTTTAAGAAAAATAGAGCTTAAAATGAAAAAAAAGTGTCCTAATAACACTACTTATACAAAAAAACACTAACTTTGGAGCGTTTTAGACATTTTATGCCATCTTTAACTGCCAAAAAGACGACACAATCATCAATTATCAACTAACAATACATTTTTTACAAGTCATGAAAACTATCGTTAAAGGTTTTGCATCGGCAGTAGCTGCTATCGCACTGATGGCCGCCTGTACAGAGCAGAAAACCGCGACTGAAATCACGGCCAGCGGTCTGAACCCCGAACTATTCACCGACACTATTGACGGTAAGCCCACAGCACTCTACACGCTGAAGAACGCCAACGGTATGGAGGTCTGCATCACCAACCTGGGTGCTCGTATCGTCAGCATTATGGTGCCTGACAGAGACGGTAACTTCCAAGATGTCGTGCTCGGCTTCGACAACGTCAAGCAGTATGCAGACCGCCAGGGCTCGCCCAGCGACTACGGAGCAAGCATCGGTCGCTATGCCAACCGCATCGCCAACCACTCCATCACCATTGGCGAAGATACTTTTGACCTTGTTCCCAACGACGGTACCAACACACTCCACGGCGGCCCCACGGGCTGGCAGTATGCAGTCTATGATGCCAAGCAGATCGACGAGAAAACGATCAAACTGACCATCGTGAGCCCTGACGGCGACAACGGTTTCCCCGGCGAAGTGACAGCCACCACGACCTACACGCTGACCGATGACAACGCCCTCGACATTCAGTGGGAAGCCACCACGACGAAGGAGACCGTCATCAATCAGACTAACCACGCTTACTTCAATCTCAACGGCGATTTCTCCCGTGTGGGAACAAACATGGTGCTCTATGTCAATGCCGACAAATTCACCCCCGCTGACGACATCTTCATTCCTACGGGAAAGATTGTTCCTGTCGAGGGCACTCCCTTTGACTTCCGCGAGCCCCGCGCACTTGATGAAATCATCAACGACACCACATTTGATCAGCTCGTGATGGCAGGTGGCGTCGATCACAACTTCTGTCTGAACACCTACGATATGGATACCTTCCGAGGCGATGACTCACAGGTAGCAGCCAGCCTCTACAGCCCCGAGACGGGCATCTTCCTCGAGGTCTTCACCAACGAGCCGGGCATTCAGGTCTATTCAGGCAACTTCCAGGGCGTTGGCCGAGATGCCAACATCATCCGCAAGCACGGACTCAAGTACCCAAAGCAAGTCAGCGTCTGCCTCGAAAGCCAGAAATTCCCCGACACGCCCCATCATCCCGAATGGCCTACGGCTAACGTTAAACCCGACGAAACTTACCAAAGCCACTGCGTCTATAAATTCTCTGTAAAATAACAAGTTAAGCTCGTCATTACGAAATAACGAATAATCAAAAAATAAATCAACAATTATGAATTGGAGTTCACATGAATTTATCTGGCTGGACTGGGCGATCCTCGCCGTCGGCCTCCTCGGTGTCGTAGCAGCTGTCTGGTACGCTATCTGGAAAGACAAGAAATCTCAGCAGGGCGAAGACTCGTCGGCCTATCTCTTCGGTAAGGGAGAGCCTTGGTACGTGATTGGTATGGCTATCTTTGCCGCCAACATCGGATCGGAGCACCTCGTAGGCTTGGCCGGTACGGGTGCCAAGGACGGCGTTGGTATGGCACACTGGGAGATGCAGGGTTGGATGATTCTCATCCTCGGTTGGCTGTTCGTTCCCTTCTATCAACTGCTGATCAATAAAATGGGCAAGATTATCACGATGCCCGATTTCCTCAAGTTCCGCTATACACAGCGCACTGGCTCATGGTTGAGCATCATCACCCTCGTAGCTTACGTGCTGACGAAGGTCTCCGTGACTGCTTTCACTGGTGGTATTTTCTTCGAATACCTGCTTGGCCTGAACTTCTGGGTTGGCGCTATCGGCCTGATCGCCGTCACCGCTGTATTCACTGTCTTCGGCGGCATGAAAGGTGTGATGACGCTCTCCTCCATTCAGACACCAATTCTCATCATCGGTTCATTCCTCGTGCTGTTCCTCGGTCTTGCCACCCTCGGTGGCGGCAGTATTGCTGAAGGCTGGACCACAATGATGGATACCGCTCGTTCCATGCACGACGGCTATGGCATCAATCACATGTTCCACACCGATCCGGGCGACCCGATGTATGCAGAATATCCAGGCTACGTCGTGTTCCTCGGTGCCTGCATCATTGGTTTCTGGTACTGGTGTACGGATCAGCACATCGTTCAGCGTGTGCTCGGTCAGGTTCCAGGTGAGGACAACAAGGCTGTCATGGCCCGCGCTCGTCGTGGCACCATCGCCGCCGGTTTCTTCAAGATCCTCCCCTGCTTCATGTTCCTCATCCCCGGCATGATTGCTGCCGCTCTGGCTCAGAAGAACATTAACGGTTTCGTCATGGAAGACACTGATGCCGCCTTTGCCCTCATGGTCAAGAACATTCTGCCCGCTGGTATCAAGGGCATCGTCACCATCGGTTTTGTCTGCGCCCTCGTCGCTTCTCTCGCTGCTTTCTTCAATAGCTGCGCCACCCTCTTCACCGAGGACTTCTACAAGCCCATGAAGAAGGGTAAGAGCGAAGCTCACTACGTCCTCGTTGGCCGTATCGCCACCGTCGTGGTCGTGCTTCTCGGTTTGATTTGGATGCCTGTGATGATGAGTCTCGGCTCACTCTACAGCTACCTACAGGGTATTCAGTCGCTGCTGGCTCCCGCAATGGTTGCCGTCTTCACCCTCGGTATCTTCTCCAAGAAGATCACCCCGAAGGCTGGTGAATGGGGTCTTATCGGCGGTTTCGTTATTGGCATGATCCGTCTCGTCACTAACGTCATCACCGACACTGGCAAGGCTACGATGGACGGTGCTTTCTGGGAGGCCACCGCATGGTTCTGGCAGACCAACTGGCTCGTCTTCGAGTGCTGGCTGCTGGTCTTCATCATCGCCCTGATGGTTTGCGTCAGCTTCTTCACTCCCGCTCCTTCCAAGGCACAGGTTGACGCCATCACCTTCACCGCTGATTTCAAGAAGAGCATCCGCGAGAGCTGGGGCATCTGGGATATCATCGGCACACTGGTCGTTGTCGGCCTCTGCAGTTGCTTCTACTGGTATTTCTGGTAAATCACATTTTTGATGCTATATGGCACCGTCCTATTATAGTCAATATCCCAAGTTCCACGTAGCCGTTGACTGTATCATTTTCGGCTTCGAGCAGGGAGAATTGAAAGTGCTCCTTCAAAAGCGGCCATTCGAACCCCGACGGGGAGAATGGTCGCTCATGGGGGGATTTGTCAAACGCGACGAGGACATCGACCAGGCAGCACAGCGCGTTCTTTTTCAACTCACGGGCCTGCATGACATCTATATGAAGCAGGTGGGAGCCTTCGGCACCGTCAGCCGCGACTCAGGTGACCGCGTCATCTCCATCGCATATTTCGCCCTTTTGGACATCGACCGCGTTAACAAAGACCTCAACCACGAGCACTCAGCACATTGGGAAAGCATGAACCAACTTCCGCTGTTGCTCTTCGACCACAAGGAGATGATCGATGGAGCACTAAAGAAGCTGCGTGCCATGATCGGACATTGCCCTATCAGTTTCCAGCTGCTGCCGCCGCTTTTCACGCTCACTCAGCTACAAGCGCTCTACGAGGCCATTCTCGGAGAGAAGATCGACAAGCGCAACTTCCGCAAACGCGTCAGCGAGCTACCCTTTATCGAGAAAACAGACAACATCGACAAGGTCACCTCCAAACGTGGAGCTGTACTCTACAGGTTCAACACTGCGATGTTCAATCAGGAACCAAACTTCAAACTCTGACTTCACGCGCAATACCTTAATTTCTTACGTGCGCGCGCAAATTATTTCCTACTTTTAACCTTTACTTTTAACTCATCAACCTATGTTAGAAGAACTCAAACAGAAAGTATTCAAAGCCAACCTCGACTTGGTCAAGCAGGGGCTGGTCATCTTCACCTGGGGTAATGTTTCCGGCATCGACCGCGAGAAGGGACTTGTTGTCATCAAGCCCTCTGGCGTCAGCTACGATGAGATGAAAGCCTCTGATATGGTCATCGTGGATCTTGAGAGCGGAAAAGTCGTCGAGGGCGACCTCAATCCCTCCAGCGACACTCCCACTCACCTCGTCCTCTACAAGGCATTCCCCAACATCCAAGGCATCGTCCACACCCACTCCACTTATGCCACCGCATTCGCACAGGCTGGTCGCGATATCCCCAACATCGGCACAACTCATGCCGACTATTTCTACAAGGATATCCCCTGCACACGCGATATGACAGAGGCTGAGGTCAAGGGACAGTACGAACTGGAGACGGGCAATGTCATCGTGGATGAGATACTGAACATCCGCAAGATCAACCCCGACCACACCCCCGCAGTGCTCGTCAAGAATCACGGTCCCTTCTCATGGGGCACCTCCCCTGACAATGCAGTCTATAACGCTAAGGTCATGGAGCAGTGCGCCAAGATGGCTTTCATCGCCTTCAGCGTCAATCCTGCCCTCACAATGAATCCTCTTCTCGTCGAGAAGCATTATATGCGCAAGCATGGACCGAATGCATATTACGGACAAAAGGGACAGAAGCACTAATCAATACAACAAAAATAATTTAACCTAATCATTAACTCTCACATGCCACATTTGCAGCTCACAAAGGTATCATTTGCGATTTGTCAATTGTGAATTGTGAATTAAAACCTTATCTTATGTTTGATAAATTAGAACTTTGGTGGGTAACTGGTGCACAGTTACTCTATGGCGGTGATGCAGTCATCGCTGTTGACGCTCACTCCAAGGAAATGGTTGCTGGCCTGAACGACAGCGGCAATATTCCCGTGAAGGTTGTCTATAAGGGCACAGCTAACAGCTCCAAGGAAGTGGAGCAGATCATGCTCGCTGCCAACAACGACGAGAAGTGCGCAGGTATCATCACTTGGATGCACACCTTCTCGCCCGCTAAGATGTGGATCAAGGGCCTGCAACAGCTCCAGAAGCCCCTACTCCACTTCCACACACAGTACAACGCCGAGATTCCTTGGGGTGAGATCGATATGGACTTCATGAACCTCAACCAGAGTGCTCATGGCGACATCGAGTTTGGCCACGTCTGCACCCGTATGCGCATTGCCCGCAAGGTCGTTTGCGGTTACTGGAAGGAAACTGAAGTACAGAAGAAGATTGCCGTATGGGCTCGCGTAGCCGCCGGCGTAGCTGATGCTCACAACGTACGTTGCCTCATGTTCGGTATGAATATGAACAATGTAGCTGTCACCGATGGCGACCGCGTAGAGTTCGAGCAGCGCATGGGTTATCATGTCGATTACTATCCTGTCAGCTCCCTCATGGAGTACTTCAAGCAGGTCACGGATGCCGAGGCTGATGCACTCGTTGAGGAATACAAGAAGCTCTACACCATCAAGATCGATGAGAGCGGCGAGAAAGTCTATTGGGAGAAGGTACACAATGCAGCCAAGGCTGAGATCGCTCTCCGTCGCGTGCTCAAGGATGAGGGTGCTACCGCCTTCACCACGAACTTCGACGACCTTGGTGATGCCAACATCGACGATCCCAACTTCTGTGGTTTCGACCAGATTCCCGGTCTCGCTTCACAGCGTCTGATGGAAGAGGGTTACGGCTTCGGTGCCGAAGGCGACTGGAAGACCGCTTGCCTCTATCGCACACTCTGGGTCATTCAACAGGGTATGCCCACAGGCTGCTCCTTCCTCGAGGACTACACGCTCAACTTCGCTGGCGACCGCAGCTCCTGCCTGCAGAGCCACATGCTCGAGGTTTGCCCGCTCATCGCTGTTGAGGACAAGCCCAAGCTCGAGGTTCACTTCCTCGGCATCGGCATTCGCAAGCAGCAGACCGCTCGCCTTGTGTTCACCTCCAAGACAGGTCCTGGCATCAAGGCTACTGTCGTTGACCTCGGCAACCGCTTCCGCCTCATCACTCAGGAGGTAGAGTGCATTGAGCCGAAGCCCATGCCCAACCTCCCCGTGGCTTCCGCACTTTGGATTCCTCAGCCCACCTTCGAGATCGGTGCTGCTGCTTGGATTCTCGCTGGTGGCACACACCATAGTGCTTTCTCCTACGATATCGACGAGGAGTACTGGGAGGATTTCGCTGAGATCTGTGGCATTGAATACGTCAAGATCAACAAGCAGACCAACATCGCCGACTTCAAGCAGACCCTCCGCAACAACGAAGTCTATTTCATGCTCAACAAGGCCCTGAAGTAATCCCCCTAAAGAAAGGTCAAACTTCATTGACATCAGCGGCGCATCCGTTATCGGGTGCGCCGCTATTTTGTCAGAGGAGGGTGATCGTCATGACGTGACGTGTGGAGCTATCGACTTCGAAGCCCGCAGACACACGGTGCCCCACCACCCATACGATACGGTCGGCAGAGCAGAGGACAAACTGCCGTTCTTTGTCGAAAAGCGAGAGTTTCAGGTCGGTCAACAGATCGCTGACGAGACGCGAGCCCTTCATGCCGAACGGTTGGAAGCGGTCGCCCTCGCGCAACGTGCGCAAGAGGAGAGGCAGCGTAAGCTTCTCCAAATCAAAGCAGGCGGTGGTGCTATCGCGGGGAATGACAAATGTTTCAGGGTCAATGGCCTGTCGCCGGATGATCATCCGAACTCCACGCCTCGGTTCAATAAAGCCTTCCAACGGCAGGTAAGTACCATCGGGATAGCTCGCAGCGCTATCCTCTTCCTCCTTCTGCATGAGCAGACATCCGCGGTCGCGTAGCAATCGCCATCCATCGCGGCTCTCCCACAGCTTGCCAGACTCACCCTCCATCGAATCATGAATCTCGCGCACCTGCTCTGCGGTATAGCCTCGCGGATGTAGGATCTCATGAAGCACCGTGGCCGATGAGGTTGCTTCCTTCAATGCTGACACCGACAGACTGCCATCCGTTCGTTCCACCCGTTCGCGCTCGCCAGCAACAGCATCATAGTAGAGCGCTTCAGCTTCGGCCAGACGAGCGGCAGTGGCAGCCAGTGTCTCACGCACACGCGGGTTCATCTCTTCCATCAAGGGCAGCAGCTGCAGGCGTATCTTATTACGCAGTGCGGCATCAGCGTCGAGGTTGGTGCTATCGGTGACCCATTCTTGCTCATGCTCATGGAGCCACTCCTCAATGTCGTCTCTGCCCACATCAAGCATCGGACGCAATACGGTCAGCTGATGTGCCGTCGCACCCGCTTCCACCAAAGTCTTGGCTTTCATTCCCGTGAGACCGTGAATACCTGTACCTCGGATAAGGTTCAACAGTATTGTTTCTATATTGTCGTCGCGGTGATGAGCCACACACAATGCCTCAGCACCAAGCTCTTGACATTGTTCGCCAAACCACTGATAACGCAGCTCGCGAGCCGCCATCTCAATGCTGAGGTGGTGTCGCTGAGCATAGCTTCGTGTGCGGAAATGACGGACGGTCAATGGGATATTGTACTGGCGGCATAGGCGGCGGCAGAACGCTTCGTCGCCATCACTCTCCACGCCACGCAACTCGAAGTTGCAGTGCAGAGCGTGGATCTCACAGCCCAGTTCGTGCAGGGCAAGCAACAGGCATACACTATCGGCACCTCCACTGAGAGCGACCAGTAACAGAGGCTTTGAATCCTCATCTGAATTGACTATTCCGCTCGCTTTGAGGGATGACTTTATGGTGTCAAGCAGGGTCATAGATACTATTCTAAGTAGTGTTTCTATATAAATAACGCTTTTTTTGCAAAAAAGTTGTGTCAAATGCTTGCAAATTCAAAATTTTGCCGTACCTTTGCACCCGCATTAAGCAAATGGTGCCTTGGATGAGTGGCTTAGTCAGCGGTCTGCAAAACCGTCCACAGCAGTTCGAATCTGCTAGGCACCTCTCAATCGAGAATGAGGTAAACACATAATAGCGTGTTTACCTCATTACTTTTTTCGTCCTCTGAGCGTGAAGAGTTCGCGGAGCGTGCTGAAATCCTTTTTGACCTGTATGCCAATGCCTTGCGTGGTAAGTGCCGTCTTTGTGAAATAGCGGTCGTTGGTCTCGCTGTAGGCTTTCAAACGCAGATTGCCAGACGGATTGAGCAGCCACTGCACATCGAAGTCGCCAATGAAATTGGTGTTGGCTATGGGCGTATCGCGATATCCGAAAGTGCCGTTGATAAGGAGACGGTTGTTGAGCAAGCGACCACTGAGCGAACCCTCGACATCCACGTTCTGCCACCCCTGCGTACCTGTAGAAAGATTAGTACCAATGTTCCAGTTGCTGTTGCCAACGATAGTAGAAAGCAGGTTGTTAAGCTGGCCTGAGAGGGTCGAGGACAGCAGGCTCTGCACGGCTGCATTCGCCTGGCTTTGGTCGGCTCCGAGGCCGTATGTGTAGAAGCGTCCGATGCCCAGGAGATAAATAATCTGCAGGTTGCGTTCCTCGTCAGTGGAGATGAGCGAGCGCACCATCTGTTTCTCATCCTCGTTTACATTGGGGATGTCGAAGTCGAAGGAGATCTGCGGATTCTCAGCCTGACCGCCAAGATTCATCAGACAGTTGACACGTACACTGGCATTGGAGAAATTGCTGCCAGCAGCCAAATCGTTGAGCGATACGCTGGGCACGGTATAGACGGCCTGCAGGTCGAGAGCAGCCTTCATAGGCTGACCGCCAAAAACGATGGTGCCGCCAGGCTTGAAATGAAAGTCCTTACGAATCACGTCCTGAAGCGTCAACTTGTAGGTACCACGATCAACGTGGTAAGTGCCATACATCTGGAAACGTCCTTTGTTATGAAAATTCGCGCGTATGTGACCGTTACCAAAGAGCGTGATATAATCTTCTGAACGCGGATTCATAAGCAGACGTACCTGAGCATCGGGTGAGAGATCGAGGTCGAAGTTGATATAGATATCATTAGGCTCGTCAGAAGCCCCATCCCCCTCCTCTCCCGTCAGAGATGAGGGACCTCTGGCTTGCATGAGGCTGTCAACCCGCCAGCTCTCCCCTCCTTTACGGGAGGGTTCGGAGGTGGATCTGAAGGTAATGAACTCATTGTCCGTCATTGTCTCTGGTGTAGAGACATTATAGGTGAAGACCGTTCCTGCTGTCGGACGGCACTGGATATCGACGTTGAGCGTACCAGGCTGACCACTAAGTTTGACGAGACCGTCGGCAAAGACAGTGCCGTAGAATGACTCATTGCCAAAGTCGCGGAAGTCGTAGCCAAGTAGGTTGTGGGCATTGATGTCGAAGTTGAAACGCATGTTCTTGAAATGCTCAAAGCGCAGTACACCTTCAAGATCGGCGTAGTGTTCGTTGCTGCCGGGCTGGTAGTGGCGGTCATAGACCTTGACATTACTGAAGCGTATGCCCCCAGGGAAGAGTTGTACGCTATCGCCGCCAAGGAGGTGATAATGGGTGCCGAGCACATCAATGTCCGTAGCGAGTGTATCGACGACGAGCTGCCCCTCGAGGTCCAGTTTCTTAAAGGGACCGTGGAGATAAGCATGACCTGTGGCGCGCCCCTGTAGGTCGGTGAAGATATCTTCGGTGAAGGAGTTGATGAAATAAGTGTTGAGGTAGCGCGCCTGAATGTCGAGGGTCATTCCCCTGCCCTCTTCGTGACCGGGCTTGATCAATCCAACGACATGACTGATCTCATGGCGGTCAGGTTCGTGAACGTAGGCATCGATATCTATAGCGCGATCGTCCTTACGCCCGAAACCGCCTGTGACATAAACCGTTCCCAACAGAGCCTCATTGAGCTTGAATTGATCAACGCGCAAGTCGGCATCAACAGCGATATCCGTGAAAATGTCATGAATCTTGACCTTGCCAGTGGCAGGACCTGCCATCTCAACATCATGGAAGTCGATCATACCAAAGACGTAATGCAGGTTGATACCGCGCAGGTCGGCATAGAGCGTGTCCGATTCGTTTCGTGAGACACGTCCATTGACTCGCAGGTGGCGACCGAGCTGCGAGACTTCGAAACCGTGGACATGCACGACTTCATTGTGCAACAGGAGCTTGGAGGCCTTGACATTCCACACAGTGTCTGAAAGGACGATTTCTCCCTGTTCGACATTAATCTCAGCACCAAGCTTTTCTTGTTCATCGCGAAAGAAACGCGCTGCCGCCGTGAACTCGCCTCGCTGAACCGGCGTATTCTTGTTATCCCAGGCGATAATGGACTTCAGCAAGTCGTGAGCGCCCTGTGCCGAAACGGACATGGCGACGGGGCCTTCCTCCATCATACGTTCCAGTGATATGTCGGTCATTAAGCTGTCAACGGATTGATTAGCAACGATATGAACGTCACGCAAATCCTCGGAGCCATAGATAATGCGCGGTATATCCACTTTGAGCGTCATCGCTTCGCTGTGCTCATCAATGAGACCTTTTACATGACCGGCTTCGGGAAGCTGAATATCGAGGTTGAAGAGCTGGAAAATGGGGTTGACATTCCAGACGTGCAAAGCGAAGTCAATCTGATCGTCGGAAGCCGTAAGTGTACTATTGGGCGCAAGGATGAGTGAGGGCAGAATGCGGGAGAGATACTCCTTTACGGTCGGTACCAGAGCAGCGTAGCGAAAGTCGCCATCGGCTTGGGCGTTGATGAAATCTCCACGCAGGTCAAGGTGATGCCCTTCCTCATCGTTTTGAGTAGTGAGGCGCAGCTGGTGAAGGTCGTAGTTGTACTCGGCACTGCGTATGCGGAGGTTTTCCAGAGCGACTTGTCCTTCTAAATAATCGAGTGTAGCGGTGCTAAAGTTCAAACCCTGCAGGCCGTGGAGGTTGGCACTGAAATGGAAGGCATAGTCATCGTCATCAACGAGTGCATCTGCCTGCAACTTGTCCGGGGACAGGGCGAAATCGGTGTTGATATGATTGATCTTGATATTCTTGATGAGGGCATTCGTCATGGTCAGCGAGCCATTGGCCATCAGCGGGTTGATGCTGCCTTGGACATCTGCGGTCAGAGTGATGTCATTGACGGGAAATGATTCATTGTCGGCAAAGAGTGAAGCCAACTTGATATCTTCGGTCGAGGCATGAACCTCAAATTGGTTACCGTCAGCGAGCTGTCCGTTGACCTGCGCGTACCCAATGCCAGTCTGCACCTGTACATCGGCTATGGCGTGGCGCGACTTGACATGGCCAGACAGCTCTCCCGTCACAGTGACATCGCCCAAATTGACCAACCGATCAGCCAACTCAGGCTTCAGGCTCTTCGGCATCACCTCACTGATAGTGTGAAGAATGGGTTGATAGAAATCACTGCGCACAGCCAACTGTTGCAGATGTAGGCACAAATCATCGAAGGGTAAGGCGAGAGTCGTGTCTTCAAAATTGAGGTGACCGTCGGCCAAGGCATCCATCGCCAGTCCATCAGCTGTAAGCTCACACTTGTCGAGAGACAACCGCCGTTCGTCCTTCGTCAACGTCGCATGAAACTGAAGCGGACGGTTGAAAGCACGCAGGGGAACGAGAAAACACGAGAGATCGCCAGGCGTGATGTGACCCGTCGCCTGCAACGATGCAGACAGGGCGGACAAATCGTCCAACGGGCCATCGGCTGTCACCATCGGGATTCTCAGCTCAGAACGAGGAAGCACCAGAGCGCAATCCGTCAGGCGCAGATGTTCGCGTGTCGCTTCAAGGCGTGCCGTTAAGTCGTTGACATCCAAACCACTAAAAACTTCATTGAAGCTTAACGTTTTGATAGTAAGCGACAAACTATCGTCAGTTAAAGCATCAATAGAAGCACGGATGGAGAGACGATCCAAGCGGAAATGAGCAGGCGTGAAGTGGTCAGAACGGGGCTCGTAGTCAAGGTCGTGGGACACCGATCCTCGGCGCACAACGATACTGGAGATGGCCAGGTCGAGAGAAGTCGCCGTGGTGTCCTCGCTGGCAAAGCGGTCGATGATAAACTGAAAGTTGTAGGGTTCGCCGGGCGAGCGGCGGCGCAGACGGGCATCGTAGCCGAAGAGCTGTATGTTGGCGATGCGCACCTGTCCCTGCAGGATTCGCCAGACGTCCATCTTCGCACTCAGTCGTGCCGCTGCCAAAAGCGTATCGCCCTGCTGGTCGAACACGAGGGCATCGTCGATGACCACACGGTTGAACAGTCCGAGCCGCGCATTGCCGATCGCAACCTTCGTATGCAGCTCATCGGAGAGCACAGCAGAAGTCTTCGCGGCCAACCAACGCTGACAGGCAGGCAGTGCCGTGAAGAGAAGTAACGCGAGGTATAGTCCGAGGACAACACCTACGACGATTCTGACGACATAACTGAGTTTTTTTATGGCTCAAATGCGTTTATTGAGGGCAAAATTAGTCTTTTTTTGATATGTAGGCAAAAATCTTTGCCATTTATGCGCGTTCATTGACCTTTTTTCGTTAAATTTGCGCAGTTTTTAGCTAAAACCTCTTTTATTTTATTCATTTTATATGGCAAATGTAATCAAGTTACGCAAAGGCCTTGATGTAAACCTGAAGGGAAAAGCGAACTTGGAAACCATGCTGACGAAGATCGAGGGACAGTTTGCGCTGGTGCCCGACGATTTCTATGGCATGAAGCCCAAGGTCGTGGTCAAGGAGGGTGAAACCGTCAAGGTTGGGGATGCCTTGTTAGTTGACAAGAATCATCCCGAAGTGAAGTTCGTTTCGCCTGTCAGCGGTACCGTGGCCCTCGTGGAACGCGGTGAGCGCCGTAAGGTGATGAGCGTGCGCGTAGATGCCGACGGCAAGCAGACAGCCAAGTCTTTCGACGAGAAGGATCCACTGAAGTTGCTGCTGGAGAGTGGCCTCTTCGGATTCTTCCGCCAGCGTCCCTACGACGTCGTGGCCAATCCCGAGGACAAGCCCAAGGCCATCTTCGTGAGTGCTTTCAATTCTATGCCTCTGGCTGCCGACTTCGACTATGTCCTCAATGGACAGGAGAAGGAATGGCAGGCAGGTCTCTCGTTGCTCAGCAAGATTGCCAAGGTGTATCTGGGCATTAGCAAGCAGCAGAAGAATCAGGCGCTGACTGTTGCCAAGGATTGCACCGTCACCGTCTTCGACGGCCCCGCTCCTGCTGGCAATGTTGGCGTGCAAATCAACCATATCTCCCCCATCAACAAGGGAGAGGTCGTATGGACAATAGGTGCCGAAGAGGTCATCTTCATTGGCCGACTCGTGCTGACGGGCAAGGTCGATCTGACGCGCACCATAGCTGTCGCTGGTTCTGAGGTCAAGGCTCCCAAGTACGTCAAGGCACTCGTGGGACAACCACTTGCTGCCATTCTGAAGGGACAGCTCGACGAGAGCAAGAGTCTGCGCATCATCAACGGCAATCCCATGGTCGGCGTGAAGACCTCCAAGGACGGCTGGCTCGCAGCTCATGCCACTGAGGTCACCGTTATTCCAGAAGGCAACGATGTCTATGAGATGCTCGGATGGATCGCTCCCCGTTTCAAGGAATTTTCCACCAGCCGTAGCTATTTCAGCTGGCTGCGTCCCAAGAAGACGGAATACACGATGGATGCCCGCATCAAGGGCGGCGAGCGCCACATGATCATGTCGGGCGAGTATGACAAGGTCTTCCCCATGGACATCTATGCCGGCTATCTCGTCAAGGCTATCATCGCAGGCGACATCGACCGTCAGGAAGCACTCGGCATCTACGAGGTTGCTCCCGAGGACTTTGCCATCGCCGAGTTCGTCGATAGTTCCAAACTTGAATTGCAACGCATCGTGCGCGAGGGATTGGATATCCTGCGCAAGGAAAACATGTAATCAATTCACAATGCACAATTCAAAATTCATAATTGGCTGCGCGGTGAAAACCAAACGCCTTCAAGGCCTACTAATTGTGATTCCATAATTGGCTGCGCGGTGAAAAACCAAACGCCTTCAAGGCCTAATAATTGTGAATTGTGAATTATGAATTGTGAATTAAACATCAGTTATTATGAATGCATTAAGAAAATATTTCGACAAAATAAAGCCGAACTTCGAGGAGGGTGGCAAGCTCCATGCCTTCCGTTCGCTTTATGATGGCTTCGAGACGTTTGCCTTCGTGCCGAACACCACGGCGCGTGTCGGCGGAACACACATCCACGATGCCATCGACAGCAAGCGCATCATGTCGCTCGTTGTCATCGCGCTTGTG
>CAJORF010000032.1 GCA_905236985.1 uncultured Bacteroidaceae bacterium | reverse complement strand
GTGGATTTCGAGTTCACCATCTCCCGCCGTGCTCAGGCTGCTGCCAAGAAGGCTGCCAAGGCTGGTGAGACCTCTGCGGACTGGACTCCCGAGGAGGAGGAAGACGGAGACTAAAAAGTGAGGAATGAACACACGATGCCCGCCCCTGCAAGACGAATGAGCTTGTGGGGGCGGGTTTTTCAGATGTCCTTTGTTTATGAATTCATGGAGATGAGGAATTCCTCGTTGGTCTTGGTGTTTTCGAGGCGGCTCTTGAGCTCGTTCATGGCCTCGATGGGGTTCATGTCGGAGAGGTACTTGCGCAGGATCCACATGCGGTCGAGCGTCGTCTTGTCGTGCAGCAGGTCGTCGCGGCGTGTGGAGCTGGCCACGATGTTGACGGCGGGGAAGATGCGCTTGTTGGCCAGCGTGCGGTCGAGCTGTAGCTCCATGTTACCTGTGCCCTTGAACTCCTCGAAGATGACTTCATCCATCTTGGAACCCGTGTCGATGAGAGCCGTAGCGATGATGGTGAGCGAACCGCCTCCCTCGATGTTACGTGCTGCGCCGAAGAAACGCTTGGGCTTCTGCAGGGCGTTGGCATCCACACCGCCGGTGAGGATCTTGCCGCTGGCGGGAGCTGCCGTGTTGTAGGCTCGTGCCAGGCGTGTGATGCTGTCGAGGAAGATGACCACATCGTGACCGCACTCCACCATGCGCTTGGCTTTCTCCAGCACGATGCCTGCAATCTTCACGTGACGCTCGGCGGGCTCGTCGAAGGTGGAGGCGATGACCTCGGCGTTGACGGTACGTGCCATATCGGTGACCTCCTCGGGACGTTCGTCGATGAGCAGCATCATCAGGTAGGCTTCGGGATGGTTGGCGGCGATGGCATTCGCGATGTCCTTCATCAGGATGGTCTTACCCGTCTTGGGCTGTGCCACGATGAGTGCGCGCTGTCCCTTGCCGATGGGTGAGAAGAGATCCACGATGCGCACGCTGGTGGTGTCGTTGAAGCCCTTGCAGAGCTTGAACTTCTCGTCGGGGAAGAGGGGTGTCAGGTGTTCAAAGGCCTGGCGGTCGCGGATGCGGGCTGGATGCACGCCGTTGACGCTGTCAATGGACATCAGCGGGAAGTATTTCTCCCCCTCGCGTGGTGGACGGATGGCACCTTCGACCACATCGCCGGTCTTCAATCCGTACTGCTTGATCTGCTGCTGGCTGACGTAGATGTCATCGGGGCTGGCCAGATAGTTGTAATCCGATGAGCGGAGGAAGCCCCAGCCTTCGGGTGTCGTTTCGAGCACACCCTCACCCTTGACCAGGTCGCTGAAGTCATAGCGTTGCTGCAATGGCTCGGGCTTCGGCCCAAAGTCTTCGCGCGGCATCGGTTGTGGCTCGTATGCATTGCGCTCGATGTTGCTGAGGTTCTGCAGGAAGTTCGGTTCCTTGGGTTCGGGCACGTCGCGCAGGCCGTTGCGTTCGATGACGGGCATCTCGGGAATGGACTTGAGGATGATGAAGTCGGGCTCGTCGGCGTTGAAGAAAGCTTCCACGGCATCGGGCGTGAGCTCTGCATTGTCGCCATTCGCTGTCTCTGTGCTGTCGCCTGTGGCGGGTGTCTCCTTCTGTTGGGGCTCAGCCTTGGCGTTGCTGTCCTCGGGCGTCGGTTCAGCTTCAGTATTCTTGTTTTCCTCGTCGAACAGCCTCAGTTCGGCCTCGCGAGCGGCAGCAGCCTCGGCTTCTTTCTCTGCCTTCGATTTGCGTCCGCGCTTCTTGGGTTGGGCGGCAGGTGCCTCGTCTTGGGCCTTGCCCTTGGACTTCGTCTTGGCAGCATCCTTGTCAGCCTTCGGTTCCTTGGGCTGTGGTGCTTCTGCGGCAGGGCTCTCAGCGGCTTCCTCCTTCGCCTTGCCCTTGTTCTTCTTGGCAGTTGCAGCGGCTGCGGTCTCCTTCTGTAGGTTGTCGAGTGTTTCGACAGAGGCGAGTGCGCCTTTCTCAGCAGAGGACTTACGTCCGCGTTTCTTCGCTGATTTATCTTCGTTGGGAACTGGGGCTTGTGACAGTTCGGCTTCTATGATGCCGTAGATCAGCTCCAACTTCTCGGTGTCTTTCTTAGTAGGGATGTCAAGCGCCTTGGCCATCTCAGTCAGTTGTTCGATGGGCAGCACTTCGAGTTCAGTTTTTGTGTGCATAGAGATATGGTTTATCAATATGAAATAAGGACGTCAGGCGACCTTACTATCTAATCATAAAAGGTGTAGGAAAAATACAAATCGGTTGACCCGTTGAGGGCTAATCCTTCATCAATTCGTGTGCAAAGGTACAGAAAAAAGTGAAAAGTGGAAAACGAAACGTGAAAAAATCGTGAGAAGACATGCTTTTTTCACCTTTTTTGTTTACTTTCGCACCCGAAAAACATTGAATATGGCTTTAGTGAACCCTTTTCTGCAGGTCGAAGGACTCTGTTTTGCCGTCGGCGACAAGGAACTCTTCCATGACATCAGCTTCGGCATTGCCGAGGGACAGCGCGTGGGTCTCATCGCGCAAAACGGTACGGGCAAGACCTCGCTGCTGAACATCCTCACGGGACGCGAGCACCCCGAACGCGGCACCGTCATCTATCGCCGCGACCTCCGTGTGGCGTATCTCGAACAGACACCTTCCTATCCTCAGGATATGACCGTCATGGAGGCTTGTCTCTGGCAATGCCGCGAGGAGCCGCGACGCATCCAGGAATACCTCACCAAGCTCAGCATCACCGACTTCGACCAGCCCATCAGCCATCTCTCCGGCGGTCAGCTCAAGCGTGTCGCGCTGGCTAACGTGCTGTGTCAGGAACCCGATATGCTCATCCTCGACGAGCCCACCAACCATCTTGACTTGCAGATGATTGAGTGGTTGGAGACTTATCTCTCGCGCTCGTCCATGACGCTGCTCATGGTGACCCACGACCGCTATTTCCTCGACCGCGTTTGCAACCTCATCCTCGAACTCGACAACTTGACGCTCTACACCTATCGCGGCAACTATGAGTACTATCTCGAGAAACGCCAGGAGCGCATCGACGTGACGAACGCCAACATCGCGCGCGCCCAGAACCTTTATCGAAGTGAGCTGGAGTGGATGCGTCGCATGCCACAGGCGCGAGGACATAAGGCACGCTACCGCGAAGAGGCTTTCTACGACCTCGAACAGCGCGCACGCCAGCGTGTCACCGAGCAGGCCATGACCTTGCAGATGAATAGTGCTTACATCGGCTCCAAGATCTTCGAGGCGCAATATGTCTCGAAAGCCTTCCCGCCGCGCGATGACGACCCCGAGGGTACGCCGAAGGTCATCCTCAAGGACTTCTACTACAACTTCTCGCGCTATGAGAAGATGGGTATCGTTGGGGCTAACGGAACCGGCAAATCCACGTTCATCAAGATGCTGCTCGGACTGGTGCCGCCAGACAGCGGACGCTTCGTCGTGGGCGAGACGGTTCGCTTCGGCTATTTCTCGCAGGAGGGGATGCAGTTCGACCAGCAGATGCGTGTCATCGATGCCGTGCGGCGCATAGCCGAATATGTGGATCTCGGCGGCGGACGGCAGCTCTCGGCAATGCAGTTCCTGCAGCACTTCCTCTTCACGCCCCTGCAACAGCAGAACTACATCTACAAGCTTTCGGGCGGCGAGCGTCGCCGTCTCTACCTCTGCACCGTGCTGATGCAGAACCCCAATTTCCTCATCCTCGACGAGCCCACCAACGACCTCGACATCGTCACGCTGAACATCCTCGAGGACTACCTTCGCAACTTCCGTGGCTGCGTCATCGTGGTGAGCCACGACCGCTACTTCATGGACAAGGTCGTTGACCACCTCCTCGTCTTCCACGGCAATGGCGAAATCAAGGACTTTCCAGGGAATTATACGCAGTACAGAAACAGCCTCACCTCCGACACCTCCAGGGAGCAGAATCCGTCAGGAAAAGATAATAAAAAAGGAGCGAACAAAAATATCCGCTCCGGTCAAGTAACCGCTCCCTCCATAACAGGGAGGGCAGGGGGAGAGGCAGGAGACTCCAAAGGGTCTGCTGCTCGTCGCCTCACCTACAAAGAACGCAAGGAAATGGAAGCCCTCGAAGCTACCATAGCCGCCCTCGAAGCGGAGAAGCATGACCTCGAGACAGCACTCTGCAGCGGTACGCTCTCCGTCTATGAACTGACTGAGAAAAGCAAACGCCTCCCCATCCTTCAGGAAGAGCTCGACACCGCCGAACTCCGTTGGCTCGAACTCTCAGAAATAGGGTCATAAGCCACCCGTTTATCGCAGAGGTATCAGCTCGATCAATTCCCGTAGCGACGTCACTTCGTAATCCACAGGTTCTGGTGCCGGATAATCGGGAAAGCGATTGAAATAGGCGGTACCCAAACCGGCTCGTTTGGCTCCAAGGATGTCCGTCTCGAAGTTGTCGCCAATCATCAGCGTGGATTCACGTGACGCACCCGTCTCGCGCAGGGCATAGTCGAAGAACTGTTGCGACGGTTTGTTGGCGCCAGCATCCTCGCTGAGGATGACGGTGTCAAAACGCCCTGCCAAGCCACAGGCTTCCAGCTTCTTGTATTGCACCTCGTGGAAACCGTTGCTGCAAAGATGCAGCGGATAACCCTTGCGTTGCAAGTCATCGACCAGCTCGCAGGCACCATCGATCAATCCAGGCTTCGACGAACAGAAGTCAAGGAACATGTCGTTGGCCTGCAGACAGAGCGCTTCGTCGGGTTCCAAACCCTTGCCGAAACTCAGCGGATAGCGGAACCGCTCCACAATCAAGTACTCGCGAGTGATCTCCTCTTTCGCATAGCGTCGCCATAGGTTGATGTTTGCCTTCCAGTACTCATCGTAGAACACCGACGGGTCAGCAAACCATTGTCCCAGCTCCATCGCCTCGAACAGCTCGTGCAAGGCAATCACCGCATTGCCATGCGTGTCATAGAGCGTGTCATCAAAATCAATAAAGATATCCTTGTATCGTTTCATATCGTGATATTATTTGTTGCCGCAGTAAGTACCGACGAAGAAGTTAGCAGCAGTTTGGCCTTCGCGGATGATGAACACGAAGGGACGGTCGGCGGTGAAGGTGTATTCCTCGGGCGGTGCGATGGGCTCTCCAGTTGCGGTCGC
>CAJORF010000031.1 GCA_905236985.1 uncultured Bacteroidaceae bacterium | reverse complement strand
TTAATGAAGGTTAAATTCGTTAAATCTGCTCCCGTTTTTGCACATTTCAAATTCGTCAATTCACTTTTCTACCATTTAACGAGGAAATTGCTGATTATCAACGCTTAATACATTCAGTGATTGCACCGGTCTGGCTTCCATCACTATCCCTAACAGCGTGACAAGCATTGGAGACGACGCGTTTGAGAATTGCTCTTCTCTAATGACTGTCAAGTCATACATCACAGAACCCTTTAAAGTCAGTGAATTCCCGAATGAGACTTACCTAGAAGGCACGCTTTATGTTCCGGAAGGGACTAAAGACCTGTATGCCAACGTCGACGGCTGGTGGTATTTCCTTAATATAGTAGAGATGGCAGAAGAGGACATCCCCACCATTACCCTTAACGACGGCGAACCATACACCAACGCCACCACCCAATATGTTGGTCAGATCATCTACAACCGTACCTTCAAGAATACCAACTGGCAGGCGTGGTATGTGCCGTTTGATTTGACGTTGACGAGTGAAGTTTTGGAACATTTTGCATTTGCGAAATTTGCCGGAACTTACACAGAGGAGGACGGTAGTTTCTATATTACAGTCGTCAAGATGAAGGATGGTGATGTGGTGAAGGCCAACACGCCGTACTGCGTGCAGGCCAAGGTGGCAGACGACAGTACACCTCAAGTGATTACCAAAACAGACGTCATGTTAAAGGCTGCAACGACGAATAGTTTCTACGTGCTCTCACCAGAGAAGAAGATAACGTTCTGGGGCAACTATGTTCGCCGTGCTGTAACTGCTGAGGATCAGAATTTGTATGCCATGAGCGCAGGGCAGTACTCCAAGCAGCTACCAGGTAATTCGCTCGCTCCTTTCCGCTGTTTCTTCACGATAGAAGACCGTGAGGACAATCCATACGCGATGAGCTCTAATCCCGCCAATGTGAAGTTGATGGTTCTCGGCGATGATGAAACTGCCATAGAAGATATTCCAACAGATAACAGAAGCAATAGGGTAGCAGAAACCTTTGATCTCAGCGGACGCAAGGTAAACAAACAGCTCATGAGAAATGGCATGTTTATTAGTAATGGTAAGAAAGTATTCGTGAGATGAAAAGAATGTATGAACGCCCTGTACTACAGGAGCTGGATTTGGAAATGAATACCATCTTCCTAAGTGCTTCACAGATTGGTGAAGGCAGTGAAGGTCAGGATGGTGATGTGAAAGCCTCTTTCCCATGGGACCCTGACGATTATGAAAGCATCTTCCAAGAAAATCCCTTTGTATAGATGCAATATTTGAAGTCATCGTTTCCTTTTTCATCTGTACTCTTAAAAGCCCTTCACCCCTTCACTCGCCACTGTGGCAGCGGGGTGAAGGGGTGAAGGGCCAGAAAAAGGGAAAGCACCAATTCTCAATAAAATCCCCGATCATTATTTCAGCCCTGCCCAAGTGCCTCGGATATTGCGGCACTGTATGTAAGCGTTGGGGCAATTGTAAACCTTGTAGAAGCCGCCGTCCCAGTTTCTGTAGATCTCCATACCACACTGGTAAGAGTCCCAACCGCCAGAAGTGAGGATGTAGATTGGATAGACAGTGCCGTCGCTGGTGATACTGGTCTTCTGGGGCTTGTTGGCATGAGCACACATGGCCACGGTGTAAGGCTCATTGGGAGTGTAAGCATTCTCGTAGGTAGCTCCTTGCAGCAATGCAGCGGGGAGATAGCGCTGGATGTAAGAGTCGTTATCGGGACTGTACTTGGAGGTGACGATCTTGGTCTTCAAGATACGGATGATGCCGCTAACGGTAGCGTCGCCGTTGCATAACAGTTTGAAGCACTTCTCACCAGTCGATGCATCGCGGGCATAAATCTCTTCAGCCATAGGAATCATAGCCGTCGTACCCTCCACGGAATTGCCCAACAAACCCTCATAGACCGCTTTGAACTCCGTGTAGCCCGAAGGGATATTGGTAAATTCCACCCAAGCCGTCGGGGTTGTATGGTCAGTGTTATCATAGTCTATCTCACCGCGAACGGTGTAAGTGTGATTGCCGTAGGTCAGCGTATTGCCATTGACTTTGCAGTCCTTCTTCGACTCGTTAACCAGATTGGCCCACTTATCCTTGTAAGTTGTCGTATCGCTCTCACTATCTTCGCTACAGCTACCAGCACTGAAAGTTACGAAAGCCAGCGAAACCATCAGGTAGCTCATGCTCTTACGGAAAAAGTCTTTCTTCATAATCATTTATATTTGAATAGGTGAATAAATCAGAATTTATAAATACAGTTGAACAGCATTTTGCGGTGGCAAAGATAAGTAAAATGGTGGAAAAACGAGCGAAAGTAGGCGAATAAACGTCGTTCATGATTCAAAATTGGATAAAGTTAGGCTTAAAAACGACTTTTCAAGCGAAAAACAACACCCGTTTCTGTGAAAATGACTATATTTGCACGGAAAAATGAAAGCCAAACATACTTCCCAAATGAAACATTTCCTCAGACCTTTCATCATCACCCTCTGCGCCGCCATCGGTGGCAGTATGACTGCCCATTCCCAGACATTGAAGGAATGGGATGACGTGAGCGTAACGAACCTCAACCGTGTGCGGGCTCATACACTCGACATTCCCTTGGCCAGCGCCTTCGAAGCCGCTTCCGCTTACACCCCAACGAATGCTCTCGAAGCCTCGCCCTACTTCCTGTCGCTCAACGGCACATGGAAGTTCCGCTGGGTCGGCACGCCCGAGAGCGCGCACAAGACTTTCTTCCAGGATTCGTTCAACGCCTCATCGTGGGATGATATCGAAGTGCCTTCATCATGGCAAGTCTATGGCCTGCGCCACGGCAAGTCATGGGACAAGCCGCTGTATGTCAACACGGGTTATCCCTTCAGCTATGATGAAAATACATGGAGCGTGATGGCAGACCGTCCGGGATGGTTCACTTACACTGGCTCGAAGAAGAACCCCGTCGGGTCGTACCGCCGTGAGTTCACGCTGCCTGCAGATTGGGACGGACGTGACATCTTTGTCCGCTTCAACGGTGCCGGCCACGGCTATTATGTCTGGGTCAACGGACAGTTCGTTGGCTATGCCGAGGACTCCTATCTGCCAAGCGAATGGAACATTACAGATAAGGTTCGCGCAGGCGTCAACAATATCAGCGTGAGGATCTATCGCTTCACCAGCGGCTCGTTCCTCGAATGTCAGGATTACTGGCGACTGACCGGAATCACGCGCGACGTCTATCTCTGGAGTGCCCCGAAGAGCCATATCCGCGATTTCTTCTTCCGCACAACAGCACTCAAGTCCGACAACACCGAAGCCGATGCCGCCCTCACAGTGAGCCTCGAAGGGCCAGTGGCTGCTGGCAGTGAGATCACGGCAGAGATCATGGACGGCGGACAAGTCAAAGGCACGGCAAGTGCCACGGCCAACGCAGCTGGCGATGTGGAGATGAAGTTCAACGGCATCACGGGCATCACCGCCTGGAGTGCCGAGCTGCCACAGCTCTACGACTTGGTGATCTCGCTCAAGCAAGGCGGAACAGCCATCGATGTGCGCTCGCTGAAAGTGGGTTTCCGCACGGTGAACGTAGCCCGCAACGGAGCACTACAGGTCAATGGCAAGCCCATCATCTTCCACGGTGTGGATCGTCACAGTTTCAGCGAGAACGGTGGTCGCACGTTGACCAAGGAGGAGATAGAGACCGATCTGTTCCAGATGAAACGCCTGAACGTCAACGCCATCCGCACCAGTCACTATCCCAACAATCCCTACCTTTACGACCTCTGCGACCGCCTCGGCATCTACGTTTTGGCTGAAGCCGATGTGGAGTGTCATGGAAATATGGGTCTCTCCAGTCAGGAGGCTTTCCGATGGCCTATGGTGGAACGCAATATCCGGCATGTGCTGACCCTGCGCAATCACACCTCTATTATCATATGGAGTGCAGGCAACGAGAGCGGCGGCGGCGATAACTTCAAAACCGTCATGGACAGCATCGCCCGCCTCGACAACACACGCCTGACACACTATGAGGGCAACAGCACGTGGAGCTCTGTGACGAGTACGATGTACGGCAGTGTAGGAACGATGGAAGCCATCGGTAGCGAGCGTCTGCGCGACTACCAGAATGGTCAGACGGGCATACGTCCTCACGTCCAGTGTGAGAACACTCACGCCATGGGCAACTCGATGGGTAACCAACGCGAGTACTTCGACCTCTATGAGAAATATCCCGCGCTGTGCGGTGAGTTCGTGTGGGACTGGAAAGACCAAGGGCTGAAGGTGAACGCCAATGGGGCACCTCTGACCTTCGAGGCTCTCGGACGCAACGGCCTCACGGACATCGTCTCAACGCTTAACATCGCGAACGGGGACTACTGGGCTTACGGCGGCGACTTCGGCGACAACCCCAACGATGGCAATTTCTGCTGCAACGGAGTCGTGCTGGCTGACAACTCACCAACGGCCAAGAGCTATAACATGAAGAAGATCTACCAGCCCATCGACTTCATCATGAAAGACAGCACGGCAGGCGTCTTCACGCTCAAGAGCAAGCTGCAGCAGCGCGTACTCGACGATGTGGATGTGAGCTACACACTGCTTGCCGATGGCATCGAATATGCCAGCGGCACCATCGACGGTGTCAGCCTCGGCATTGGAAAAACGATGAACGTGACCATCGCAGAGGCCAGGAGTGCCGTGACATCGCCTTCTAACCCGCAGGCAGAATATTTCATCCGCTTCATCGCCCGCCAGAAGAACGCCACCGAATGGGCTGAAGCAGGCTTCGAGGTAGCACGCGAGGAGTTCCGCATCCGCGAGGCCACCGACCGTCATCCTTATGCCGCTGCAACCGCAGCTGCTATGCAGGTCAGCGAGTCGGGCTCAACAATCGATATTACGGGTGAGAACTTCTCAGCCAGCTTCAAGCGTGGACAATTGGCTTCTTACACCGTGAATGGCACGCAGGTGCTGAAGTCCCCGCTGACACTCAATGTATTCCGTCTGCCCACCGACAACGAGCGCGGTCGCACAGGCACTTACGACGAGATGGGAATCCGCAAGCTCTCCCTCACGCCTGGCACATGGCAGGTGAATAAATCCGAGGACGGTCAGCGCGTCAACCTCGTCGTGACGAACACATACGCTGGTGCAGGTGACAATAAGTTCACCGTGCAGACCACCTTCACGGTGCTGGCAGACGGCGCGATCGTGGTCAACGCCTCCATCGACCCGCTCTCCAAGGGTGCCGAGTTGCCACGGATGGGTATGCGCACCGAACTGCCACAGGGCTTCGAGAACATGACCTGGCTCGGACGCGGCCCGCAGGACAGCTACCGCGACCGTAAGGAAGCAGCCCTCGTCGGCCTCCATCACAGCCGCGTCAGCGATGAATGGACCAACTATGTGCTGCCACAGGAACAAGGAAACAAGGAAGAGGTGCGCTGGTTGGCCATCACCAACGACGGCGGTCAGGGTCTCCTCGTCGTAGCACCCGAACCGCTGGCCATGAGTGCCGAACATTGGCGTCCCGAGGACAACTACACCAATGGAGGCGACCGCAAAAAACACCCCTACCAGATGAGCTTCTGCGACGAGACCATCTTGAACATCGACGCCTACAACCGTGCCCTCGGCAACGCCAGCTGCGGCCCCGACGTGCTTGACCAATACCGCATCCGCGCTGCCAAGACAAATATGTCGTTCCTCCTGCTGCCCATCGGCGAATCACAGAGCGACGAGCAGCTGGCTGAACGGTCGCGCGTGGCGTTGCCATTCTGTGCGCCCGTGACGATACAATCAGAAAAAGGTACCGTGACCCTCTCCTGCCCCACTCCAGATGCAGTGATCCACTACACCGTCGATGGTGGCGAGGAACAGATCTACAGCCAACCCTTCCCGTTGACTGACGGTGGTCTTCTTCGCACATGGGCTACGGCTGACGGCTTCACAGACAGCCCCGTCAACGAGGAACGAATTGGGATGTACGTGAGCAAGAGCCGCTGGAAGGTCATCAACTGCAGCAGCGAACAAGGCGGTGGCGAAGCGGTGAAGAACTGTATCGATGAGAACAGCGCGACCATCTGGCATACCCAGTACAACCCTCAGAAACCGACTTGTCCGCATGAAGTCGTTGTCGATATGGCAACGTACTATCGCGTAGCGAAGTTTGTCTATCAGGGTCGCGAGGACATGGGCAACGGACGTGTCAAGGAGTTTGAATTCTACGTCAGCAACAGCTCATCGGTCTGGGGTGCTCCCGTGCTCACTGGTACGCTCCAGAACTCATCCGCCGTACAGGAGATTGAACTGTCATCGCGCCCAGAAGGACGTTATTTCCGTTTCATTGTGCGTTCGACCCACGACAACCAAGGTTACGCTTCAGCCGCCGAGATTGGAGTGATACCCGAGACCACGGTGGAGCGTCCCGAGGCCTTTCCCACAGCAGCTTTCTCCACAAGTTCATCGGCTGTCTTCTACTTGCGACATAAAGCCTCTGGACTCTACCTCCACTTCGTTGATGGCAGTAGCGAAGGAGCTTTTGCATTAGGCAAGCTCAACACCAGCGACCTCAGCGATGAAAGCTATGCTTTCCACTTCGGCAAGGTCAGTAAATACACGGCTTACTTCACGCTTAACACATTGTCGCCCAAGCGATATATGTACGTCACGGGCTGGCATGTCAATGCCACAGAGACACAAGACACCAAGGCACACGACCAGTGGTTCCTCGTCGAACAGACTGATGACACGACCATCCGTCTGCGCGGCGCCGAGATGGGCTCGCAGTACTTCAACTTCGACCGCAAAACCGTTGGCTCATTTGTATATTCCAACAAATCGACACCTGCGGAGTTCGAGGTAGTCAAGAAGAGCGACCTCGACGCGGTGTCAGCCCTTCCCGCCTCCACATCAGCCCACGACCATGCCTACGACCTCAGCGGGCGCGCCGTTGATATCGGGACAGCACCCAAAGGGGTGTATATCGTCGATGGCGTGAAGACGATGAGATAAACATTTTTCACTCTTCACTCTTTTCATTTTTCATTCTTTCATTTTTCACTTTTTCACTCTTTCACTCTTCACTCTTATGAATCTTCCTTCAGCTTTTTGGCTTGTGCCCGCCGCCTCTGTCATGGCGCTTGGCATGGCATATTATTTCTTCCGCTCGATGATGGCAGCGGACGAGGGCACGCCCCGTATGCGCGAAATTGCCAGCTACGTCCGAAGCGGCGCAATGTCCTATCTGAAACAACAATATAAGGTGGTGACCATCGTTTTCGTGGTCTTGGCTATTGTATTTGCCTTCATGGCTTACGTCCTGAAATGGCAGAACCCGTGGATGCCTTTCGCCTTCCTCACGGGCGGTTTCTTCTCAGGCCTGGCTGGATTTTTCGGTATGAAAACAGCCACTTACGCCTCTGCCCGCACCGCTAACGCAGCCCGCAAGAGCCTCGATGGCGGCCTGCGCATTGCCTTCCGCAGCGGTGCCGTGATGGGCTTGACCGTCGTGGGGCTCGGACTGCTTGACATCGCCCTTTGGTTTATTGTCCTTAATTATGTTTACAACGCGGAACCAGTCCCCTCCCTGACTGAAGGGGCTGGGAGTGGGTCTTTTGCACTCATCACCATCACCACCACTATGCTGACCTTCGGCATGGGAGCTTCGACGCAGGCTCTCTTTGCCCGTGTCGGAGGTGGCATCTACACAAAGGCTGCTGATGTGGGAGCTGACATTGTGGGAAAAGTCGAAGCTGACATTCCCGAGGACGACCCGCGCAACCCCGCCACTATCGCTGATAATGTGGGAGATAACGTTGGTGATGTGGCCGGAATGGGCGCAGACCTCTACGAGAGCTATTGCGGCTCTATCCTCTCTACTGCGGCCCTCGGTGCTACGGCCTTCGCTATGACGCCTGAATTGCAGATGAAAGCCGTCATCGCTCCAATGCTCATCGCTGCTGTCGGCGTGTTCTTGAGCGTCTTTGGTATCTATCTTGTTCGCACGAAGGAAGGTGCTACGATGCGCGACCTGCTACGCTCACTGGCCGTAGGCACTAACGTCTCAGCCCTGCTCATCGCGGGAGCTACCTTTGCCATTCTCTATCTCTTAGGCATTGAGAACTGGCTCGGTCTCTCGTTCTCCGTCATCACGGGTTTAGCAGCTGGCGTCATCATCGGACAGGCCACGGAGTATTACACATCCCATTCCTACAAGCCAACTCAAAAGATCTCTGAGGCTGGACTGACTGGTTCGGCTACTGTTATTATTAAAGGTATAGGAACGGGAATGATCTCAACGTGTATTCCCGTTGTCACCATCGGTGTGGCGATTATGTTGAGTTATCTCTGTGCCAACGGCTTCGATATGGCGATGAGTGCTGAGGCTCTGTCCAAGGGACTCTATGGAATCGGAATCGCAGCAGTTGGAATGCTTTCCACGCTTGGCATCACTTTGGCCACCGATGCTTACGGTCCCATCGCAGACAATGCAGGCGGTAATGCGGAGATGAGTGAGCTGGGCGAGGAAGTGCGCCATCGCACAGACGCACTTGACGCACTCGGCAACACCACAGCTGCTACGGGCAAGGGCTTCGCTATCGGCTCAGCTGCCCTCACCGCCTTGGCACTCTTGGCTTCCTATATCGAAGAGGTGAAGATTGCCATGGAACGCGCTGGAATGACACTCACTAATCTCCGTGGCGAGATCATCAACGCCGCTGACGCAACCATCCCCGACTTCATGAACTATTTCCAAGTCAACCTGATGAACCCGCGCGTGCTTGTCGGTGCTTTCATTGGAGCAATGGCAGCCTTCCTGTTCTGCGGCTTGACGATGGAGGCTGTAGGTCGTGCCGCACAGAAGATGGTCGAGGAGGTGCGTCGTCAGTTCCGCGAGATCAAGGGTATTCTCGAAGGCAAGGCTACGCCCGACTACGGCTCCTGCGTCGAGATTTCCACCCGTGCCGCTCAGCATGAGATGATCTTCCCGTCGTTGCTTGCCATCGCGATTCCCATTGTCGTCGGACTTGTCCTCGGCGTAGCAGGCGTTCTCGGCCTGCTTGTAGGCGGTCTGGCAGGCGGTTTCACACTGGCCATCTTCATGGCGAATGCGGGCGGTGCCTGGGATAACGCCAAGAAGATGGTCGAGGAAGGTAACTTCGGCGGCAAGGGAAGCTTCGCACACAAGGCAACCATCGTAGGTGACACCGTGGGAGATCCTTTCAAGGACACCAGCGGCCCCTCACTCAATATCCTCATCAAACTGATGTCGATGGTCAGCATCGTCATGGCAGGTCTCACCGTTGCATTCGCATAACCAGCTATCAATATGGAGCTTATCATAGCTATCATCGTCTCGGCGGCAGCGGGAGCCCTCATTTCATGGCTCGTCATGCGCGGCAAGTTGAACGTCGCTAAAACCATTCTGGAAGAGCGGACAGCAGAAGGAGTTCAGTACCAACAAACCATTCGTGAACGCGAACTGGCGCTGGCAGAACAGACCGAGGCAAAGCAAGAATTGGCGATTAAAGTGGAAGTGCAAGCGGCTCAGTTGACCGAGCAGCAGCAACGTCATGCAGAGGCCATTGCTGCACAGCAGGCGCGCTTCGATGAGACCATGGCAAAAGTGGCGGCACAGATGAAGGATGCCACGGGCGAGCTGCTGCGACAACGCCAGAAGGAGTTCCAGGAAGCGTCAGCAGGCAGCCTCGGACAGATCGTGACGCCACTGCGAGAGACCATCGACCGGATGCAGAAAGCGATGGCCGAAACCCAGAACAAGCAGAGCGAAGACAACGGTACACTCAAGGCCATCATCCAACAAATGATGGTGCAGAGCGAGGCTGCACGCAAGAGCACGGACGAATTGACACGTGTGTTCCGCAAGAGCAACACGGTGCAAGGCACGTGGGGAGAGACTGTTCTCGACGAACTCCTTGAAGCACAAGGCCTCACGCGCGGCATTCACTACGATGTACAGTCCACCATCCGCGATGCCTCGGGTGCAGCCGTGACCACCGAGGAGGGCTCACGTCTGCGTCCTGACGTGATTCTCCACCTCGACCAACGCCGTGAAGTCATCATCGATGCTAAAGTGTCCTTGGCAGCTTACATGGACTATGTCAACGCCACCGACGAGGGCGAGCGACAGCGCTTCCTCGCTGCCCATATCCGCAGCCTGCGCGACCAAGTCAACGTACTGGCTACCAAGGATTACAGTTCCTATATCCAGCCGCCTAAAGTCAAGATGGACTACGTTATCATGTTCGTTCCACACACAGGAGCGTTGTGGACAGCGCTGAATGCCCAGCCCGACCTGTGGCGGCGCGCCATGGAACGCGGCGTGTATATCGCCGACGAGCAGACACTCTTCGCCGCCCTCCGTATCATCAGCCTCACATGGACACAAATCGCACAGGCTCAGAACCACGAGAAGGTTTATGCCTTAGCCAATGAGATGATGGATCGCGTAGGACAGTTCATGAAGAAATACCAAGCTATCGGTTCAGCACTCCTCAAGGCACAGCAGGCCTATGAGGACGGCGACCGCAAGCTGCAACCCTCCGGACAAAGCATCCTTCAGACCTGCGCCAAGCTGCAGAAGCTCGGTGCCAAAGCCTCCGACAAGAATCCCTTGCCACAACTGACGGACATCGATGAGATTCCGAAAATCGCTCCCCTTGAGGGAGAGGAGGCACGGGATAGCGAAATAACGGAATAACGACATTACGACATTACGAAATAACGAAATAACGAAATACCGACATACCGACATACCGACAAAACGACAAATGAATAAAATCTTGAAAACCACGCTGCTGACATTGTCCTTATTATTGGCTGCGTGCAACCCCAAAGCACCAGTTACCCCAGAGGGACAAGACTATACCGTCTATGTCAATCCCTTCATCGGCACGCAGACCGACGAGACGGGCGCCCTCAGCGGCAGCACTTTCCCCGGCGCTACAATGCCCCAAGGTATGGTGCAGCTGAGCCCCGAGACCGAGCAGATGGTGACATGGGATCCTTGTTGTGGCTACGACTATAATAAGGATAAAATCTATGGCTTCACGCATACGCATCTTAGCGGCACCGGCTGTACGGATCTCATTGACATCAGCCTGATGCCTGTTAGCGCCGCCGTGACTCCCGATCAACTGATTGCTGCTGACTTCAGCCAGCACTTCTCGCATGAGGGTGAGGCCGCACGTCCGGGCTATTATATGGTTGACTTACAGGAAAGTGGCGTGAAGGTGGAGCTTTCAGCCACCACGCGCACCGGCATTCATCGTTACACTTTCCCCAAGGGACGCCCACAGACCGTCGTTCTTGACCTGGACCGCGGCACCTATCGCGGTGAGGCATATTATTCTGGTCGTCGCACTTACGACATCATACAGAGCCAGTTGCGCCTCGTCAATGACCACACCGTCGAGGGCTACCGCGTCATTACGGGCTGGGCTAAGCTGCGCAAAGTCTATTTTCGTGCCGAGTTCTCGCGTCCCTTCAGCCAGCACCTGCTCATGGACGGCGGACGTAACGCAGGTAAGAGCGATGTCATCAACGGTCGCTGCCTGCGCACAGCCCTCACCTTCGATCCCGCCGAGGGTCAGGAACTGACGGTGAAGGTGGCTATTTCACCAGTAGATAATGACGGTGCTCGCAAAAATATGCTCGCTGAGGCCGAGGGTTGGGACTTCGACGCATACGTAAAGGCTGCCCACGACACTTGGCAGCATGAGCTCAGCCGCATTGATGTCGAGGGTACGGACGACGAGAAGACCATTTTCTATACGGGCCTGTACCATGTGCTGATGCAGCCAAATACGATGAGCGACGTTGACGGTCGCTATATGGATACGAACTTTGAGATCAAGCAGATGCCCAAGGGACAGGTGTACCACAGCACGTTCAGCCTCTGGGACACCTTCCGCGCTGCGCACCCCCTCTACACGCTCATTGCTCCCGACGTGGCTGCGCAATTTGTCCGCGACATGGTGCTGCACCATAAGACCTATGGCTACTTGCCCATCTGGGATCTCTGGGGACAGGACAACTACTGCATGATCGGCAATCACGCCATCCCCGTCATCGCCGACGCTATCCTTGCGGAACTGCCTGGCCTCGATGTCGAGGAAGCCTATCAGGCCATGGTGGAGAGCAGTACGCGCAGCCATCCCAACTCGCCCTTCGAAGTGTGGGAACAATACGGTTACTTTCCTCAGACATTGCAAAACACCAGCGTGAGCATCACCCTCGAACAATGCTTCGATGATGCCTGTGTAGCCGCCGTAGCCAAGAAACTCGGACGCACCGAGGACTACGAGCGATTTTATCGCCGCAGTATGTTCTACAAGAATCTCTTTGATGTCGAGACTGGCTTCTTCCGTCCCAAGGACGAGAAAGGAAACTGGCTCGATAGCTTCGACCCGCTTTCGTACGAGCAGCCTTGCTTCGTCGAGGGCAACGCCTGGCAGTATATGTGGTTTGTGCCGCACGACCCACAAGGTCTAATCGACCTCTTCGGCAGCCGGGAAGCATTTCTGCGTAAGCTCGACGAGAACTTTAGTCTCACAGCCACAAGTGGCGAGGTCAATGGCAACGCCAGCGGTTTCATCGGACAATACGCCCACGGCAACGAGCCTAGCCATCACACCGTCTATCTCTACAATTTTGCTGGCCGTCCCGAGCGCACACAGGAATTAGTGAATCAAGTCCGCAGCGAGTTCTACCGCGCCACGCCCTGCGGTTATGCGGGCAACGATGACTGCGGCCAGATGTCAGCCTGGTATATCTTCTCCGCCCTCGGCTTCTATCCCTTCCATGCCGGCAGCGCCGAGTATGTCCTGGGTACGCCACTCTTCACGAAGGCTACGCTTCACCTGGCGGGAGGTCGGGATTTCGTGATCTCCGCTCCAAACAAAACCCCCGAACGCATCCACGTCAAGAGCGTGAAACTCAACGGCCAGCCGTTAGATGGTTTAACAATAACACACCGCCAGCTGATGGCCGGCGGTGCGTTGGAGTTTACGATGAAGGAAGACTGATCAGACCTTTCCTTTTTACTTTTTACTTCACCGCGACTTTCTTCCTGTTGCGGACAATGATTTGTCCGCGGCGGGGAGTTGTGATGATACGACCTGTGAGGTCGTAGGCATCGCTCATGGTATTCACGGTCTTGGCGGCCTCATCTGGCGAAGTGATGGCATCAGGGATGTCAGGCAGAAAAACAGCGGTGAGAGTCTGAGGTACAGTGGGATAGAAGTCGTTGCCACTGACAATACCATCCTCTTCCTGTGCGCTGTCCGTGAAGCTCCACAGACGGATCTCACTCAGCTTATCAGTGGAGCTCACCAACTGATTATCCGCATCATAGAAACCCGCGAAGTGATAGCCCTCATCAGGCTTCACCCAAGCATAGCAGGAGGAACGTCCCTCGGTGCCAGCAATGACCCATCGCGTCTCGATACAGTCACCAAAGTCTTCGTCCGACAACGGCAGACGCCAGTCGCCTGTGGCATAAACCTTGCCACCTGTAGTGGCAGTCAGCAGTACATAGTACCAATAGAATAAATATCCAAGTGTCATAGTCAATTATTCTTTATAGGCTCCGAAAATGATTCTTGCGAAGAAATCGGCGCAAGCCAGAACGTGAACGTTGAGTGTGGTCTGCTGTGTCTCAAGCTTGCCTTGGCAGCGCTCTTTCATTCCATTGACGAACGAGATGAAGTTGAGGTGAGGCACCACCTTGTCATCGGGATGGTAGTAGAGCTTGATGTCGGCCTTGGGGTTCCAGTCGCGTGTGAGGTTACTCTGACCCATTGCCTTGAGCAGTTTCTGAGAGATATCTGAGTTCATGTCCAAAGCCTGTTCTGAGAGCATGCTGGACATGGTTGCTCCGCAGGCTTTCCTGATGAAATCAGAAATCTCTTCGGAAGAATATTGATGGCTGCGTATCTTCTCAAAGATACCGCCCTCAAGGAAGGATTCCGAGAAATATTCCTCAGCCTTGGTGTCGCCGAAAATCTCGGGATAGCCTACAACCATTCCCATCAGCAGGGAGGGCACCACATTGGGCACGTCAAGCTCATTGATGTAGAGATAATGACAGAGCGTGGCCATCGGGTTGTAGCAGCCGGCACAGGCACAGGTGCGCACCCAGTTGATGGCGCGGCGTTCGGCATCGCTGATTTTGGGCGAGTTTTCGACATAGCGCTGGCATGCCAGGATGATGGAAGCTCCCTGTGAACTGCCAATGCCGTAGGTGGGGTAGTCGCCGCTGGAACAGTCCATCTGATGCAGGTCGCGCAGTAAGTCGTGAGCAATGAGGAGCATATCCACACTTTCCTCTGCCATGATATCTGCCGCACAATAGGGATGATCGTACTGCTCAGTAATGCCGCAGCCGTAGTAGTCGGGCTCCACCATTACGGGCTTGTTGGTCGAGAATTTGAAGGAATAGCCATCGATAGGGTCGCTCACAGAAGGCCAGTCGGAACTCTTGTACAAGGTATAGTGCGTGGAGAAGAGCAGGTGGTCGGCTTGTGAGGCGCCACCTTCGCCATCCGTAGGAACTGCCATCCAGCCTGAGAGCCACACCTCATTGCCTTTGGGGTCGTGGGAGCGATAGGCGATGCTGTACTTGGTATTGCCAGACGAGCGGTCCATGGACATCACTCGATAACGGTAATCCTTGGGATGAGAAGTAGGCACGAATTCCCAATCATTGTATGGCGACGAGGTGCGTGCAGCCGTCAGCCGTTCACCGCCCTGATCATCAACTTCCACGTTCAGAAAGCGGGTGTCAGCAAGATAGCGGTAGCGGAACTTGAAAGCCCCCTCGGTGGTCTCGCTGGGCATCACATAGGTCGTGTTAGCCTTGGGCGAGAACTTGACCGACCATCCCAAGCCACTGTTGTTCAGCTGCATGATCACCTCATCAGAGTGGACGTAATAGAGCTGCTCCTGGTCGCCATAGTGGATCGTGTCGTTGGTGATCACACGCCAGTTGGAAGCCAGACTCTCGTCCGGAGTGGTCGTGCCGTCCTTCATGAGATATGTACCCGTAGCCACATTACGCAGCACATATTGCCCGTCAGGTGTTACGGCAATCGTGTTGTCC
>CAJORF010000030.1 GCA_905236985.1 uncultured Bacteroidaceae bacterium | reverse complement strand
GTTCCGGTCAGCACAAAACGCTTCTTGGCGCCGGAATTAGTCTTTACTTTTGGCATTTTTTTGTTTGTTTAAATTGTTATTATTAACAGACGCGGCTACGCATATACCGGGCGCAGCGCGCAATCACTTTCAGTCATCCCAGTTTTCGCCTTCCACCTTGGGACCCGTGTATTCCTTGGGTGCCTTCTGCTGCGGCTTCTTGCGAACGGGTTCCTCGGCAGGTCCGGAAGTGGAATCGTTGAGCAAGTCATCGTCGTCCAAGTCATCATCGTCATCATCGACGATAGCGGTTGCTTTCTTGGGAGCCGTCTTCTTGGGAGCGATGAACATGGTCATGCGCTTGCCTTCGAGCACGGGCATGGATTCCACCTTGCCATATTCCTCCAGATCCTGTGCGAAGCGCAGGAGGAGGACTTCGCCTTGCTCCTTGAACAGGATGGAACGACCGCGGAAGAAGACGTATGCCTTGACCTTGTCGCCATCCGAGAGGAAGCCCTGGGCATGCTTGAGCTTGAAGTTGTAGTCGTGGTCATCGGTCTGCGGTCCGAAACGGATTTCCTTCACCTCAATCTTCACCTGCTTCGCTTTCATCTCCTTCTGACGTTTCTTCTGCTGATAGATGAACTTCGAGTAGTCGATGAGACGGCACACGGGAGGATCTGCATTGGGAGAAATCTCCACAAGATCCACGCCGCGCTGCTCTGCCATACGGAGGGCATCACGGGTGGGGAGAATGGTGGATTCTATGTCATCGCCGACGATGCGGACTTCACGAACACGTATTTGCTCGTTGACACGATACTGATTCTTCAGGTTGTCTTTTTTCATTCAATTAATTTTGCGGGCGCAAAGTTAATACTTTTCTGTCATACTGCGAACTTCTTCGTTGATTTTCTTTGCAAAATCATCGATTTTCATGCTTCCTTGGTCACCTTGTCCCTGTCTGCGGACGCTTACGGTGCCTTCAGCTGCCTCTTTTTCGCCTACGATGAGCAGATAGGGGATGTGCTTCATCTCATTGTCGCGGATCTTGCGACCGATCTTTTCGGCACGATCGTCGAGGACTGTACGCACGTCAGCCTGCTTGAGCTGAGCCTGCACCTGCTGAGCATATTCGTTGAACTTCTCGGAGATGGGCAGGATAGCCACTTGGTCGGGGGTGAGCCAAAGGGGGAAGTGACCGGCAGTATGCTCGATGAGCACAGCCACGAAACGTTCCATCGAACCAAAGGGTGCACGGTGGATCATGACGGGACGGTGCTTCTGGTTGTCCTCGCCTGTATATTCGAGCTGAAAACGCTGCGGGAGCTGGTAATCGACCTGAATGGTGCCGAGCTGCCAGCGACGTCCGATGGCATCCTTAACCATGAAGTCGAGCTTAGGCCCATAGAAGGCAGCCTCGCCCACTTCTTGACGAGCCTTCATGCCCTTCTCGGCACAAGCGTCGATGATGGCCTGTTCGGCAGTTGCCCATTCCTTGTCGGTTCCTATATACTTCTTCTTGTTCTGTGGGTCGCGCAGGCTGATCTGCACCTCCACATTGTCCTCGCTGAAATTGAAGGTCTTGAACACGCGCTGGATGATGTCGATTACGTTGATGAACTCGCGCTTCACCTGATCGGGACGGCAGAAGATGTGTGCATCGTCCTGCGTAAAGCAACGCACGCGGGTCAGTCCGTGTAGCTCACCACTCATCTCATAGCGATAGACCGTACCGAACTCGGCGCAACGGAACGGCAGTTCCTTGTACGAGCGGGGGCGGTTAGCAAAGATCTCGCAGTGTTGAGGGCAGTTCATGGGCTTCAGCAGATACTCCTCGCCCTCCTCGGGTGTCTGGATGGGCTGGAAGCTGTCCTTGCCGTAGTGATCCCAATGGCCGGAGGTCTGATAGAGGATCTTGCCGCCGATGTTGGGCGTGATTACTTCCTGATAGCCGTACTCGCGCTGGATCTTACGTAGCATCTCCTGCAAGCGCAGACGCATGTCGGTACCTCTGGGAAGCCAGATGGGCAGTCCCTTGCCTACGCGATCGCTGAACATGAAGAGCTCCATCTCCTTACCAATCTTGCGATGGTCGCGCTTCTTGGCCTCCTCAAGCATGACGAGGTACTCGTCGAGCATCTTCTTCTTGGGGAAGGTGATGGCGTAGAGGCGTTGCATACTCTCGCGCTCGGCATCGCCGCGCCAGAAGCAGCCAGCCACGCTGGTCACCTTGGCTACCTTGATGTCGCCGGTGTTCACGAGGTGCGGGCCACGGCAAAGGTCGGTGAAACGACCCTGCGTGTAGGTGGTGATGGTGCCATCTTCCAGATCCTGGTCGATGTGCTCGCACTTGAAGGTCTGACCAGCAGCGGCAAACTCCTTCAGGGCCTCGGCCTTGGGTACCTCGCGGCGCACCACGGGTTCCTTCTTGGAGGCCAGTTCCTTCATCTTTGCTTCAATTTCTGGGAAGTCGCTTTCGCCAATCTGCTTGCCATCGGGCAGAACGACATCATAGTAGAAACCGTTCTCGAGAGCGGGGCCAAAGCCGAACTGAATGTCAGGATAGAGCTCCAGCAATGCCTCGGCCATCAGGTGAGCACTGGTGTGCCAGAACACATGCTTTCCCTGTTCGTCGTCCCACTTATAGAGCACAAGTGTGGCATCCTCGGTGATGGGGCGATTGAGCTCCACCGTCTCTCCGTTCACGCTGCAAGCGAGGACGTCAGCTGCCAGTCTTGGCGAAATACTTTCAGCAATCTCATAGCCCGTCACGCCTGCCTCACGTTCGAGGACAGATCCGTCGGGGAGTGTAATCTTAATCATGTCTTGATCTTATTGTCTTCTTGGATTACTTCTTGAAATCGTCGGCAGCTTTGGCAGCTTTCTCCGCAGCCTTGACGCGCTTCTCTTCGGTCTTGATGACATTCTTGGCCTTCTTGATTTCGTTCTGAGCAGCCTTGATCTTGTCTTTCACTTCCTTGAGGTCGCTCTCAATGCTGCGCTGTTTCTTCTTCAGGTCGCGGATGATGTCTTCCTGTTCCTTAATCTGTTTTTCGGCTTGCTGTACCAGCGTGGGGTTCTCATCATTGGCGATGAGCGTAGCAGCCTTGATGTCCTGTGCCTGGAACATAGCGAATGTCAGGGCGCAGACGAATAGAGTCTTTTTCATAATTGATGAGGTTATGTTTTTGAGTTAATATGGCTACAACAAGTACTGGTCGGAGATGCTCTCGTTCTTTTCCACGCGGCGGATCGTCTCGGCGATGAGGTCCGCGATGGAGATTTGCTTGACCTTGGCGCAACGGTTACTGTAGGGAATGCTGTCCGTGAAGACGATCTCATCGAGCTTGCTGGCCTGCACGCGTTCGCTGGCGGGACCGCTCATGACGCAATGGCTGGCGATAGCTCTCACGGAACGGGCTCCGTTGGCAATCATCAAGTCGGCGGCCTTGGTGATGGTGCCGGCTGTATCCACCATATCGTCGATGAGTACGACATCAGCGTCCGTCACGTCACCGATAATCTGCATTGAAGCCACTTCGTTGGGCTTGCGACGCACTTTATTGCAGAGCACGAGAGGGCATTGGAAGTACTTCGAATAGGCAGAGGCACGTTTGGAACCGCCCACGTCAGGCGTGGCAATCACCAGATTCTCAAGGTGCAAGTTCTCGATGTAGGGAAGCATCACGCTGGAAGCGTAGAGGTGGTCAACGGGAACATCGAAGAAGCCCTGTTCCTGATCAGCGTGAAGATCCATGGTGATGACGCGACTGATGCCAGCTACACTCAACAGGTCGGCAACGAGCTTGGCACCGATGGCCACACGCGGCTGATCCTTGCGATCCTGACGTGCCCAGCCGAAGTAGGGGATGACGGCGTTGATGGTACGAGCAGAGGCGCGTTTGGCTGCGTCGATCATGAGCAGGAGCTCCATGAGGTTGTCCGATGGGGGGAAGGTGCTCTGCACGAGGAAGACATCACGTCCGCGTACGGTCTCGTTGTAGCACACCGAGAACTCGCCATCGGCGAAGTGAGTAACCTTGCAGTTGCCCATGGAAACACCCAGACTGAGACAGATCTTTTCTGTCAGATAACGGGTTGCAGTACCAGAGAATACGACGAAGTTGTTCATTGTTATATGGCTTTGCGTAGTTTGCGGAAGTGAGCGATGACCTCTTTGTAGTCGAGACCTGAATGGATGTTGAAGCGCGTCCAGAGGTCGCCCAGGATGACGGCACCACCAAAACCGTAGTCGGCTAGCAGGGGCAATGTCTCGCTGTTGATGCCGCCAGCAGCCATCACTTTGCGGTCGATGAGCCCGGCGCGTGCAGCATCATGCAGCTCCTGTTCGGTGTAAGCTGCTTTGCGATCGGGGTATGTGATGCTGTTGAATACGGGGGAGAGGAACACATAGTCCATGCCTGCCTTGGTGTCATTCAGTTCACTGAGGCTGTGGCACGAACGGCTGAGCTGTCCCTTGTATCCCGTCGGTGGTTCCGGTGCGCGCTCGCTGAGATGAATGCCTCGCAATCCGAATTCCTCTTTCAGGTAGAAATGCTCGTGAACGACGATTTGCTTGTGCCATTGCTCGGGCAACAAAGTGAGCAGTCGCTCCGAGTACACAGGCTCGCTTCCAGGCTTTCGCAGGTGCAGCAAATCCAGCCCTTCCTCGAAAAGGGCATTGATGATGGTGTCCTCTTCTACAAAGAAATCCGATGTGGAGAGAAGTATGAGTTTCATGCGCTCTGCTTAAATTCGGTGCAAAGATAGGCATATTTGTTGAAAAAAAGAAGGAAAGTGCAAAGAAATCACACTTTCCTTCTCTTCATTTGATTTTTTTTAATCATTTCTTCTTCAGCATCAGCTCAACGGCCTTCTCCAGTTGAAGGTCGCGTCCGTGCAGCAGATCGCCCGGCTGGCTGATGATGAGGTGGTCGGGTTCGAGTTGCAGATTCTCCAGATAGCGTCCCTGACGGTCGCGCATACCCACCTCGGGAATGCCGAACACGATGTCATCGATGGTTTCCCACCACACGGCGGTCATCGTGCCGGGCACGGGTGCTCCGATGAGTGGACCGATGCCAAGTTCCTTGTAGAGCCAGGGTGTTCCATGGGCGTTGGAGTAGTCATCCTCGCAGATGAGCATACACGACGGCTTCGTCCAGCGGTTGTAGGGATCGTCACCGATGTACTGTCCGCGTGGCGTGTATTGTGCCGCAGCAGTACCGGAGAGCAGTTCGCAGACATCGTTGTGGAGCCAGCCGCCTCCGTTGTGACGGACATCGACGATGACAGCGTCACGTGTGCGGTTCTTCTCGGAGAGCAGCTTGCGGTAGAGCTCATGGAAGCTCTCGGTGTTCATCTTCTCGATGTGAACGTAGGCGAGCTTGCCCTTGGAAAGGCTATCCACGAGTTGTTCGTTGCGTTCGACCCAGCGGCGGTAGAGTGCATCGCTATAGCTGTTGCTGAGACGCACGGTGTAGTCCTTTGCCTCGCCCTTGGCGTTCTTGACAGTCAGGCGTGTGTAACGTCCACCCTTGCCGCCGAGCAGGGGATAGTAGTCCTTGCCTGCTTCGATCTTCTGTCCGTCGATGTGCGTGATGATGGAACCGGCTCCTATACCCTCCTGTCGGGTCAGCGGTGTGCCAGGCAAGAGCTCGAGGATGCGCAGGCCGTCGCCCGTGTAGGCATCGTCGAGGAAAGCACCGAGGTCGGCTGTTGTCAGCGTGTTGCCTGTGCCTCCACCTGGACGATAGCGGCAACCCGTATGCGAGACGTTCAGCTCACCTAAGAGTTCTGAACACATTTCTGCGAAATCGCGCGTGTTGCCAATGTGCGGCAGGAAGCGGGCATAGCGTTTGTGGAGCATATCCCAGTCGGCACCATTCATGCCCGGGTCGTAGAGCTTCTCGTGCGTCTGATGCCAGATATGCTCGTAGGTCTGCTCACGCCAGCCAGCGGGATAGTCGTTGTGGAAACATTCGAAATCGACGTCGCTGATCTTGCCTCCGGCGATGTCCAGCTTCTTGATGCGACCGCCCTGAGTGTAGTAGGCTGTCTTGCCCTCGTCGGCGAGGTCGAAGCTGGTGAAGGCTGCGCCCTGCATCTTGATGGTCGTTGAACCCTTGTCGAGGTCGCGCTCCCAGAGGGCCATTCCGTTGGGGTAGTTGGAGGCTACATAGTAGAGCTTCGTGCCTTCCTTGTTGATGACGGCGTCGCCAATACTGCCGCTGTTGAAGGTCAGGCGCACGGTGCGGAGGTCGAGGTCGCGGAGGTTCATGTCGGGATTCAGCGCCTTGATGCTGTCGGCTTCCTTCTCCTTTTTTTCTTTTTTCTCCTGTTCCTTTTTCTCTGCTTCGTCGGCTTTCTTCTTCTGCTCCTCAGTCATCTTGGCGCGCTTCTTTTCAGCCTTCTCCTTTTTCTCTTTTTCTTTTTTGTCGGCCTCTTCCTTCTCCTTCTTCTCCTTGTCCTTACGCTCCTTCTCGGCTTCGTCGAAGCGTTCGCGTTCCTCCTTGTTCATGTGGAAACGTTCGTAGGCATCGTCGTTGAGGAAGGTGATGTAGAGGTCGTCCTCAGAGCCCCAGGAGCCGTGGCTGCGCATACCAGCGCGGTCGCTGGCAAAGATGATGGCCTTGCCGCCAAGCGCCCAACGCGGGTTACCTTCGGCATAGCCTGAATTGGTCAGGTTCACGAGCTTGCCCTTGCCGTCGGCAGGCACGAGCACAATATCGTTCAGGTTCCAGCCGCCAGAACCGATATACTCGGAGAGCAGGTACTTGGAATTGGGTGCCCACATGAACGTCTGGTCGCCGTCGCGGTAGGAGTACTGGTACTTGGCGGGCATCACGGTGGTGATGTCCTTCGTCTTGGCGTCGAGCACGCAGAGCTCATGGCGGTTGCGCAGGAAGGCAATCTTCTTTCCATCGGGCGAGTATTCGGGCTCGAAGCAGGTTTCTGCCTCGGGGGTCAGACGTTCCTCATCGGTCAGCTCGGTGGCGTAGGTGAAGAGTTTCTCTTCCTTGTTCTTGATGCTGACGCGATAGAGCGACCAGCGTCCGTTGCGCTCGCTGTCATAGACGAGGCTGCGACCATCTTCGCTGAAGGTCACGTGACGCTCACGGGAGGGGGAGTCGGTGATCTGCTTCGTGGTCTTGTAGTCGAGGCTGGTGACATAGACGTCCCCGCCCAGCACGAAGGCAATCTCCTTGCCCTTGGGTGAGTGGCAAACCTGTGTAGCACCACCCGTGAACACAAAGTGCAGGGCATCCTTCTCGTTGGAGTCGGCGATGATGTCTATCTTCACCTTCTTGGGCTGTGAGCCGGCCTTGAGGGTGTAGAGCTCGCCATCCCATGAGAAGCAGAGCGTGCCGTCGAGGGATGCCGTCAGATAGCGCACAGGCATCTCCGTGAAGTTCGTCAGCTGCTTGGCCTTGGAACCGTCGTTGAGTGTTTGGCTCCACACGTTCATCGTGCCGCTTTCCTCGGAGATCCAATAGAGGGTGTTTGTCTTGGCGACATAAACGGGGCAGCGGTCCTCGCTCTTCGTTGTGGTCAGCTGGCGGTACTGCGGCGCACCTTTACCATTGGGCATCATCATCCACAAGTCACGGGCGATGGAGCTGGTGTGGTGCTTACGCATCGGGTCCTCGTAGCCCTTGACGGCATCATAGATGAGAGAACCGTTGGGGCCTACCGTGACATTGCCCACCGAAATATCCGAGACACGTTCGGGTCTTGCGCCCTCGCGCGTGCGTACCTTATATAAATGTGTATATGTGCTGGACGGATATTGGCGGTTGTCAGTCGTGGAGAGACCAGATGTGCTGTAAATCATCTCATCCTCGGAAGAGTAGGCGAGGGGCACTTCCGTGCCGGAGTGGGTGGTCAGCCGCGTGAGGTTTCCACCCGTTACCGTCATCTCATAGATGTCGAGACTTCCTTCACGCTCGCTGGCAAAGGCAATCTTCTTGCCCGAGGGGCTCCACACGGGACGGCCATCCCAAGCTGCATTACTGGTCAGCTGACGTGCTTGACCGCCCGCTGCAGGGACGGTGAACAGGTCGCCCTTGTAGGCGAAGACGATGGTCTGACCGTCTGGGGAGATGGCCGAGGCACGGAGCCAGAGAGGAGTGGACTCTCCCCCTGCCCTCCCTATCAGGGAGGGGGCGATTAGTATTAGGGATAATAGAAGTCTTTTTTTCATTGTAAAAAATGTCTATGGTTTTCCAACTTTGTTCGGGAGAGAGTCTTTCCATTAATACCCAAACACCTCTTCCAAACTTACCCTCTTGATGGGGCCTACGGTGAGCAGGCTGGCGAGGTCGAGCTCCTTCTCGTTGCCGAGAATCATGTAACGGCGGGGCTTGCGGGCCATACGCTCATTGGAGAAGCGGACGATGTCGTCGAGGGTGATGTCAGGCAGAGCGTTGTAAATCTTCTCGTTGATGTCGTAGTCGATGCCACGGTCCTGAGCAGCCATCCAGGCATTGAGGACGGCAAAGCGGATGGTACGCTGGGCGGCCAGCTGCTTCGTCAGGCTCTGCTTGGCAATCTCAAAGGCACTCTGGCTCTGCGGCAGCGTGTCAAGGATCTCGTTGAACGTGCGGATGCAATCCATCATCTTGTCGTTCTGCGAGATGATCAACGTGTAGCTCGTCTCTGGATGTCCCTTGCGTTCAGGCATCTGGTTGTAGTAGGCACTTGCGCTGTAAGCCAGACCGCGGCTCTCGCGCAGCTCCTGGAACACGATGCCGTTCATGCCAGAGCCGAAGTACTCGTTGTAGAGCGCTGCCACGGGTGTGGTCTCAGGATTCCACATCAATTCGTTGTTGTGGTAGGCAACCATATAGATGTTCTTGGCATCGTATGGCGCAATCAGTATCTCGGTCGCAGGAGTCTTCTCCTCCTCATATTCCTCGAAGGTGAGAGGTGCCTTCAGCTCAGCGGGCAACTGGTGCTCGTGGGTCAGGAGGGTGGTGAGGTCGCCCATCGAACGCGGGCCGTAGTAGAGCACGGTATGCTCATAGGAAGTCAGGCCGTGGATGATATCCACGAGTTCCTGCGGGTCGGTTTGTGCGAGCAGAGCTGCGGTCATGATGTTGCGCTGACTGTTACGCGGTCCCATTGTGCCATAGGCATTCAGACGCTGGAAGCATTGACGCTGTTCGAGCTTTGCATCTGCCTGAGATTTAGCAACGTTAGCAACGTAAGCATTGTAAGCCTCCGTGTTGACCTGCACGTTCTTCAGCACATTCTCCAACAAGGCGAGTGCCTCGGGCATCTTCTCGTCGAGACCAGAGAGGGTGATCGTGGTTTGATAGGAACCTACACCTACGTTGAAGCTACATGCCAAGCCGTAGAACTTCTGCTGCACCTGTTCGGCGGTAAGTGTGTCGGTACCCAGGAGTTCGAGGTAGTCGCTGGCGGCATCCAGACGCTTGTCAGCAGCCGTGCCGAAGGGCAGACGGAACACGAGGTAGAAGATACCGTTCTCGGTGTTCTGCTTGTAGATGAGGGGGAGCTTATGCTCGGGGGCGTCGTCAATCTGGGATGTCCAACTGCCCTCGGTCAGGTCGTTCTTGAAATCGACGAAGCGAGGCTGGATAGGCTCTACCTCGGTCTCCTGTATCTCTTTGACGAACGCGCTCATGTTGTCGCGGTTGGCGGGGATGGCGGTGATCTCGGGCTTGTCGATCTTCTTGATGTTGGGATCATCGCCCTGACGCTTGAACACCGTGACGAAGTTGTCTGTCAAGTGGCGCTGTGCGAAGTCCACGATGTCCTCCTTCGTGAGGGCTGCAATGCGGTCGATGCGAGCTACGGCATCCTTCCATTCTATGCCATTGATAAAGGCACGCTCGAACATACGTGTGCGTGCGCGATTGCTCTCCAACGAGCGCATCTCATTCAATTTCATGTTGTTGATGATGGCGGGAAGGATGTCATCGGGGAAGTCGCCGCTCTTCAGCTTATTCAGCTCAGCCACGAGCAGGTCGCGTGCCTCTTCGAGTGTCTGACCCTCGCGCGGCGAACCGCCCATGAAGAAGAGGCTATGGTCGGCCAGCTGATAGTCGCCAGCGAAAGCTCCAAGCATCGTCATCTTCTGGTTGATGTCGAGATCCACGAGACCGGCACGACCGTTGCTCAACACTTCGCTGATGAGCGAGAGCGTGTCGCAGGCGGCATCCTTGGCTCCTGGGAAAGCCCATCCGAGGTAGAGCCTCTCGGCTTCGAGACCCAGGACGGTGGTATCCACGGGCGCGGTCAGCGCAGTCGGCTCCTCATATTCGGGGCGTGTGCAGTCGGGGTTGGGCTGCCACTCGCCAAAGTACTTCTCCAGGATGGCGATGGTCTTGTCAGGGTCGAAGTCACCTGCCATGAAGATGGCTACATTGTTCGGGCAGTAGTAGTTCTTGAAGTAGTTCTTGATGTTGGTGATCGAGGGATTCTTCAGGTGCTCCTGCGTGCCAATAGTCGTCTGTGTGCCGTAAGGGTGGTTGGGGAAGAGCTTGTACAACAGGGCGTTGATCATCTTCTCGCCATCGTCGCTGAGGTACAGGTTATACTCCTCATACACAGCCTCCAGCTCGGTGTGGAAGCCACGGATGACCATGTTCTGGAAGCGGTCGGCCTGTATGCGCGCCCAGTTCTCGATCTCGTTCGAGGGGATGTTCTCCACATAGACCGTCTGGTCGAAGCTTGTGTAGGCATTCGTGCCGTCCGAACCGATGAGGGCCATCAGCTTGTCGTACTCGTTGGGGATATTGTACTGAGCGGCTAACTGCGAGACGCTATCGATCTCGTGGTAAGCCTGTTTGCGGGCTTCGGGGTCAGTAAGCTGACGGTAAGCCTCGAAGCGTTGCTCAATCTCGTCGAGGAGAGGAGCCTCGGCGGTCGAGTCGCTGGTGCCGAACTGCTTGGTACCTTTGAACATCAGGTGCTCCAGATAGTGAGCCAAGCCCGTCGTCTCGGCAGGATCGTTGCGCGAACCCGTCTTCACGGCGATGTTAGCCTGTATGCGCGGTTCGTCCTTGTTGACGGAGAGATAGACTTTCAGTCCGTTCTTAAGCGTGTAGATGCGCGTCTGCATCGGGTCTCCCTTGACAGACTCATACTTTGCGTTGTCGCAACTCGTCATACTGAATAGCAGCATTACTGCTATTGCAGCAAATACACTTAGATGTTTCATTTTCAGGATTGTATTAAAATAATAATTGTTTTCTTCTTGGTTTGTGCGACAAAGGTAAAACGAATTATTGGCACTCGCAAATTTTGCGAACATTATTCGCACATACGGCTACAAAAAACACCACACGGGAAGCGAATATGCCTCCCGTGTGATTCTTAATCAGAGCACAGCTGCAATCTTTCTGATGCCCTTGAGCATATTGAGCAGCGCCGAGTCCGTCCGTGCTGTCTGCATATTGTACTTGGTCTGTAGG
>CAJORF010000029.1 GCA_905236985.1 uncultured Bacteroidaceae bacterium | reverse complement strand
GCCTTTTTCCTTGACTGCGTCGAATGAGTCGTTGCCCAGCTCCTTGAGGTTTTGCCAAGCCTGTGCCTCACTGATGAAGGATGAGGCGACACGAAGCGTGATCTGCTGATTCTTCTTCGTGTCGAAGCCCACCATGGCCATCACATGATTGCCATTTGCTTCGTTGCCAACAAATTTCTTTCCATCCTGCTGAATGCCCCAATATTGGAATTGAGTATCGAACTGGATGACAAAATAGTTACGGAAGTTGTCGGGTACGCCACCGCTGTTGCGCGTGGAAAAGCCGGAGATGGTATTCTTGTTCACATCATACTTGATGGCAGAGCCTTTGTCGAAGGCATCGACAACGATGCGGGATATACCATTTACCTTTTTGCTATCAGGGAATGTGAACCGCATGATGGCGGCACGTTCTGTAGGCGTAATCTCGGCCCACACGTCGTAGTCGGCCAGATAGACCTTATAATAATAAGGTGTAGCGACCTCTGTCTTATGTGAGAACCAGCTGGCACGTTTCTCCTCATCATAGATAAGATCCGACGTGGGTGTAGGAACCCTGTCGACCTCGGGCATGATAGAGAACTGTCCGTAGTCATTGATCCACGGTGAGGGTTGGTGTGTCTGCTTGAAGCCGCGAATCTTGTCCTCAGTGTAGACATACTGCCAGCCGTCGCCCATGCGTCCCGTCTGCGGTGTCCAGAAGTTCATACCCCAAGGCAGTGCGATGGCGGGATAGGTGTTGCCCGTCGACAGGGAGTGCTTGGACATCGTGCCGACGAGGGTGGAGACATAGTCAACAGAAGACTCTCCCCCCGCCCTCCCTAAAAGGGAGGGAGCAGTTACCTGTGCGGGCAGAAGAGTTGTTGTAAATATGGATACCAATAATACAAATAAATTCTTCATCATGTTTTTTTCATTTTTTGTAAGGTAATCGCTCCCTCCCTTTTAGGGAGGGCGGGGGGAGAGTCTTTGGGGGAGAGTCTATTTACCACTGAATCGCCTGATCCTCGTTCGGGATCTGTGTATTCAGCTGACGTTCAAGAGTGAGAATACCTTTACAGGTGTATTCCATGGCATAGCCTTCGACAGAAGTGTAGTCGGTATAGTTGTACTCAATACCGCTGATGATGACATAGCGGTGCATAAGCCAGGGCTGCACTTCATCCATCTGTTCGTAGATGCGATAAGATGTCTGACCCTTGTTGACGAAACTATTCTTCTCTGCATTATCCGACGTTAGTTCAACCATTCCCATATTGGGATCAGCGCTATCAGGAATGAACTTGAAATAGACCTTGTAGTTCTGGCGGTCGACGCGTGTCTCGTCGATGTTGCCGCAATAGAAGAACACGGTGTTCTCGTCGACGACATAGCCGCGCGCCGTCTCCATACCCGTTGCGTTGGTGGGGTCATCGGCATTGGTGATGGTGAGCGTCGTGGCGGAGTAGTTGCCAGAAAAATCGTTGTAGGGATATACGCGGAGCATGGCCTTGGCATAGTTCTTGCGCGGATGAGGTGTGTAGTCGGCATCGGGGAGGATCTCAATGGGCAGTACCCACTTGTCCTTCATGTCAATACCATTGAAGTCGAACTGCACTTTCAGTAGCCCTATATCCTGACCTTTCTGGATAGTGAGCGTGGAGGGATAAGTGGCAAAGTTACTCATGTCCTTATAATAAAGGTCGACGATATCGGCACGATAGGCGGGCGATCCGAAGCGCTCAACGTTGAGGGTGGAGAGCGTGTCGCTGTGACCGAACTTCACGGTGATATCGCGTGCGTTGGTCGTGGTTCCGCTGACGATGACAGGTAGCTCGTAGTGTGAGAGACCCGTCTTGCCGTACATGGGCTGTCCGTCGTCGTTGTGGCGCGTGAAGGGCACGTAGACGGAAGTAACGCCGTTGTCGTTGAGGGGAGCCTTGAAGCTGATGTAGTGCTCGTATTGCTCCTCCTTCCACTCGTCGTTGCAGGCGGTGAGGGCTATGAGGGTTGCTGTAAGACAACAACATACAAGACCTATTGTGAGATGTTTGAATATAGCTTTCATCATTGTCAATGCTTTAACTATACATTATACATTATCAATTATATTTAGTCATTGTACTGCCATCCAGGATTTTGGACGAGGTTCTTATTGCGCTTGAGGTCGGTATGTGAAATCGGCCAAAAGTACATCTTATCGTTGAAGTTGGCAGAGAGGTTGTAAACGGGGATGACCTGCATGAACTCATCGCGCTTGGACACGGTCTGGAAGACGTTGAGACCATAGACACGCTTGTTCTCCTCGACGGGAGCATCCATCCAGCGACGGAGATCGAAGTAGCGCTTGCCTTCGCCCATGAACTCAATCATGCGCTCGCGCTTGATTTTGTCACGGAAAAGATTAGCATTGTCGTAAACCTCGGCGGTATAGTCGTGCAAACCAGCACGGATGCGGACGGGCTGCACGCCCTTCTTCATCTCGTCGATGTTGCGGCTGATGGTCATGTCCTGACCCTTCCAACTCTTGATGGTATAGCTCTTGGTGAGCTCGTTGAGGCACTCGGCATACATCAGCAGGATATCGGCATAACGCATGGCGGGCTCAAACTTCTCGCGGAGGTGGGAATAGTCGTGCTGAGCATCGCGATAGTCGTCGGGATGATAATATTTCTTGATACCAATACCAGTACGGAGGTACGAGAAAGCGTTGATGTAGCCGTTACCGCCGGAGCGATAGTAGAAGATCTGGGCGTTACGCTGTGTGGATGTCGGATTGCGAAGCTGCTCCCAGTAGCTGCCGCTGAAGGCTACGCTGGCATAGAAGCGGGGCTCGCGATTCACATACTGCTTCGAGACATTCATGGCAGGGAAGCGACGCAGGTTCTGCGAAAGCTCGGGATAGTCGCCGTTCTGAATCTCTGCACGTGTCGTCCAACCCGTCTCGCGCTCCAAGGAGTTGCCAGCATCGTAGCCTTCGACACCTTCCTGACGCCACTCACGATACATGCCAGGCACGTCGGAGCCGTCCTTCATGTAGTAGGTGTCGCACATCTTCTGTGTCATGCCGTGGGTGTTCCAACCATTGAGTGACACAGGCATCGAGTGAGCAACCATGGCACCGAGACCGTTGTCGTTGTCGCCCATGTTCATGTTGCTACCACGTGTGAAGATCAACTCGGGATTGTCGACAGCACTGGCAGTGCCGTTGAAGAGGTTGCGATAGGAGAGGTATGGGTCGATGTCCTTCCAACCGTTGGGCCAGTTGTTCTCCGAGAAGACAGGATCATAGTCTGGCGTCACGGTGAGCGGTGCGCCGTCAGCTTCCACGGTGTTGATACCTGCATGGTAGAGCTCATAGCCCCCGAGATCCATGACATCCTTGCAGGCAGCAGCAGCCCGTGCCCATTTCTCCTCGCTATAGTCGAGGGAGAGGAGATATGTGCCGTCGAAATTCTTGAGGTTTTTGGCGATGTCGTCGGTGACGTTGGACGGGTGCTTGCCGTTCTTCAGCTGACCGTTGGCCAAAGGGCTGGCAGCATAGGTGAGGGCGATAGCTCGTGTGGCAAGGCAGGCACCACGCGTGGGACGTGCGATGTTGGCCTCATCACGCTTGTTGGTCCAGCGAGGCGAGATCTCATTGGCGGCCTTGACCATCTCATCGGCGATGTAGTTAGCAACCTCCTCGTAGGTGGCACGCGGCGTAGCCAGCTCGTCGTACTCGAGGGTGTAATCGGCACCTTCGTCAGGCATGATAGGCACAGGACCGAACTTGCGGAGCAGGAGCCAGTAGTAGTAAGCACGAACGAAGCGTGCCTGACCCTTTTTGTCGATGCGATCCTCCTCGCTGAGATCAGTGTTCATGTCGATGTTCTGGAGGAAGATGCTGGCCTGATAGATGCCCTGATAGGAACGTACCCAGGCACTCTGTCCCACAGCTTCGGTGTAGCCACCCTCGCGGAACGTATTATAAGAGGTGTAGCCACGGTCCTTGGCATCGCCATAGGCGTAGTCGCGGTCGCCGTAGTAGATGTCATCGGCGAAGCAGAAGGGGTTCCATGCGGAATTTTCACCGCCCGTACCACCTTTGGAGCAGACTTCGAAGTTGCTGCCGGTGAGGAAGGAATAGGCGTGTGCCAACCACATATCCACCTGCTCGCGGTCGGTGAAGACGCTTTCCAGAGTCTTGCGGTCGCCAAAATACTTATCGGAGTCAAGGTCGGCACAGGCTGTGAAGCATAATCCACTCAGCAGGAGCAGCAGACCCATCCCCCAGCCCCTCTCTATAAAGGAGGGGAGTATATACCTTAGTATATTGCTCTTATTCATTGTTGTATTCATTTTACTTTCTAACGAAATCATTTGATATCAAAATGTATTAGGTAACCTTTCATAGGGAAAGGGTGGGTCTATATGTTAACTTGCAGACCAGCAGTGATGGCCTTGGTGATAGGATAGTCTTCGCCGCGCGGCTGCAGGGATTCGGGATCCCAAGTGTCGAACTTCTTGTGGAGGAAGAAGAGGTTGGTGCCGGATACATAGACGCGGATGTTCTGGAAGTGAATGGCATTGACGATACGCTTGGGCAGCGTGTAGCCGATGTCAAGGTTTTTCAAGCGGAGGTAGCGACCGTCGCGCAGCCAGAAGGTGGAGTTGCGGTCATTATTGCTGTTTCCACCATAGCTCAAACGCGGATAGGTAGCGTTGGGATCCTCATTAGCCTGAATACCTAACTTGGCAGCTGTCTCGGCATCCACCCAGCGGTTGTCGAGCATACCCTTAAAGATATTACCCCATTGGCTCTCGCTGAACGCCCAGACACACTTGCCGTATGTGGAGAACGTGCTCTTGCCAGCGCCTTGGAAATGGACGTTGAAATCGAGACCTTTCCACGTAACACTGAGGCCAAGACCATAGATTAGGCTGGGACGGCTCGTAGCACCAATGGCACAGACGTCACCGTCGTTGACAACGCCATCGCCGTTGACATCCTTGTACTTGATATCACCAGGCTGTACGGTGCCGAACTCCTGTGTGGGTGAGTTACGGATATCTTCGTAATCTTTGAACAGGCCGAGGGCAATGAGTCCGCGCACCTGGTCGACACGATAGCCGTACTGGTTCTGATAAGCATAGACGTTGTTTTCTTCGTCGTACTCGTCGATGCGGTTTTTGCTGTAGGTGATGTTGCCACGGACGGTGATACCTACGTCACCGAACTTATCATTGTAGCTGAAGTTGCCATCGAAACCGCGTGATGACACAGCACCCACGTTGGCCTTCGGGTAGTTATTGTCCCAATATTCGAGACCGACTGTGGTGGGCAGGTAACGACGTTCCTGGAAGATACCTGTACGTTTTTCGTCGAAGTAGTCCATCGTCAGCGAGAACCTGTTGTTGAATAACACGAGGTCTACGCCAAGGTCATTCTTCGTAGCGACTTCCCATGTGACGTATTCAGATGCCACCTGGCGATAGCGGACACTACCATAGCTGTTCTGGCCGTTCTGACCCCAAATGTATCCGTCGCCGGAAGCTTCCAGCGTGTAGAGATAGGGGAAACGGCTGTTGCCCGTAGCGTCAGAACCCACGCGACCATTGGAGAAACGAATCTTGAACATGTCAATCCAACTAACATTGTTCTTCACCCAAGGCTCCTCGCCAACGTTCCAAGCTACTGACCATGCGGGGAAGAAGCCCCAGCGGTGGCCGTCGGCAAAGTTCTCAGAACCATTGTAACCGAAGTTAAAGTCAGCAAAGTAGCGTGAAGCGAAGTTGTAGGTGAACTGAGCTGCAAGGCCTTTGTTTTTGCGTGAAACGGAGTTCTTGATGTCCGTGCCGAGATTCTGCGTAGAGATGTTCTGATCCTCGGTGAACTTCACGTTGACGGCGAAGTTGTGATAATCCCAGAACTGACGATCCCAGTGCAAGAGGAGGTCGAGGAACTCACGACGCGAACCGTCGTTAGCACTCGACTGAGTCATGTCGCGCACCGACTGCACTTGTTGGAAATCCAACTGACCCGTTTCGGTGTTACGCGAACGTGCGGCGTAGAGGGCGGGCAGGCGGTGGTGCTGTATACTATTATTATTATAGGTGTCGTAACCAAAGCGACCTGTGAACTTCAAGCCCTTGGTGATGAACTTCAGGTCTTGTTCCAACGTTACATTCGTCTGGATGTTGTTCTGCCACTCGGTGTTGTAACCCGTCTGCGTAGAGCTGACCCACGGGTTGATGTAGTTCTCGTCGAGAGTATATGTGGTGGCACCGTTCTCTTCCGTCTCGTTGAAGACACCCTTGGCGGGATACAACCCGTTGCTGTAGAGTACAGGCGTGTAGAGGGGATTGTAACCGAACATCTGCCCCCAAACCTTGTCGTCGCCGATACCCGGACTATTGCGCTTGTTCAGGTTGCCGCTGATACCGAGTTTCAGCACGGTAGTCTTCGTTACGTCGACGTCGACGTTCATGCGGTAGTTCCAACGGTCGTAGTTGGCATTGGTGTCGTAGCGGTCGCGCAGCGTCTTATCGGTTTTGTACATACCTTCGTCCTGCGTGTATGCCATAGAAACATAGTAGCGTGCCGTCTCACCACCACCGCTGATGTTCAGGTTGGCGCGGTAGCTCATGGCGCCGTCCTTCAAGAGAAGATCCTGCCAATCGACGTTTGGATAAAGATCGGGGTCGAGGCCATAGCGGATGATGTCGAGTTCGACAGGCTGATAGAGCGTTCCGAGGTTACGTGTCACGCGGGCTTCGTTCAAGTAGTTGGCATAGTCGAAACCACTGACAAACTCAGGTGTGATGGTGCGCGTGTTATACGATGTCTCGAACTTAGCGTTGATATCTACCTTGCCGCTCTTACCATGTTTGGTTGTGATGAGCACAACACCGTTAGCACCCTTGCTACCATAGATAGCGGTGGCAGATGCGTCCTTTAGCACGGAGAATGACTCGATATCCTCGATGTTGATGTCATCGATATTCTCGCGTTCGAAACCGTCAACGAGGATGTAAGCCTTCGAGCTGGCACCAAAGGTGGAGATACCGCGGATCCAGAACTCGGAAGTATTCTTACCTGGCTGACCGGATTTCTGATAGGCGAGCACACCTGCGACGTTACCAGCGAGGGTGTTGGTAAGATTGGATGTGTTGAAGTGCTTCAGTTCTTCCATCTTCACGTTGGTGATGGCACCCGTCAGTGTCAGCTTCTTTTGTGTGGACATACCCGTCACGACGAGTTCGTCCATGGCCTTACTGGTTTTCTCTTCGAGCTTAATATCTACTTTCTTCTGGTCTTTGATGAGCACTTCCTGGGATTCGAAGCCCATGAAGGAGAAGACCAGCGTCTTGTATTGTTCAACCTTGATGGTATATTCACCATTGATATTCGTGATGGTGCCAAGACCCTTGGCATCCTTTACCGTGACATTAGCTCCTGGCAGAGGTTCGCCCGTGGCGTCCTTGACAACACCTGTGATGGTGACTTCCTGTTGCGCCAACGCTGTCAGTGTGGTGCCGAGCAGGAGAAGTAGAATGGAAATATATTTCTTCATAGTGGTCGCTGTCTTTAGGGTTCAACTGGAGTTTCCTCTTCGTCAGGCACTTCTTCGAGGTTCTCCTCCATCGTGATGGTACGTATGCAGAAGTTGCTCGTATCGAGGATGTAGAAGATTAATGTATTCTCGCCTGTGATGGCATCGCGATGCACATCGTTGACAAGACCTGTAGGACGATGGAATCGAGCGAAATCACGCAGCTCACCGTTTTCATTACCGTAAGTGTTGCCGTCAGCATGAGTAGCTGCACTACCGCCGGCGTAGGTTTTCACGATACCTTCAGGGGTAAGCAAACGGATGGCGTCATTTTCGCTGTCGCAGAAATAGAAGTCGTAGATATCCGACTTGTTGGAAGCCATATAATCTTCGTTCTTAACAAAAGTACCTTGATACGGACGTCTCATCAGTGCCGAAAGACCAACTCCATCTTTGAAACCAGGAACACTCATGTCGCCAGCGATGCGATAGGGCGGTGTGAAGCGTTTGGTGTTCTCGTCATAGTCGGTTCTCAGGATATAGCTGCGGTTGATAACGACGATATAAGCATATTTTCCAGAGGGATGGATATCAATCTGAAACTCCCAGCTGGTGTCCTGCACCGTAAAGAGGATCTCAAAGGCACCGCTACCTGATGTGCTGCCAGAAGCAAAGTCTGTCAAGTTGTTGTTCACGTATGGATCCCAAGAAGCGCGGGCTCCATACTCATCAGGAATGAGTGTATCCCAGTATTTGTCCATCTCCAAGCGAATCACCTCGCCCTTGACATAACTGGTAAAATAGAGTTCTCCGTTAACGGGATGCAGGCTGGCACCGTTACAAGCCTGATAGTTGGCCAACTGACGCACCTGTGAGTTGCGGCTGAAATTACCGTCTGCATCGCGATCAACAATATATACGGAGTGAGCTCGGTAGTTGTTGTCGAAGTTATCAGCGGAGATGATGAGATGCTCACGCCAGCGCTTCTGTTCAGGAGTAGCAGTTTCCATCCATCCCTCGGGAGCACGACCAATGATATTTCCGGCCTCATCGGTTTCGAAAGAACCGTCGGCATTGTAGGCAAATGGGTCAACGGCGAAATCAATGGTACGCAGACGCTCGTTATTGAACATGGACAGTGGCAGGATCGTCTGCACCGTCTTGTTCTTCAAGTCGAGCAGCTGAATACCATGAGCAACGGTGCCATAGAATGGTTCTTGGTCATAGACGATGAAGAGGTGGTCGTGGTTGTAGGGCGAGAACTGCATGACACCGTCGTTCTTGAAGCCACTGACACCTTCGACCGAGTTGGCGAAAGATCCGTCTGCCCAGACAACGTCTGACACACGCTCATAGAACTTACCACAGAGGCGTCCGACAACCATCTTACGTTCATAGATGAAAGGCTGGGCTGCAGTGCCCGTCTTGTTACCCACGGAAACAGCGATGGTGCCTTTCAGGGTCATACCATCAATCTGGTCGTAGGCAGCACTGGGAACGTAGGCATAGAGTGCTTCGCTTCGAACGCTGACAACTACTGCCTCCTTGCCACCGATGGTGACGTGAACCTGTGCCGTGTCATTGCCGAAGTTACTACCCTTGATACAAATTTGCTGGCCTACACTTCCGGAGGTTGGGGTGAACTCAGCAATCGTCACCGGCTTCGTTGGGTCGAAGGGTGCCGAGGGCTGTACGCCATAATAGTCCTCTACCGTGGTCGAGGACTCGCAACTGACTAAAGCAGCCAAAAGAAGCAACAAGAGACCCACCCCCCTGCCTCTCTCTTGGAGGAAGGGGAGCAGAAACCTCTTAAGGCCGTTTTTACTCATGGTCATAAATGGTTTTCTCATATTGTTTATTCGATTAGATGTTGTTCATTAAGGGGTAGTGGATGGCTGTTTACTGACATTCTTTGTCCACGAGCACACGCATCCAGTGGCCGCCGATGACGCTGCGGGCCTTGAAACCCACCATGTTGGCCGTCTTCGTGTCATACCAGTCACTGGTGGGTACGCGTGATGCGGTTTCATTCATATATTTATAAAGCGGTGCTACGAACTTCAGGAAGTCGGCTTTATCCTTGGCCATACCAGCAGTCCACATGATCCAGTCGCTTTTGGTGTAGTCCTTGCGGCAGTCGAGCGGCAGTCCATATTCGTTCTGCTTCTTTAGGTAGTACTGTACATCGCGTTCCATAGCATCGTTGGGGAAGAGGTTTGTCTTCCAGAGCTTGTCCCATACCATGTTATACTTCTGACTCCAAGTGTCTTCGCGATCGAAGGCCAGACGGTAGTGATCGTCCTCGCGAGCGTTCTGTTCCCATTTCTCTGCCATCTCCTTGGCGCGTGCCATGTACTTGGTGGCTGTAGTCTGGTCGCCCTTGATGCGAGCCATCTCGGCATAACCAGCAATGCCCATGATGGCTTTAACGCTGAGGTTGCAGTTGTGTGCCCAATGTCCGGCGAAGTCATCGGTGCAGAGCTGGTTGGCAGGATCCTGACCATTCTCTGAGAGATAGTCGGCCCAAGTGGTGATGACGTCCCAATACTTGTTGACATAGTTCGTGTTGCCTTCGATACGACAGATATGAGCTGCTAAGGTCAGCATATTTCCAGCTTCCTCCAGAGGCATATCGCCGCCATAGACCTGACCGTTGGCAATGGGGTAGGTGCCGAGGTCGTGGGCGGCAAAGGGTTTTGTCCAGCGACCTGAGAGGCTATAGTCGAAGATCGAGGTCATCTGAGCCTTCTGCAGTTCGGGGTTATATATGAGGAACAGCGGCGACTCGGGATAGGTCAGATCGACCGTATTGACGCAACCGTTGGAATTGTTTTCCTTGGAGAAGAAGAGCAGGTTGCCATCTTCGTCTTGGAACAGCTTGTGGGCTGCGATGACGTGACGGTAGGAGGCGGAGAGGAGCTCAGCATACTGCTTGTCGCCGGCATTCATGCCATCATCGTATATCTGCTTGTCGAAATCACGGCAGCGCTGCATGATCTTCGCGTAGTCCTTATTCAGACGCTTGAACATATCGAAGATAGAGACTTTTCCCTCGTGAGCCCAGTATGCTTTATAGCGCTTGTACATATATTCGATGTCCTGGATCTCATCGTAGCCGATCATCATGTAGTTCGAAGCCTTATTGACTTTTCCAAAGGAATAGTTGAAGACCAGTTGGTCAGCCTCGCCCAAGCTCACTTCACCATTGATGGCAGGGATGTAGAGATAACCCCAGTCGATGCAGATACCATCGCCTTTCTTGGCGAGAATGGGCTGATCAATGGTACCGCTTTTGGCGTACTGCACACCATCTACGTTGATCAACTCGGAGCGTGTAGGCTGTGAAACTTTGTTCAACACCAGTTCGCGTGCAGCACTCACGCTGATGCTCACGTCGTGCTTTTGGCCGTCGGTTGAACGAACCTGATAGCTGAGGTAGTTGATGGGTGATGACAGCAGGTCGTAGTCTTGAATGAGCATGGGAGCCGTGAAGACGACGTCGAGCTCCACGGGCCCGCATGCAAAAGTATAATAAGTGTTTGTGGCCAAAACATCAATGCTCTTCTGCTCAGCTGTCAGGATATTTCCCCTTTGTGTGCTAATGTTCTTGAACAAGCCGAAGTCGGTGTAGGCTCCGCCAGTCGTGTTGTGGCAGTGAGCGGCGATGATGTTCTCGCCTTCGTGCAGCAGACTTTTCAGCTCGCCGTCCAGATGGAGGCGTACGCCATCGACCCAAGTCTCACCGGTATCAGCTACCTTCGTGCCGTTCACAAAGAGTTCGAAGACATCGTCGTGGGAATAAACCATCCATAAGTCTTCAGCCAGGTCGGCAGCGGTGAGTGATATCGAACGACGCACATAGAGGTCGCTGTTCAAGTCGCTCCAGTGTGTACGCACAAAATCGAGGCCATCGGAGCCCCAGGCGGCACGACCGCGTTGCCAACCTGTGGGCTGGAACTCTGGACGCTGCCATCCATCGCGTTGCACGGCGCGGCTGTACTCGGCTTCCCAAGCTGCTTCATCCGCCATGGGTGCGATGCTCTTCAACAGGAAACGCTCGGCCCCCATCCAACGGTAAGTCGTGCCATCCACGGTAAGCAAACCTTCTATGGGTTTCTCATCGTTGGTCCAGTGACGTGTGGTTCCGTCCGTCAGCTTGTCGTAGGGCGACCAAATGGAAAAATAAGGATCCGAGACAAATAGTGGAACCGAAGGGACACGTAAATCAGTCGCCATATAAGGCGTAAACAAATCTCCAGAAGTGTTCGCAACAGCGGCAGATGATGTAGTGCTGTTGCCGTTGCAACTCGTGCAAAAAAGAAGCGGTAAAACGAATAAGGCTTTCACCTCAAAAAGCAAAGACTTTTTCATACGTGTTAAAATCATTTTTATTCTTTCGTTTTTTCAATTTTTCTTTGCAAAAGTATTCATTATATACCATATAAAAGATTAAATGCTCTTCAAAACACGCAAAAAACCGTTCAGACCACCTTATTCAAGTCGTTAATAATTTTTCTTGCGCCAAAACTTCTGCTATCTGAATACTTTTTTCTACATTTGCACCGCAAAATTCAAACATACTCCACCCCATTATGACCAGACAGCTCATACTTTACTCCTCCTTCTTCCTTCTTTTCCCTTTCTGTCTCTCTTCCTGTCACCATGTCAACTCGTCCTCATCCACAACGGACCAGTCTCTCCTTCTCTTTCAAGGTCGCGAATATCCACACGCAATCGCCTACAATGATACCTATTATTATACCATGCAGCCCACGGAAAACAAGATTATCCTGTATGCCGTGAAAGACCTTCGGGACCTCCGTCAGGCTACTCCGAAAGTAGTATGGACGCCAGACAGTCTCTCACTCCATCATTTCTGGGCGCCAGAGATACACCGAATCAACAACAACTGGTACATCTATTTCGAAGCCGATGACGGCAACACCGACAACCATCAGCTCTACGTCATTGAAAACACTTCTGCAGATCCCATGAACGGCGATTGGACACTGAAAGGAGTGCTACACACCAATGACGAATGGAATTTCGGACTGCACCCCACCATTCTAAATACGGGTGCTGATCTCTATCTGCTTTGGTCGGGATGGCCGAAACGACGTGTGGAACACGAGACACAATGTATCTACATTGCCCATCTCAAAAACCCTTGGACAGTTGATTCCGAAAGGGTGATGTTATCACAGCCGGAATATGAGTGGGAGCGCCAGTGGATCGACCACGATGGCAGCCGTTCGGCATATCCGATTTACGTCAATGAGAATCCTGAAGCATATCTCTCTCCTGACCATCGCCATATATGTCTATGTTACTCAGCAAGTGGTATTTGGACGCGCTTCCATATCTTAGGAATGTTGACGGCACAAGCCAACGCCAATCTGCTTGATCCCACTTCCTGGTCCAAATCGCCAGAGCCAGTGATCATCGAGGATGGCGTGTACGGCACATCCAATATCTGCGTCGTGCAGCACAGCAGTGCAGACAGCTTATATCTGCTCTACGAGGCGCGCTATGCACCCAATCCTGACGAAGAAGAACAACGTAGCATCTTCTTGAAAACAATCTCTTGGGATGATAATGGACATTTGGTGTTCAAGCAAACCAAGTGAAAAAAATGCAGAAAAAAGCTTGTTTCTCAATAATTCTTCTTACCTTTGCCCCCGAAATCCCTCAATTTCACGCCGTATAATATATAATAAGGAGTAAAACATGATAGTTTTCAGATGCCTTTGGTATCATGCCAAATCGCTGAGTGTATGGGCTACGTGTATCACGCTGACCCTGCTGTCATTGCTGTACTCCTTGGATATCCGTGCACAATACGATCCAGCCTTCAACCATTATTGGAACCTACAGACGTTCTACAATCCTGCCGCCTCTGGACTCAACGGACAGATTAATGTGCAGGGAGGCTATGCCTTGCAGATGCTGGGCTATACCCACGCTCCTGCTACGATGATTCTGACAGCCGACATACCGCTATGGATGATAGGTCCGGCACATGGCCTCGGCGCAGGATTCGTCAATGATAAGATTGGTCTATTCTCGCACAAACGCTTTTTTCTCCAATATGCCTTTCACCTCAACCTCTGGGGCGGACGGCTCAGTGCCGGCGTGCGTGGCGGTCTGCTCACCGAGACCTTCGACGGTTCCGGCCTTGACATGTTGGAATCCAGTGACCCCGCCTTCCCTACGTCCGAAGTCAATGGCAACTCTTTCGATCTCGATGCTGGCCTTCGCTACGACGGCAAACGATGGTATGTTGGGTTCTCTGTCATGCATACTTTGGCTCCAGTTATCGAACTCGGAGACAACAAAACCAATGAATATGAGGTGCCTCAGGCGTTTTATTTGACAGGAGGATACAATATTCGGCTCAAGAATCCGTTATTATCTATACAGACGTCAGCCATCGTACGCACAGATTTACAGTTTTGGCGTGGCGATGTGACAGCTCGGCTCTGCTACAGCGGTTCCAAAGGAAAGATGTACATAGGTGCTGCCTATAGCCCCACCATCTCTGCATCCCTGCTTATCGGAGGTGATTTCCACGGCGTACAGCTTGGCTACTGCTATGAGTGTTATACGGGTGGTATAGGAGCGTTGCAAGGCACTCATGAGGTGACCATCGCTTACACCACTGACCTCAACCTCTTCAAGAAAGGGCGCAACCGCCACCAGAGTGTGAGGATATTGTAGAAGAGAATGAAAAATAATATAATGAATATGAAGAAAGACAAACCAATAATGAAAGGTAAAGAAGCGAAACGTGAGAAATATTTGTATTTGTCACTCTTCGCTCTTTCACTTGTCACTTTAGTCCTTTCCGCTTGTGCAGGCGCTAAGTCCAATGCCATGGCCACAGGTGGTGAGATTACAGGTGTGCGCGGCACGTCGTTCGGCGAAGCGGCTCCCTTCGGTATGGTAGCCGTTCCCAAAGGTTCACTGCACATAGGTCTCGAAGGTGGTGATACGTTGTGGGGTGCCAGCTTCCCCAGTCGTGACATCAGCGTTGACGGTTTCTGGATGGATCAGACCGAGGTCTCCAATGCCAAGTACCGTCAGTTCGTCTTTTGGGTGCGCGACAGTATCATTCGCGAACGTCTCGCAGACCCTGCTTTCGGTGGCGATGAGACCTATAAGATTGAGGAGGACAAGGAGGGCAATCCCATCACGCCGCACCTCAATTGGAACAAAGCTATTCCTTGGCGCAAGGCTACTGAGGACGAGGCGCGTGCCATAGAGAGCGTCTATGTTATTCACCCCATTGACGGCACCAAGATGCTCGATGCCAGCCAGATGAACTATCGCTATGAAGTTTATAACTATGCGATGGCTGGTCTGCGCAAGTATCGTCTCAACCCAGAAGAGCGTGATCTGAACACCGACCACGAAGTGTCCAATGCTGATGTCATGATTTCCAAGGACACTGCTTATATCGATGATGAAGGAAAGATTGTGCGTCAGACCATCACGCGTCCGCTTTCTGGTCCGTGGGATTTCTTGAACACCTATATCATCAACATCTACCCCGATACGACATGCTGGGTTAATGACTTCCAGAACGCCGAGAACGAACGCTATCTGCGTCTCTATTTCTCCAACCCTGCCTATGATGACTATCCTGTTGTTGGCGTGTCTTGGGAGCAGGCCAGTGCTTTTTGTCGTTGGCGCACGGATTTCCTGATGAAAGGTCTTGGCAGCAATGGCAGTGACATTCAGCCCTTCCGTCTCCCGACAGAGATCGAGTGGGAGTATGCCGCCCGTGGAAAGGAAGGCAATCCCTTCCCCTGGGAGTCTTCCGATGTCAAGAGCGATAAGGGATGCTTCTATGCCAACTTCAAGCCAGACCGCGGAAATTATACGCTCGACGGCTCGCTCATCACCTCCAAGTGCGGCATCTTCTCAGCCAACAGCAACGGTCTCTATGACATGGCTGGTAATGTGGCTGAATGGACATCAACAGTCTTCACCGAAGCTGGCGTGGATGCCATGAGCGACCTCAACCCTGAGTTGCGTTACGATGCGGCCAAGGAAGACCCCTACCGTCTGAAGAAGAAGAGCGTGCGTGGCGGCTCGTGGAAAGATCCCGAAAGTATGATACGCTCTGCTTGGCGCTCCTATGAGTACCAGAACCAGCCCCGTTCCTACATCGGCTTCCGTTGCGTTCGCTCCATGGTACGTGATGCTACAGGTATGAAAAATAAAGGAAAGAAGTAATAAAGAATAAATATGAGCAAGTTTAGCCTTATAGCCCGTTTGCAGCACTGGATGGATTCAGTGCCGGGTCAGACATTTATGAATTATGCCTACAGCTGGGGTGCTGCCGTGGTTATCCTCGGAACGCTCTTCAAGCTGACACACATCCCTGGTGCCAACCTGATGTTGTTCATTGGTATGGGTACTGAGGTTTTTGTGTTCTTCATCTCCGGTTTCGACCGTCCCTTTGATGCGAAGGTTGAAACAGAGCTCGCTGATGACTTCGTTAGTCTCGAAGACATGGAGGCTCTGAAGAATGCCACACAGGCTGCGGCTGCAGTTGCAGCAGCCGCAGGTAATGTTGAGGGTGGAACACCGAACGTTGTCGAAGGTGGTGCAATGCCCATTGTTGAAGGCGGTGGTGGAACAGTTGTTACTGGCGGCACAGGTGGCGGCGGAACGGTCATCATCGGTGGTGGTGCTCCGGCCGGAGGTACCGTGGTCATCGGTGGGGGTCAGGCTGTCGCGGCTACCGAAGGTGAAGCAACTGTTGTCAGCGGTGGCGGTATCGTCAGTGGCGGATTCATCGGTGGTGGAGGTTCTGGTCTCTCAGCCGAAGACACTGCCAATCTCGCAGCAGCCGCTCAGGCAGCTGCCAATATCGGTGCTACGCTCGGACAGGAAGCACAGGGTCTGCTCACCAACGCTCAGGCTGCCAATGCACCCGAAGTCGAGGATGCCATCGTGGCCTACGTCGATCAGCTGCAACAACTCACCGAGGTGCTCGTTCGCGTTCGTGAGCAGGCAAGCCGCATGACTCAGGACAGCGAGGAGATGGTCAACCTCAACCGCACACTTACCGGCATCAACACCATCTACGAGATGCAGCTAAAGAGCATCAGCCAGCAGGTCGGCACTATCGACCAGATCAACGAACAGACGCGTCGTATGGCCGCGCAGATCGAGGAGCTCAACGGTGTCTATGCCCGCATGATCGAGGCTCTCACCGTCAATATGCCCAAAGCTGCACCTAAGGTGTGAAATCGTATAATTGTAAAATCGTAAAATCCATATACCGTGCCTGTTAAGAAAAGACCCGTCTCTCCGCGCCAGAAGATGATTAACCTAATGTACGTCGTCCTCATGGCGATGCTCGCACTCAACGTGTCGAGCGACGTGCTCAATGGCTTCTCGCTGGTTGATAAGAGTCTGCAGACGACAACAAAGAACGCTTCGCAGGTCAATGCTGGCATCTACGAGGATTTTGAGGAACAGATGAAGGCCAACCCCAAGAAGGTCAAGGAATGGTACGACAAGGCTCAGACCGTGCGTCAGATGTCCGATTCGCTGTTCAATCTGGCAGAGGAGCTGAAAATGCTCATCGTGCAGAAGAGTGATGGCAAGGACGCCGATGTCACTGACATCAAGAACCGCGAGGATCTCGAAGCTGCCACCAGTGTCATGCTTGCACCTGGTACAGGACGTGGCAGAATGCTATTTGATGGCATCAACAGTTACCGCGAACGCATCGTGCAGATGGTCACCGACAGTGCTCAGCGTCGCATCATTGCCAGCAACCTCAACACAGAAGTGCCTCAGAACGTGCGCACTCTCGGCAAGAATTGGCAGGAATATATGTTTGAATCCATGCCGACAGCCGCTGCTGTGACACTCCTCACCAAGCTGCAGAGTGACGTGCGCTATGCCGAAGGCGAAGTGCTCCACGGCCTCTCTGCCAATATCGGTATCAAAGATATCCATGTCAACGAACTCAATGCTTACGTCATTCCCAGCTCACAGACCGTAGTGCAGGGAGGAAAGTTCTCGGCACAGATCCTGATGGCAGCCGTCGATACCACCAATCGTCCTACCATTTATATAGGTGGACAGAAGATCCAGAGCGACCGCGGTATCTACGAGACCGTCTGCTCACGCACGGGTGACTTCACTCTCGTTGGTTATATCGAGATGATGAACGCACAGGGCGAGCTCGTCCGACGTGACTTCGAGCAGAAATACACCGTTGTGGCTCCTTCTGCTACCGTGTCTGCTGACCTGATGAATGTGCTCTATGCAGGCTATGACAACCCTATGTCTGTTAGTGTTCCTGGCGTAGCTGCCAACCAGCTGCAAGTGACCATGAGCGGCGGCGGACTGACCCCCAAGGGTGATGGCAAATTCATCGCACGCCCCACACAGGTGGGCGGCGAGGCGGTCATTACCGTAGCAGCCAAGACCGAGGGACATGTGCAAGAGATGGGTAAGTTCACCTTCCGCATCCGAAAGTTGCCCGATCCGACAGCCTTCATGGCCTACAGCGACGGTCAGGGCGGCGAGAACCGCTTCAAGGGCGGCAAGCTGCAGAAGCAGATCCTCATGTCCGTTGATGGTTTGGGAGCTGCTGTTGATGACGGCCTGCTGAACATCCCCTTCCGCGTGCAGGGCTTCGAGACGGTGTTCTACGACAATATGGGTAATGCCATTCCCGAGGTTTCCAACTCCGCATCGTTCACCGACCGCCAGAAGAATATGTTCCGCAGCCTCGGACGCGGCAAGCGATTCTTCATCACACGCATCCGTGCCATCGGACCTGACGGCGTCGAGCGCACCCTCGATGGTGCTATGGACGTGACTGTCAATTAAAAATATAAAAATGAAAAAATATAAAACTATATCCACCATGCAGCGATTTCTTTGCATTCTTATATTTTTAAATATTTGCATTCTTTGCAATGCACAGCCTGCCAAGAGGCGCGTCGTGACGTCTGACGAAGGAAATAAGAGTTCCTTGACTGCTGGCAAGAAAGCCTCCCCAACAGATAAGAAGGGCGATCGTGCAGCACTGATGTTCCCCGCCTCGGCTGAGATGCCTGAGGATGTCGTGTGGCGGCGCGACATTTACCGACAACTTGACCTCTTGAAAGATGCCAATGCCCCGCTCTACTACCCAGTGGAGCCACACGGTAAGGAGCAGAATCTCTTCACCTATCTCTTCCGTCTCTTCGTGTCTGGACGCATCAATGTCTATGAATATAAGATTACAGGCGATGAGTCGTTTGAGGAGAAAGATAAGGCCAACGTGAAGGATCTCCTCAATAAGTTTAGCATCTACTACGAGGAGTCTGGAGGTAAGATCACCGTCAACGAGAGCGATATACCTTCCGCCCAAGTCACACGCTATTACATGAAGGAGAGCAGCTACTTCGACCAACGCTCTGCCACCTACCGCACACGTGTCACAGCGCTTTGCCCAGTGCTCATGGAGAGCAGTGAGTTCGAGTCCATCGATGCTGAATCGTCTTCAGCCACCCCCAAGCCCCTATTCTGGGTGAAGTATGACGATGTAGCTGCTTACCTCTCGCGTATGCCCATCATGGCTTCGAACCTCAACAACGTCACCAACATGACTGTAGATGACTATTTCACCATGAATCGCTACGAGGGTCAGATCTACAAGACGAACAACCTCCAGGGACGCGTACTACCCAATGACAGCACACGCGTCAAGGAACAGGAGCGCATCGAGAAGCAGCTCAAGGATTTCGAGGAGAACATCTGGCACTACGAGGCTCCCATTGATTCCCTCGATAGCATCAATGCCGTCAAGGATGGCAAGGCCGACAAGAAGGTCAAGGCCAAGCCTGTTGCAGGCAAATCCTCAAAGGAGGAGAAGAAATCCTCTTCGCGCCGCACGTCCTCCGCCTCCAGCAGCAAGCCTCCCAAGAGCAGTTCAGCTCCGCGCTCCTCGGCTCGCAGACAACGCAGATAATCAACAGCACCTCTAACTTTTTACCCTATGAAAAGAATCTCTACCCTCATCCTATTGCTGCTGACCCTCTCGTCGGCAAGCTTCGCCAAGGTTCGCTTTGGTCTCGAAGGCGGTGCCTACATCAACAAGATGAAGTTGAACAAAAGCATAGTTGATGCCGACAACCGTGCTGGCTTCTTCATTGGTGGTAAGGTTAAAGGCTCACTGCCTCTCGGCTTCGGCGTCGATGGCGCTCTGCTCTACTCTAATCGTACTGCTGAGTTTGATACAGAGAAGAACGAATATACCAAGACTTTCAACTACATCACAGTTCCAATTAATGTCCGCTGGCAACTCGGTACGGATAAGTTAGCACCTTATATCGCTACCGGTCCACAGTGGGATTTCTACATTGGTAATTCGAAACTCTATACCAGCGAGGGATTGAAGGCTACATTCGAGCACAACATGATCAGCTGGAATATCGGTATCGGTCTCATGCTGCTCAATCACGTGCAGATCGGCTTCAGCTGGAACTTTCCCATTACCAACAGCGGAAAACTCACGAAAGAAGTCGTAGATGAACTGACGGGAGACATCAAGGAGTCCATCTCAACCAACATGAAGAATAAGGAGTGGTCCATCCGCGTGAATTATTACTTCTAATCATTCACTCTATAATTTAACACTCTTTCATTTTTCACCCTCCTATGCCCCGTTTCGCCGACGTAGTGCTGCCTGTCCCACTTCCGGGACTTTTCACCTACGCCCTGCCCGAAGACCTGGCAACCCAGGCACAGGCAGGGTGCCGTGTCTCTGTACCTTTTGGCAAGAAGCGCACTACCGTCGGCCTCATCGCACGCCTACACAATACGCCTCCCACCGGTATTGACGTCAAGCACATCCTCGACATCCTCGATGCCTCCCCCGTCATCCTGCCCCACCAATTCGCCCTCTGGCAATGGATCTCCAACTATTACCTCTGTTCCATCGGCGAAGTATTCAAGGCTGCAGTGCCAAGCAAGATGAAGAACAGACCTACCCCCTGTTCCTCCTGTGAGCTGGAGAGCCTCTCCTCCCTCACGGGAAAGGTTACGAATAGGCAAGCGTTGCTCGGGAATGGGGGCGAGTATGGGTCTTTACCCCATTTGTCGCCCGCCCAGTCCACGGCCCTCGCTTCAATCCACGAGCAGTGGCAGCAGCAGCCTGTCTGCCTGCTCCATGGTGTCACCTCTTCCGGCAAGACGGAGCTGTATATTCACCTCATCGCTGAAGCCATTGGCCGCGGACAGCAAGTCCTCTACCTCCTGCCTGAAATCGTACTCACCTCACAGCTCACCGACCGCCTCCGTGCTGTCTTTAGCGACCGTTTAGGGGTCTATCACAGCAAATTCAGCGACAAGCAGCGAGCCGACGTATGGCAACGGCAGCTCACCCACGAACCATACGACATCATCGTCGGCGTGCGATCCTCCGTCTTCCTGCCCTTTCAGCGCCTTGGACTTGTTATCGTTGACGAGGAGCACGAAGTCAACTTCAAGCAGCAGGAACCTGCGCCTCGTTACAATGCCCGCAACGTAGCTATCCTTATGGCCTCGCGAGCTCATGCCCGCACGCTCCTTGGTACAGCCACACCCTCTTTCGAAAGCTACTACAACGCCCGCCTCGGCAAGTATGGACTTGTGCGACTTGCCGAGCGCTATGGTCTGGTTCAGTTGCCCAACATCGAAGTGGTCGATGTCAAAGAGATGCGTCGCAAACGACTCATGAATGGAGCCTTCTCCCCAAACCTCATCAATGCCATTCGTGCTGCCCTCGATGCCCACGAACAGATTATCCTCTTCCAGAACCGCCGAGGCTACGCAACTCAGGTGCAGTGTCATGTCTGTGGTTGGGTACCCCGCTGCCCCCATTGCGACGTTCCCCTTACCCTTCACCACGGCGCATGGCGGTTTTCTCGCCAAGAAGACCTCACTTCCACCACGGAGCTTGGTGGTTTTTCCGCCAAAGAAACCTCTCTCCCCTCCCACACTTCTCAAACCCTCACCTGTCACTACTGCGGTTACACCACTCCCATTCCTTCCCAATGCCCCGCCTGTGAGAATCCCGACCTGCGCCCTCACGGCTTTGGCACAGAGCGCATCGAGGACGACCTCAGTCGTCTCTTCCCCCAGGCTCGCGTCGCACGCATGGATCTCGATACCACCCGCACCCGAACCGCCTACGAGCAGCTCATTGACGATTTCGCCGCACATCGCACCGACATCCTCGTCGGCACACAGATGGTTACCAAGGGACTCGACTTTGAGCACGTCAGCGTCGTTGGTATTCTCTCTGCCGACACCATGCTCCACCAGCCTGATTTCCGCGCCTTTGAACGCGCCTTCCAGATGATGTCCCAGGTGGCAGGACGTGCTGGAAGGCGACAACGCCAGGGCAAGGTCTTCCTCCAGACCATGGATGCCCGCCTGCCGCTCATCAGCCAGATCGTCGCTGCCGACTACGAGGCCGCCTATCACGAACAGATGCTCGAACGACGCCAGTTTGCTTACCCACCCTTCACCCGTATCATCGTCGTCTATCTCAAGCACCGCTCAGCCGTCACCGTTGATGCGCTCGCACGCGAAGCTACCTTAATGCTACGCGGACACTTCGGCACACGCGTCCTCGGACCCGATGAGCCGCCTGTTTCCCGCATAGCCAGCCTCTACATACGACGCATCACCCTCAAACTTGAGACCTCACTACCCCTGACTCCAGTCCGCAAGCTCTTGCTCGACACACGCTCCGCACTCCTCACACAAAGATTCTACTCCTCCGCACACATTTACTTCGATGTCGATCCTCTCTGAATTACAACACTATGTTGAGGAGAACATCCTTCCCCTCTACGATCACTTCGATGCTGCACATCGGCGCGACCACGTTGAGATGGTCATACGTCAGAGCCTCCAGCTCGCACAGTGCTTACACGTCGATGTCAATATGGCATACACCATCGCCGCCTACCACGACACAGGGCTCTGCGAGGGACGAGATCGCCATCACGAGGTCTCAGCACGCATCATACGCCAAGACCATCACCTGCAACGATGGTTTACACCACAGCAAATCGATACCATCGCCGATGCTGCCGAGGATCACCGCGCATCTGCCAAACATCCACCCCGAACTATCTACGGACGTATTGTAGCCGAGGCCGACCGTTTCATTGACCCAGAGACCATCGTACGCCGCACGATTCAGTATGGCCTCGACAACTATCCCACACTCACTCCAGACGAACACTACCAACGGATGATGCACCACCTTCATGAGAAATACGGACGCAGTGGATACCTACAACTCTGGTTCCCAGACTCACCTAATGCCAGACGGTTGGAACAGTTGCAAGTGATGATGGAGGATGACCACTTGATGATGGAAATGTTCGAAAAAGAATTCAAAAAGCACAATACATAATAGATATATGAAGTAACTAATCTTTCATCTCAAAAAATGACTATCCAAGAAGTAGCTGAAAAAATCACAAAAAGGGAGCAAGAAATCATAAACCGTACTCCTTTTAGGAGAGTGCAGACAGCTTTACGACGCATTCACTTTATAACAGCTCTAAATGAATCCGAACTATCAGCAATAGAAAATGAGTTTGGTTTCATCTTCCCTCTTGATTTACGAGACTTTCTGCAGATGCCCTTTCCGAAAGGTGGCTCATTCATCAATTGGCATTCTACGTCCAGTATTCGCAAAGCCATGGAATGGCCATGGGAAGGCATTGCTATATGCCGGCAACACCCGTCGAGGCGGGTAATCCCGTTTTCTCTGTGTACCAAACGGACATCATATACGATGGTTATGACTTGGCATCGTTTCTTGAGGTTGAATTTGGATTTCTGAAGTACGATTCACTCTTTTCTGCTGAACATACTTTCAAGCACATAGATTTTTGGAGTGATATGGTAGAGTAACTCACCTAAATAATAGACTATTATGCAAATTGGAGACAAAGCGCCCGAGGTATTAGGGCACGACGAGAACGGACAGGAAATCCGCCTCGAACAGTTCAAGGGACAGAAGCTCGTCCTCTATTTCTACCCGAAGGACAACACCAGCGGCTGCACGGCTGAGGCCTGTAGCATCCGCGACAACTACGGCGAACTGCGCAAGAAAGGCTATGCCGTCGTGGGCGTCAGCGTGGACAGCGCGGCCAGCCACCAGAAGTTCAAGACGAAGCACGACCTGCCCTTCACCCTCATCGCCGACACGGAGCATACGCTCGTGGAGCAGATGGGCGTGTGGGCAGAGAAGTCGATGTATGGCCGTAAGTACTTCGGGACCCTTCGCACCACCTTCATCATTAACGAAGAAGGCATCATCGAGAACATCATCCTGCCCAAGCAAATCAAGACCAAGACGCACGGCGAGCAGCTCTTAGCACTGTAATTTGCTTCTCGACCCTTCAAGAACTCGTCAACTTGTCAACTCAATTATTCCCGCTTCATAATGCCCGTGAACATTCGGCCACTATTAATGCCGAGGCGACGGGCGGAGAAGAAGCGGGAAGGATTGCTGAAGGTGCAGAGGCCGCTGACGTGAATCGATAGGGTAGGGATGCCCTCCTGCATGAGCTGCCAGGCGTTGGCCTGCCACAGGTCGATGTGCCATTTTC
>CAJORF010000028.1 GCA_905236985.1 uncultured Bacteroidaceae bacterium | reverse complement strand
GCGCTTTTCTGTTCGTCGGCGAGCACGGGGCTCACGACTTTGCGGATGTCGCTGACTTCGCCGCCGGAGCTGACGATGACGGTGCCTGGAGCGATGACTTTGGTGCCATCGGGGTATTTCTGAGTCATGGAGAGGCTGTCCTTACCTGTGGGGACGTTGATTTCGAGGTCGCAGCAGAAGTCGGAGAGAGCTTCAACAGCTTTGTACAATCGGGCATCTTCGCCTTTCTGCGAGCGGCAGGGCCACATCCAATTGGCGCTGAGGCTGATGCTGTCGAGTCCTTCGGCAAGCGGCGCCCACACGATATTCGTCAGGCTCTCGGCCACAGAAAGCACAGAACCGGCTGCGGGATCAGCAAGACCTGCCTGCGGTGCATGGCCGAGGGCGGTGGCAATGCCCTTGCGTCCACGGTAGTCGAGGGCTACGACGCCGCAGTCAGAGAGCGGCAACTGCAGCTCACCCTGGCACTGCTGACGTGCGACCTTACCTGTGACAGAACGATCGACCTTGTTAGTGAGCCAGTCCTTGCAGGCGACAGCTTCAAGGGAGAGAACGGCGGAGAGAACAGACTCTCCCCCCGCCCTCCCTGTTAGGGAGGGAGCGTTTACCTTAGAAGAGGAGAGTTTGCTGCTTTCAAATGATTCTGCTCCCTCCCTAACAGGGAGGGCGGGGGGAGAGTCCACGTCTTTGTATTTCCGGATAACCGTCTCGTCCACCATCACTGTCTTCGGTGAGGAACCGAACATCTGCGCCACGTCGAGGTCGAAGGGACGGATGCCATCACCCTGCTCGAATGCGAAATGAGCGTCGCCAGTCGTTTCGCCGACGACATAGAGTGGGGCACGCTCACGCTCGGCAATGGCACGGACGTGGTCGAGGTGTTCCTCTTGGATAAGTAAGCCCATGCGTTCCTGGCTCTCGTTGGCAATGATTTCCTTCGAGGAGAGGGTGGGGTCGCCGATGGGCAGTTTGGTCATATCGATGAGTCCGCCGCAATCCTCGACGAGCTCACTCAAGCAGTTGACGTGGCCTGCCGAACCGTGGTCGTGAATGGATACGACGGGGTTGACATCTTCTTCACATAGCGAGCGCACGAGGTTGTAGGCGCGTTTCTGCATCTCAGGATTAGCGCGCTGCACGGCATTCAACTCGATGCCACTGGAATAACGTCCTGTATCAACAGAACTTACTGAACCACCACCAAGACCGATACGGTAGTTGTCGCCGCCCACGACAACAATCTTATTGCCTTTCTGTGGCGTGCCTTTTAAGCAGTCGCGCTTGGTGCCATAGCCTACACCGCCTGCGAGCATGATCACCTTGTCGTAGCCGTACTGTTCGCTGTTCTCCTCGTGCTCGAAGGTGAGCACGGAGCCTGCGATGAGCGGCTGTCCGAACTTGTTGCCGAAGTCCGAGGCACCGTTGGAGGCTTTGATGAGGATCTGTTCAGGTGTCTGGTAGAGCCAGGGACGTTGGCTTCTCGGATAGCTCGTCATATAGACTGCCGTACCTGCGATGGGCCATGAACCTGTGCCGCCGCCCATGCGGTCGCGTATCTCACCGCCTGTGCCTGTCGAGGCACCGTTGAAGGGTTCGACGGTAGTGGGGAAATTGTGGGTCTCGGCCTTAATGCTGATGACGCTTTCGATTTCCTTGACGCGGAAGTAGTCGCTGGTGGAGTGATCGGCGGGAGCAAACTGCTCGACAACAGGACCTTGGGCGAAAGCAACATTATCCTTGTAGGCCGAGATAATCTTATGTGGATTCTCCTGTGTGGTGCGCTTGATCATGGAGAAGAGGCTGCTGGGTTTCTCCTCGCCGTCGATGACAAATGTGCCGCCGAAAATCTTGTGGCGACAGTGCTCGCTATTGATCTGTGCGAAGCCAAACACTTCGCTGTCGGTGAGCTTGCGTCCGAGCTGACGCTCCACATCGTGCAGATATTCAATTTCCTCGGGAGAAAGGGCCAGTCCCTCTTTCTCGTTGTATTCCTCCAGATTCTCGATATGCAGAATCGGTGCGGGCTCGATGTTCACGGTGAAGATTTCCTGGTCGAGACCGTCGTAGAGACGCTGGAGCATCGGATCGTAGGTTCCCTCTTCCGCATTAGCGGAGTAAGGTCTATATTCCTCGATGCGCTTGATACCGCTGATGGCCATATTCTGTGTGATCTCGACGGCATTTGTGCTCCAAGGTGTGATCATTTCGCGGCGTGGACCTACGAAATGTCCTGCGAGCGTTTGCTCAGGGATTAGCGATGCGCCGCCATACAGCCAGCAAAGTTTTTCGATTTCTTCTGGTGAGAGCGTGTGATCGACTTGCGTTGCGATGATGCTCTGTTCAGGGGTACGGAAAAAGAAGATAGTCATAGTGGTAAAGTGTTTTTTCTCATTTTGCGGTGCAAAGATAGCTCAACTTGAGCTAAAGCGCAAAAAAAATAACCGTCATTTTCAATGGCGGCTATTCTTTTTCTGTGTGTGTCGGGTTTCTGAGGTGAAAAAAGGCTCAGAACTCAAGCTCGTCGAGCTGAATGTCTCCCCGCTCCTCGACTGTGCGCTGCTCCACGGGGCCTTGCTGCTCGTAGATAAAACGCATAGCGTCAGCTAAAGCACCAGTGAACTTCTCGAAATCCTCGGGATAGACAAACAGTTTGTGCTTCTCATAAGAGAACTGTGGCATCTCTGGATCTCCGCTGACGATTTTTTTGCTCTCGGTGAGTGCGAGGTAAAGGTCGCCGCGGCTGCTCTGTTTCACATCAACGTAATAAAGTCTCTTCCCAGCCTTGATGGCTCTCGAAAAAAGGATGTCTTTTTCCTTGTTGTCGTAACGTGTTTCTTTCATCGATTAAATGTTTTTTCATCAAATCGGGGTCAAAATTAGTCATATTTCGTCAAACAGCCCAAAAATTCTTGAAAAATTTCTGCTTTTATCTTTAAAATGACTACTTTTGCAAACCAAAAGGAACAATTAAACGCAGAAATACCTCTTTTCGTATGATCAATCGCGAACTAATTCGTCTAAAAGTAATCCAGCAAACCTACGCGTATTATCAAAACGGAGGTCACAAATTAGACTCAGCTGAGAAAGATTTGTTCTATAGTCTCTCAAAGTCTTACGACCTTTATTTATATATGTTGGAATTGCTGGTGGATCTCAATCATATTGCCGAGCGTGCCTTCAACACAGCCACCAGCCGTCATAACCGCCTGCGCGATGGTTTGGCTCCCAGCCCCCGCTTTGTGAACAACCAGTTTATCGCACAGCTGGAGAAGAACCGTCAGTTGCGTGACTTCGTGGATAACCAAAAGAAAACGTGGGCCGATGACGAAGACTTCGTGCGATACCTCTACAACAAGATTACCGAGTCGGAGACCTACAAGGATTGGATGGCGCGTCACGACACGCCCACTTACGAGGATGACAAGGCTATCTGGCGCCAACTCTACCGCAAGGTAATCATGGAGGATGAGGAACTTGACCATCTCTTGGAGGAGAAAAGCCTCTTCTGGAACGATGACCGCTACATCATTGACTCCTTTGTCATCAAAACCATCAAGCTCTTCGACAAGAAGTTAGGTGCCGATCAGCCGCTCATGCCTGAATACCGCGACGAGGAAGACCGCGAGTTTGCCCGCCGTCTGCTACGCGCCTCGCTCTTAGGTGCTGACAACTATCGTGCATTGGTGTCGCAGTCGCTGCACAACTGGGACTTGGAGCGTCTGGCACTGATGGATCTGCTCATCATGCAAACGGCGCTGGCGGAGATGATGACCTTTTCGCAGATTCCCATATCGGTGACCATCAACGAATATGTTGATGTGGCCAAATTCTATTCCACACCCCGTAGCGGAGCTTACATCAATGGGATGCTGGATGCTATGGCGCGTCAGCTCATTCGCGAGGGCAAGCTCAAGAAGACGCTTGAAGCACGTTCCGAAGCGGTAGGACCAAAAGCCACTGACACAGAGGGCACTGACGAATGACTCTCAAATCTTGATAGAATCATGTTTATTATAAAATTAAGGTATTCAAAATGAAAACACTCACAATTTTACTTCAGGCTCAGAATGGTGACGGAGGTCTGGGAATGATTCTGATGCTCGTCGCGCTGTTTGCCATCATGTATTTCTTCATGATCCGTCCGCAACAGAAGAAACAGAAGGAGATACAGAAGTTCCGCAACGCCATCGAACGTGGTCAGGAAATCATCACTGCCGGCGGTATCTATGGAGTAGTTCGCGATATTGACGATGTGAAGAACATCCTCATTATCGAGGTAGCTAACGGTGTGCGCATCCGTGTCGATCGCAATTCCGTGTTCGCCTCGGCTGAAGCCACACAGAACTACGCCAAATAAACATCGATGACCCGTTCCCGATTCACCCGTTTCGTGGAAGCTATCAAGGCTTTCCTGCTCAGCAAACGCAGCAGGGAGGCTTTGGTATTTACCTTCTTTGTCATCATCTCTGCTATTTTCTGGTTGATGATGACGCTCAACGACTTTTATGATTTGGAAGTGGACTTTCCCATTGAAATTGAGAATGTTGAAGACGGAACGGTGATCATCTCTGAGCTGCCGGAAGCGATTCATGTCACGCTGCATGACAAGGGCACGGAACTGTTTGGCTATTATTTTCGTCGCCATAATCCCACAGTGAAGGTTGATTTCGCAGCTCGCGACAAAGGTGGAGCCTACGGTCATGTCAACATCAGTCACGCTGAGATTCAGCGACTCTTAACTCCGCTCATTGATCCCTCGTCGCGCGTGGTCGGTATTCGTCCTGACACGCTCGAATATTTCTTCACACGAGGCGGGATGAAACGCGTCAAAGTGGCCTACAGAGGCGGTGTGCAAGTGCGGCCAGAGTTATTCATCGACCGCGTTTACTGCGACCCTGACTCGGTGACCGTTTGGGGCGAGGCTCAATTTCTGGACTCGCTGACCGTAGTGCCGACTGTGGTGATGAACTTCAACGATGTGAATGATGACATCTCCCGCAAGATTGCATTGATGCCTATGCGTGGTGTCAAGTTTGATCCTGCTGAGGTGACGTTGGTCATCGATGTCGATAAGTATGTGGAGAAAAAGGTGGAAGTGCCCATCATAGGAACAAACTTCCCAGGTGGGATGACCCTGCGCACGTTCCCCGCGAAAGCGACGGTGTCCTTTAATGTGGGCATCAAGGACTACGATCTCTACACATCTGATAATTTTGTAATCACAGCAACCTACGAGGAGTTGATGGATTCGCCCGATTCCCTCTTGCAACTGAAACTGCGCTCGGTGCCTGAAGGTATCACGCAGGTGAAAATCATGCCGGAATTCGTAGAGTATCTCATCGAACAGACTGAAGACGAATGACCATCGGCATTACAGGAGGTATAGGCAGCGGCAAGTCCTATATCTCGCAATGGCTGACAAGCCACTTTCAGATTCCTGTCTATGACTGCGACCGCGAGGCTCAACTACTCATGCACGGCAGTGCATTGAGACGTAAGATTACTGCCTTGGTGGGCGAAGATGCCTATGACGCAGACGGACGACTCAACCGCGCTCGTATGGCTGCGTACGTCTTTGGAGATGAGAGCCATACCGCAGCCATCAATGCCATCGTTCATCCTGCCGTCAAGGCTGACTTTCGCCGTTGGGCGGCGCGTCATGAAGGCTTAGTAGCCATAGAAAGTGCTATCCTCATTGAAGCCCACTTCCTCGAAGTAGCGGACAAGGTCATCGTCGTTGAGGCTCCGCTGCCGCTGCGCATTGAGCGTGTGATCCGGCGTGACAACAGCACCGAGGAGCAAGTGCGGTCCCGCATCGCCCGTCAGCTTTCCGACGAGGAGCGAAGGCGTGTTGCTGACCTCGTCATCGTGAACGATGGCAGCGATTTCTCGTCTCAATTAAGTTTTTTTATTGATACATTGCTTGGCCAATCGACACATTAACCTTATCTTTGCGCCCGCTTTTCAACAACATTCACCGAATCATCAATTATAACGATAAAAAGAATCATGCTTGAAACCATCTTAGCCATCGCTGGCAAACCCGGCTTGTACAAGCTGGTATCACGAGGTAACCGCAGCCTCGTCGTCGAGAGCATCGACGAAAAACATCACCGTATGCCCGCTTTCTCCACTGACCGTGTGATTTCGCTCGCTGATATTGCGATGTACACCGATGACGAGGAAGTACCCCTGGCAGATGTCCTCACCAGTCTCAAAACCAAAGAGAACGGTGCTGTGAGCAGTCTCGACTACAAGAAAGCTTCACGCGACCAACTCTTCGACTACTTCGCTGACGTTCTTCCCAACTTCGACCGCGACCGCGTCCATCCCTCCGATGTCAAGAAGCTCATCCAGTGGTACAACATACTCATCCTCAACGGCCTCGATGACTTCTCGAAGATGGCACCGACCGAAGGCGACAACATCGACGACCGCAAAGAATAGAAGTCCTTACCTTATATCGTTCACCAGCGAGCTGAAGCCCGCTGGTGTTTTTTTGATACTTGTGGACAATTATTAGTGGTGTTTGTTACCCAAGAGCTGACAAGGATCATCCATTTGTTGCGCTTCTTTACGGGCATATATTGTATGATCTTTCTCCTCGAAAGAGGGGTTATTTGTAGTGGCCACCTGTGATTTCAGCGATGGTAAGGGGTTGATAGGCCATATTGTAGCCGTTCTCGTTCTGCTTCTCTTCCCAGAAGAAGCCGATGCGATGGTCGCGCTGGAGGGTCATGGTGGAGTATGCGGAGGTGGTGTGAGATACTTGGATGCCACGCGTCCAGTTGTGGGCGAAGGCGCGAGGTGAGTAGATGCCGTTGGGGACAATTTCCTTGTACCAGATTCCGACATCGCAGCGTCCTTCTCCGAAAGGCAACGACTGTAACATTAGCTTGACCTTGCGACCCGTAGCCGTCTCAGTGGCATCGACAAGATAGATCTCACCGTTGCAGGAGTTGGCTCCGACCTTGATGCCGCCAGGCACGTCGTGACTGGCGACACACTGTCCCCAGCTGCCGTGCTCCTGATCTTGGCGTATGTCGTTGAAATGAAAGACATTGAAGAAGCGACCATACCACTTGCGCGAGGAGAGGATGACATCGCCGTTGGGCAGTTCCTCGGTCTTCGGTTCGTCGCCTTCGAGGCAGGGGCTGTCGTTGCCGTCGAGCGTCGAGCCGCCGAGAACGGCCCACGTGCCGCCGAAGTCGTCGCTATAGAGGACATAGTTGCAAGCCACGTCCTTGTCGCCCATCTGTGTGCGTGTGAGTACAGAGCAGTAGAGGCGGTAGTACTTGTCCTTCTTGACCACGCGGCTCTGCATGATGCGGCCTGAGCCGATGAACATCGTGCGGGTGTTGGGGAGCATCGCATAGAAGGCGTCAGTGACGTCCTCGGCCTTCGTCCATGACTTGCCGCCGTCGGGGCTGTACCATCGCGCGATGCGGTTGGGGTTCTCGCGCGTACCTTTTATATAAATGACGTTTCCGGTGACGGACATACACAGGATGCGCTTACTGTTGCGGTCGGCTACCATGGCGATGTCACCGTAGCCGCAATCATCGGAGCCTTGAATGCCCGATCCGCGTTGGATGACCGTATCTACAGACCATGTGCGCCCGTTGTTCTTGCTTGTGCGGGCGACTAGGTCAATCTTGCCGAAGCCAATGTCCAGCTGGCAGTAGCGGCGATCGGCCACGGCGATGAGATGTCCCTGCTTCGTCGTCACAATAGCTGGAATGCGATATGGAACGTGGTAGCTGTCGTAGGTTTGGAACAGAACCTGTGGGGGGCACTGAGGCTCCTGTTGTGCTGCAGCGGGCATCGAAGCTGCTATGAGCAGTGTAAGTGTAAGGATGAAGTGTCTCATAGTTGTCATGCGGGGTTAGTTTTATTTGTGGACAAAGTTAATGTTTTCTTTTGATATGGCAAAAGATTTGTGGGAGAAGACCTTTTATTAATACATATTTGATGTGTTGAGAACCTGTTTTATGTTAACATTGTTAAATATCTAAATTCTTTGCCCTTGCTTCTTTTGGCAGATTGCGTGCGAAACCCTACCTTTGCATCAACAAAACGAATCGCAACGCAATGAAACGCTCCACCATCTTCTTCATCAGCCTCATCATTGGCTTCTCATTCTTCGGCCTGCTATTGCTGCAAGGACGAATAGTAGGTTCAATGGTGAGGATGCGCAAGGAGCAGTTCGACGAGACCGTTCTGCGAGCCCTCGACCATACCAGCCGCGACTTGGAACGCAATGAGACGTTCCGTTATTTAGAGACCGTGGCCGCCAAGATGGACTATAATGCTGATAATCTTCCCGAAGAGGTACAGACGATGCAAGTGCAGGAATCGCTACAGCTTGGCGATTCGCTGTTAGGCCTCACTCCCTTCCGTGTGAAGACACAGCTCAAGCAGCCCTCGAAAGCAGCCAAGGCATTGACACTGACACCCTCAACGACCACCCTTGATGCCGCCAACCAGCGTTTTCAGGAGTTTGTGAAGAACGCCTATCTCTATCAGAAGGGCATTCTCAACGAGGTCATCTTCACTGTACTCTACAACGCCAGCGAGAAGGATTTTAGCGAGCGTATCGATTTCAGGCTCTTAGACACTAACCTGCGTGCAGAACTTGAAGCCGGAGGTGTCACGCTGCCCTACCATTTCTGCGTACTCGATGCCAACGGACAGGAGGTCTATCGTTGCTCCGATTACGACGAGAAAGGCTCCGAATACACTTACACTCAGACTCTTTTCCGCAATGACCCCTCGCAGAAGATGGGACTCCTGCGCGTCCATTTTCCTGACATGAACAACTACATTCAGGGCGTGGCCAGCAAGATTGTGCCTGTGCTGGTGTTCACCATCGTGCTGTTCATCACCTTCTGCTTCACCGTCTGGCTCATCGTGCGACAGAAGCGCGACACGGAGATGAAAAACGACTTCATCAACAATATGACGCACGAGTTCAAGACCCCCATCTCCAGCATATCACTTGCTGCACAGATGCTCGGTGACAAGAGTATCAATAAAAGTGAAGCGATGATAGACAACCTCTCCGGCGTGATTGTCAATGAGACGAAACGTCTGCGTTATCAGGTAGAGAAAGTGCTGCAGATGTCTCTCTATGAGCGTGATAATATACGCTTCAACGAGAAGGAGATAGATGCTAACGTCGTCATCGACGATGTCGTGAAGACTTTCCAACTCAAGGTGACGCAGAACGGAGGCACACTCACCGCTGACCTCGACGCTGAGGATGCTGCTATCTATGTAGATGAAATGCACTTCACAAATGTCATCTTCAATCTCATGGATAACGCCGTCAAATATCGCCGAGACGATGAACCCCTACAGCTGAGTATCAGCACGCGCACTCAGGGCAGTCACCTCGTCATCGCCATCGCTGACAATGGAATAGGCATCCGTCATGAGGATCTCAAGCACATCTTCGACCGCTTCTACCGTGTTCACACGGGTAACCAACACGATGTCAAGGGCTTCGGCCTTGGACTGGCCTACGTCAAGGGAATGGTGGATCTCATGCACGGCTCGATCAAGGCCGAGAGTGAGTACGGACGCGGTACAAAATTCATCATCACGCTCCCGCTCATTGATTAGTCTGAACACCAAGACGGCATAATCATTATCAATTTACATTATCAATATACATTAACCCCCTTACGACTATGACACAAGAAGATTCAAAACTGAAAATTTTGCTTTGCGAGGACGACGAGAGCCTCGGTATGTTGCTTCGCGAATATCTTCAGGCCAAGGGCTACGACGCAGATCTCTGCTCCGACGGCGAACAAGGCTACAAGAGTTTCCTCAAGACCGAGTATGATATGTGTGTGCTCGATGTGATGATGCCTAAGATGGACGGCTTCGCGCTGGCTTCAGAAATCCGTCAGGTGAATCAGGAAGTACCCATCATCTTCTTGACAGCCAAGAACTTGAAGGAAGACATCTTCGAAGGTTTCAAGATCGGTGCCGACGACTATATCACCAAGCCTTTCTCCATGGAGGAACTCGTGCTGCGCATGGAAGCTATCCTTCGCCGCGTGCATGGCAAGCAGCAAAAGAACGTCTCTTTATATCACATTGGAAAGTTCACCTTCGACACGAAGCGTCAGATCCTGAGCATTGGCGACCAGCAGACAAAGCTGACCACGAAGGAGAGCGAGCTGCTCATTCTGCTCTGCGCTCACGCCAACGAAGTCCTGCAGCGTGAACTGGCTCTGAAGACCATCTGGATCGATGACAACTATTTCAATGCCCGCTCGATGGATGTCTATATCACCAAGTTGCGCAAGCACCTCAAGGATGATCCCGACATCGAGATCAACAATGTCCACGGCAAGGGCTACCGTCTCATCGCACAGATGGAGGAGGAATAAGCCTCAGACATCACACAAAAAAAGGGAGCTGTGAAGCTCCCTTTTTGTTCACGCATTGTACTGCGGTTTCTTGTAGTTGACGTAGATGTGGATACAGATGCCTGCGATGATAATCAATGCGGCGATGAACTGAATCCAATTGTAGTCAACGCCTCCGAGGAGGTAACTGAGAATGAGAATAACAGCGCCTACGATGGCGGTGATAATGCCTGAATAGAGTTTCATATTGCTTATTTTATTATTGATTTTTCGGTTTTAAGTGTCAAAACATCCTATTGACAGCACAAATTAACGAAAAAAACTTGAATCGAAGAAACTTTTTAGTAAAAAAGTGACTTTAGACGCCTCTTTTTTATTTTTAATGAAGAAAATCACCCCGAAAGCATTGCCAAATCAGAAAAAAACAGTACCTTTGCCCCGCATTTTTGCAAAAATAACCCTATTTAATCACTTAAGCTATTATGAATCAGTACGAAACCGTTTTCATTTTAACTCCCGTTTTGTCTGACGATCAGATGAAGGAAGCGGTCGAAAAGTT
>CAJORF010000027.1 GCA_905236985.1 uncultured Bacteroidaceae bacterium | reverse complement strand
TGAACGGAACCGTCAACGTCACAGGACTCTACAAGCATGATAAAAGCAACAACTTCTTCGACCTTCCTTTCAATCGTCGTCACCTGTCACTCATCCTTGGAGGACAGATTGCCGCCAAACTCTCACGCCGACATAATATCATGTTGATGCTCAATCCATTCTTCCAGTCGGGAGCTATTCAAGGCGTTTACGACATCGCCCCGTTCTTCCGCCTCAATGCCTCGCTGCGCTGGACCTCGGATAACGGGAAATGGAGTGTCATCGCCGGCGGGAACAACATTACCAATAGTCATACCGACACACACTCCAACCTAGCCAATCAAGATTTCTCCCTGCGTGTATGGTCAGAAGTTCCCAATGCTAGACTCACCGTCATCTATCGCATTGGCAATTACAAAGAGAAAAAAACAAAAGCCGTTGATACCTCACGTATGGGATATTAAAAATCGCATCATGTTCTATTTTCAAGCAGTTACCCGTACCTATGTGGCCGAAATCGCAAAAAAGATTGTACGACGGTGTAATAATTCGGGAGTTTCGGCGTCTTATATATGATGACAGACAGAGAACTCGCATATCAAGTCACGCAGCGTGGCAGCCAAAAGGCCTACGCCGAGATTGTCCACCGCTACTCTGGGATGGTATTCTCGAGGGCTATGGGTGTGATGCGTAGTGAGGAAGGGGCTGCGGAGGTGACACAACAGACCTTTGTACGTGCCTACGAGAACCTCGACACTTGGCGCGGCACTGAGTTGGGACCATGGCTCACGGCCATTGCAGCACACACGGCTCTCAAGCTCCTTGACAAAGAGCGACGAAGACGCACGTCATCCATCGACGACCTCCCAACGTCGGTGCTCGGCGCTATCCCTGTCGAGTCCTCCTACTCTGCAGAGCATGAAGCCCGCCTCCAGCAGATGGAAGCCGCCATAGCCGCCCTGCCAGAACAAGACCAGCAGCTGCTACGCCTCCATTACTATGAACAATGCAAGACCGCTGACATCGCGCGCCAAACAGGGCTTTCGCAAAGCAATGTATTGGTGAAACTGCATAGAATACGCGAACGACTTAAAAACTTCATGAATCATGAACTCTATGACTGACGATTCTTTTGATCATCTCATTCGCGAGACTATTGGTCGCCGCGAACTGCTCGCCGACCTCGACCGCATGATCATTGCCGATGTGCGCCGTCAGGCACGCAGAGCTTGGCTGCGCCGTTGGACACGAGCTGCCATCTTCAGCTTCGGCCTACCGCTGGCTCTGCTCGTGTTCTTCGCATGCGCATACCTTTATATAGATGCACACGGTTGGACGCCTACGACTCTCTTCGTGATGCTGTGGCCCACGCTCGGCCTGCTCTTCTCCACAGTCTATGCCCTTAGAACTTTTTCGCCCGAGGAAGTGTAATATTTTTGAGGTCGTGAGGTCTTAATAATGTAAGGCCTTAAGGCCGTTCACAAAAGCGCGCTCAAAACAATAAACAGTAAACAATAACCCCTAAAATTATATCCAACTATGTTACAAGAATTAGAACTTGAAGGCTTATTCGCCATCATCCTCTCTCTCTCCCTTCCCATCGTCGCAGTCGTGATGGTGTTTATCACTAGCATCAAGAAAAAGAACCGCGAAACACAACTGCGCCTCGCCCTCATCGAGAAAGGTACCGATCCAGAAACAGCCAAGTTGCTCATTGAAGAACATGAGGAAAAGCACAACAAATATAGCAGTCTCCGCTGGGCTTGCATCCTCATTGGCGCGGGCCTCGGAGCGCTCTGCAACGGCTTATGTGGCGTCGATACGAAAGACATCTATTTCTGGATTGCCATCGCCGCCGGTATGGGCATCGGCCTCCTCATCTCCTTCATCGTCGAGTACAAGCTCACGAAGAAGGAACAGCAGGAACAGAATGAGGCATAGAAATCATCCACGCAACCATAAATACTCTTTTAGTTTCAGGTCGTTGCCAGCGTGATGCCGGTGGCGACCTTCCCTTTCATCATTGCGCGAGGCTGTCTGCGCCAGCAAAACTCTGAACTTTTTCGTTAAGCCAAATGAGCAATGCCACTCGTCATATAACCCAATACCTCAGTAACCGTATGTCAGAACCGTTAAATCTTGTCACTTTTTCCATGTAATCGCTACTAGTTTGCAGGAAAATGCATAACTTTGCGTCCAATATCAAACAATTTTCGCAACGATGAAACAACAATACGCTGTAGTGGTGCTCTTTGCACTGATAATTGCATCGAGCATGGTGAGCCTGACCTGCTATAAAACAACGGAGACATTGGTGACCGAGGATGTGAACCAGGCATTGGCCAAGGCTCTGGATGAACAGCACTCGGACGTGATCAGTGCTGACACGATTCAAGTGTTCAACAGCCACCTACAAATAGAGGGTTTGAGAGGAAATGCTGTTTTGGCGGTGGACACCAAGAAAGGATTCCGTCCTCGTCCGCAAGTATCGACAGCAACGATTCTCTCACTTTCTGACCAACGGCCTTCGATGATTCTTTGGTCAATTGTGTTGCTGTGGAGCCTGTTCTGCCTGTATCAACATAGGCGGCTGTCAGCATTAGGTCTTTATGGCGGCTTGGCCCTGCAAGATGGACGGTTCGTCAATGCCAAAGGCTGTGAAGTAAAGCTTACCCCGATGCAGCAGCAACTGATGGAAATGCTGTGGCAATCGCCCACGTATCAGTTGTCGAAAGCAGAGATTTGTGATGCGCTTTGGCCCAAGAAACCCGATGCCAGCGAGACGCTATACACACTCATCCGGCGTCTGAAACCTATCATAGAAGAACATTCTGGACTCAAAATAGAATCAGACAGAGGGAAATCATACAGCCTGATAATCAAATAGAAAAAAGATTGTCAGCAAAATGCCAGACAAATTGAAAGAATATGGAAGCAGTTGGTTCGAGAAGAATAGCCCTAACGTCGGGGGTGAGACCAGAATCATCGTGTACCCTCCTTCCCCGCAGCAATAACCCTTAACTCAATCACAAGCTTACATAGTGTTTTCCGAAAAATCTATCACTTCTATCACTTTTTTATGTAAGGTGTTAGGGATAAGCGATTTATTTAGTGATAGAAGTGAGAGCAAATGATAGAAATAATCGAAAAATGATAGAAAAAGTTAGGTGGTTACACAAAAAATTGCTATATTTGCAGGGTAAAACACCCGAGCCATGCAACCAACCACTGTCCTCATCAGCCACGCGAAATCGTTAAGCTACAGCATGTTGGCTTTCCGCCAGCGGGACACCTGTTTCCCGCCAGCGGGAAACCGCTTTCCCTGAGGCGGGAAAGGTCTTTCCCTGAAGCGGGACACCACTTTCCCGTTAGCGGGAAACTGCGGAAGGCTGACTAATAACTGTTGAATGGCAATTTAAAGGGTAACTTGCCGCAAAAAGGGCCCGTTTTTTGAGCCATATCTCTCATTTGCTCTCACTTTCTATCATTAGCTAACACGTTTCCAGACATTGAATTAGCTGAAAAAGTGATAGAAATGATAGATTTTTTTGGAAAAACCATAAGAGGGGTTTCCGATGCCCTGATGGTAAGTGCATATTCACAGATTCACAAATTTACTTTCGTCTGCGCTCACTCCAATGGATTGCTTTTCACTTGAAGTGCTCCATGGGAAGCATTTTGCAAGGAAAGCGTGGCAGGAAGTGACGTAAATCAAGAAAAGTTGGAATATTTTATACATTTTGATTGGTTTTTGTTTGTTTTGATAACACTGTGCGCTATATTTGCATCGCCATTAGGAAGAATGGTAGCAAATAAAGCACAAAAACAAACACAATGAAAGAGAAAATCCACTTCGCGAAGATGCATGGCTGTGGCAACGACTACATCTATGTTGATACCTCTTTCTATCATATAGAAGATCCGGCGGCAGCAGCTATCGCATGGAGCGACCGCCACAAGGGTATCGGTTCGGATGGTCTGGTTTTGATCGGACGCTCACCGTTGCCAGAGGCGGACTTTACGATGCGCATTTTCAATGCCGATGGCTCGGAGGCGATGATGTGCGGCAATGCGAGCCGGTGCGTCGGGAAATATTTGTATGAGAATACCCACCCCTGGCCCCTCCCTTGTATGGAGGGGAATGGTTTCCATGAGACGGTAATTCGCTTACTCACACTTTCCGGCATAAAGTTGCTTTTCCTGCATGTTGTTAACGGCATTGTGGAAAGCGTGACAGTTGATATGGGAGAACCCGTTTTTGAAAAACCGCAGCAGTTTTTGCCTTGCGGCGAAAAACTGCCTGCCGGGACTTTCGTTTCAATGGGCAACCCTCATTATGTAATCTTCGTGGACGATGTGGACGCGATTGATGTCGCTCGCGAAGGAGCAATACTTGAACACCACCCTGCGTTTCCTGAACGCGCGAACATCGAATTCGCCGAAATGCGTCCTGACGGCATTCGAGTGCGCGTTTGGGAACGCGGCAGTGGTATCACACAGGCCTGCGGCACAGGTGCCTGCGCTACGGCGGTGGCAGCCTGCAAGACAGGACGTGCCGGCCATGCGAGCCGCATCATCATGGATGGCGGAGAACTGGAGATTGAATGGCGCGAAAGCGATGGGCATGTGTATATGACGGGGCCGGCGGAGTTCGTGTTCGAGGGAGAGATAGAAATGCCGGAGCCGTCATAATAACGAATTGTCGTAATAACGTGATAACGATATAACGTAATAACGAGAAATAATGATTAACGAGAATTTCCTGAAGCTCTCTGGTGCTTATCTCTTTTCTGAGATTGCACAGAAGGTGAAAGCATATAAGGCAGAGGCACCTAGGGCCGACATTATCAGCCTCGGCATCGGCGACGTGACACAGCCGCTTTGTCCTGCTGTCATCGAAGCGCTGCACAAGGCGACGGACGAGATGGCGATAGCGACTTCTTTCCGAGGTTATGGTCCTGAACGCGGTTATGACTTTCTGCGCGAGGCTATTGTGGCTAATGATTTCCGTGCCCGTGGCATCGACATCGATGCAGACGAGGTGTTCGTCAGCGATGGCGCCAAGAGCGATACGGGTAACTTCCAAGAGCTGCTCAGTAAGGACGTGCGCATCGCTGTCACCGACCCCGTCTATCCCGTGTATGTGGATTCGAACGTGATGGCTGGCCGCGAGATCGTCTATCTGCCCTGCACAGCGGAGAACGACTTTGTTCCTCAACTCCCCAAGGAGCATGTGGATGTCATCTACCTCTGTTATCCCAATAACCCGACGGGTACGACGCTCACACGCAACCAGTTGAAAGTGTGGGTGGATTATGCTTTGCAGAACAACGCCCTCATCTTCTATGATGCCGCTTACGAAGCTTATATCCAAAGCGAGAACGTCCCCCATAGCATCTACGAGATACTCGGTGCCAAGCGGTGCGCCGTAGAGTTTCATAGCTATTCCAAGACAGCAGGTTTCACAGGCATCCGTTGCGGATATACGGTGGTGCCGAAAGCCCTTCTCCCCGCTCCTCCCGTGGGGAGGAGAGCCGCTAACCAATTGTTATCAAAGGACGAGGAAGTCCTCCCCCCCACGGGGGGAGTTAGAGAGGGGCTTTTGAACGCTCTCTGGAATCGTCGTCAGTCGACCAAGTTCAACGGCACGAGCTACCTGAGCCAGCGTGCTGCAGAAGCCATCTACACACCCGAGGGCAAGGAGCAAGTCAAGGCCACTATCGCCTACTACATGAAGAACGCCCGCCTGATGCGCGAGGCACTCACGGACATGGGCTTCAATGTCTATGGCGGCGTTGATGCGCCGTATTTGTGGGTTCGGACACCAAATGACATGAAATCTTGGGAGTTCTTCGACTGGATGCTACGCTCCGCGCACGTTGTCTGCACTCCCGGAGTCGGTTTCGGTTCCGCCGGCGAAGGCTACGTCCGCCTCACAGCTTTCGGTACATACGAAAACACTAAAGAGGCACTTCGCCGAATCAATGATAAATTGTGAAATCGTAAATTGCCAAATAGTCAAATGAATCAGGGATTATATCAAGAAGCATACGAGCACGATGCCTGCGGCGTGGGCATGGTGGTGAATATCCACGGCGGCAAGAGCCACGAGCTGGTGGATAACGCGCTGCGGGTGCTGGAGAATATGGAGCATCGCGGCGCTGAAACGCGCGACAAGACGGGCGACGGTGCTGGTATCATGGTGCAGATTCCGCATGAGTTTATTCTGTTGCAGGGGATTCCTGTGCCGGAGAAAGGTAAGTACGGTACGGGCTTGGTGTTCCTGCCGAAGGATGAAAAGGCGCAGGAGCAGATTCTGAGCGTGATGATCGAGGAGATTGAGCGCGAGGGTTTGCAGCTGATGCACGTGCGCACGGTGCCGACATGCCCGGAGGTGCTGGGTGCTGCGGCAAGGGAGGTGGAGCCGGAGATAAAGCAAATCTTTATAAGGAGGGGACCCACCCCCCAGCCCGGCCTCACCCCCGGCCCCTCTCCCGTGGGCGAGGGGAGCCTTAAGGGGGTTGTGTCGGAGCTTGACCGTACATTATATAAAATAAGGAAGAGGATTGAGAATAGAATCTCCGAAATGACAAAGGCGTCTACTCCCCTCGCCCACGGGAGAGGGGTCGGGGGTGAGGCTTACATCTGCTCCCTTTCCTCGAAGAATCTCATCTATAAGGGAATGCTGACGAGCGGTCAGCTGCGCCGCTATTTCCCCGATTTGTCAAGCCCTTATTTCACGAGCGGGCTGGCGCTGGTACACTCGCGT
>CAJORF010000026.1 GCA_905236985.1 uncultured Bacteroidaceae bacterium | reverse complement strand
GGCGGCTCCCTCTACCTCCGAGGCACAGGCATCACCAGCCTCCCCGATGGCTTGACCGTGGGCGGCTACCTCGACCTCCGAGGCACAGGCATCACCAGCCTCCCCGATGGCTTGACCGTGGGCGGCTCCCTCGACCTTGAAGGCACAGGCATCACCAGCCTCCCCGATGGCTTGACCGTGGGCGGCTCCCTCTACCTCCGAGGCACAGGCATCACGGGCACAAGTAAAGTGATTAGAAAGCTTTCGGCAGAATCAAAAAAGAAGATTGCATCTGTCAGAGACTGTCCGAAGTTGTGGGAATGGAACGGGAAACGATATATTAAGGCTGACGGAATGTTCACCGTCATTGACTCTCATCGTGGTCATCTGTACTGTGTTCATAAGCTCACCGTCAGTAACAAGCAGTTTTACCTTGTTACTGACGGTGAGAACCACTGGGCGCATGGTGACACGTTACAGGAGGCGCGTGCAGACATGCTCTTCAAAATCAACGACCGTGACACATCGGCTTACAAGAAACTCACTCTTGATGACACGCTCACATTTGAAGAGGCAATAGCCGCTTATCGCACCATCACTGGCGCATGCTCAACAGGAACACGCGACTATATCGAGAATAGACTGCCAAAGCCGCACAAAGCTGAATACACCATACGCGAGATAATTGACCTTACACGCGGTGAGTACAAGGCCGAGGTGTTTAAACAGTTCTTCAATTCATGAGCAAACAAGAGTCTATCAGTGACTTCTACGAAATGGCAAAAGAGATAGCCAAGGTAGAAAAGAAACTCGACATTGAGCATTGGGACGTGATTACCATTAGCAGGACTGGCGACAAAGAGGGTGACTACGTGGGACTCTATAAATACGACCTGCCACGTCGTATCGCAGAGAAATACGACTGGGTCATACGTTGGCGCACGGCAAGATTCCAATGCCAGTACCCACGATATAATGTCCGATGCTACCACAGCCCATACAGAAAAGTTATGGGCAATAACATCGGGATGCAAGAAGACCTCAACAAATTCATCGCAGCGAAGGCTTTGGTTTCTAAACAGAAAAATCGTTTAGAGAAATACATTGCAAAACAGAAAGAATCAATCTTCTATGATGAAGCCACTGATGAACTGACGATACAGGCTAAAGCGAAACTGGAAAGAAATATACAGAACGTCGCTCAGGCAGAAGCAAGACTGATAGAGAAAGTAAAACAATTTAAAGCCCAACACCAATGAACGCCCTACATCAGTTAAGGTGGTTGGAAATCAATTTCAAACAATAACTTAAATATTTCACTTCTATGTACGAGCAACAGACCCATTCAACAATTACCCTCTGCCACCATACAACAATGGCGACGAAAATCCTGAAGACCCTGTGAAGGGATGTCTTGTGCATGCTCTCATTCTCTTTGCCTTTATGGCCTTAGTTGTTATCGCTTACTTCATTTCAAAACTCTTTTAATCATGAAACAGTTCCCCATCGTCGCAATCTTGGCGGCAATCATCATTGGCTCACTCTATGTCAGCCACATTCGATCACAAGTAAAGTACGTCGAAATGCCCTGCCCCTCCTGTGGCTCCAGCGAGGTTCTTGACTTCGGGCTTACAGACGAGGGAGACCAACGTGCCTACTGCTTCGACTGTGCCACAGACTTCACAATCATTAATAATCAATAAAGGTCATGCTGCAAATCCAATTCTCCGATCGCATGGTCTCATACGAGACCTTCATCAATGACGTAGCATCACGCGTCGTTGATGCAATCAACAGAAATGATCCCGAAGTGGTCTCACAGCGTGAGGCATACCGCCGCTTCGGCAGGGGTAACGTTGACAGATGGCGCAGGCAAGGTAAGATTGAGCCGTTTGTTAGACCCGGAAAGGTTGAGTACCAGACCTCCATACTGCGCAGGCTGCAGTCCAACAAACAAGACTACTTCACATGACACACATATATCACTATACCTTAGTTCATTATCTATCCCAGGCGATCTTCGATTACACATTGTTCTATGATGATGATCGCACGCCGAAGGTGGTCAGTGATGATAGCTTTCGGTTTTTAGGAAGTTGCCTCATATACATATATAACAGCCAGCGGAAGGGAATCCCCCTGTAAAGGCAATAAACCGATGGCTTGGCGGGGAACAGCACCGCCACTTTTTTCAAACAACATCAAAAAACTACAACATGAATCAATTACAGCTAACCGTCGAGACGATTAATAAGATAAATCCGCTCGATATTGCAACCAACGACAGCGTGCGCACACGCTTTATTCAGATTCACGACACCCTTTGGGGTGCCGGTACTGGCGAATCAGCCTACGAGCGTGAATCAATTTACTTCAACAGCATCCTGCGTGACAAAGAGCAGTTGCAGAAGGCTACGCGCTTCTCCATTTTCGACTCCTTCATCGGCCTTGCCGTCTGCGGCCTCTCGCTGGAACCAGGCACACGCGCTCTCTGTTATCTTCAGGGTCGTAACTACAACATCGGTACCGACGCAAACGGGAAGAAGTTGTATGAAGGTCGCCTCGTCCTCACCATTAGCGGTTACGGGGAATTGGTGTTGCGTGCTCGCGCCGGTCAGATCCGACACGCAGATAATCCCGTCCTCGTGTACGAAGAGGATGGTTTCTCCTTCACCGACACCGACGGACGCAAGCAGGTAAGCTACACCTGCAACCTTCCGCACAAGTCCAACCACATCGTTGCGGCCTATCTGCGCATCACCCGTGCAGACAACAGCATCGACTATGCTGTCATGCTGGAAGAGGACTGGTTGCGTCTGAAAGACTATTCCGGCAAGAACAACAGACGCTACGACAAGCAGACGAACCAGTACTACGAGACACCCAATGAGCTTTACACCTCAAATTATGGTGGCATTGACACTGGCTTCCTCTGCGCCAAGCTCATCAAGCACGCTTTCAAGACCTATCCGAAAGTGCGCATTGGCAAGGCTGAGTTAGAGACACAGCAGAATGAGGAAACTCAGGCCGATATCGACGCTTTCTATAACATCGAAGGGCAGCAGGTGGGAAAGCCTGCACAGAAGGAAGACCCGAATCCTCCCTTCGGAAATCAGCCTGACACCTCCGCAGGTGTGACCGTTGACCCATCATCAGACAGTACCGATGATGGAACATTCTAACACCACAGTCATAAACTAACTACATCATGAGTACAGAATTAGCAATCATCCGTAAGGAGAACATCGAGCTTATCGTGTCCTCCGCTCCTGCAGCTTATCAGGAGAATGTGGTTAGCCATGACCGCTGCATCGACGCTGGGAAACTTCTTCTTCAGCGCATCGCGGAAAGCGGCATGACCGACGAACTGGATCAGCAAGTAGCATCCTTCTTGGAGAAGGCGCGCAAGACCGTACATAAGATGAACGATAAGCGCGCGCCGCTCACCAAGCTCTTCGATGAAATCCGAACCGCCTTCACCGGCATGGAGAATGACATTGACGCTACAAAAGCAAACAGCGTTCCCGCACTCCTACAGGCAGAGCGTAACAAGTACGCCGCCAAGAAGCGTGAAGAAGAGCTGGCACGCCAGCGTGAAGCCATGCGCCAACAGCAGATAGAACAGGCGCGCGCCAAGTATCGCACCGATTGTGACAGTCATTACCGTTCACAGTTCCGCTCTTACCTCGACTTCCATCTTGAAGGGCTGCGCAACCTCTTTGCCGAGGTGACGCTTGACAACTACGACGAGCGCATGAGCGTCATTGCCAACTTCAATATCACGATGTCTAACGATGACGAACTAACGATAAGTCAGACTGAACCTGCTTACCCTCCTACGCTTATCCCGGCACTCGATTTGAGCAAGATTCGCCATACGGTACTTTCCGAGCTCATGCCGACATTCCACGTGGAGTTTGAGCGTACCTTGCTCGAAGAGCGCCAGCGCATCATGGGTATGATGCCGTCAAAGAAGATGGAGCTGGAGCGTGCTGCAAAGGCCAGCGCAGAAGAGGCTGAACGCATACGTCAGCAAATGAAGGAGCGCGAAGAGGCTGAGGCCAAGCGCGTAGAGCAGGAGCGCCTGCAGCGCGAGCAGCAGCAGCGCATGGAGGCTGAAATGAAAGCCAAACAAAATGAGGTCGGCAACCTCTTCGACCAAGCGCAGGTAACGGTGCCGTCCTATCAGCCCAAGACTTCCGTTAGGAAGAAGCTGGTGCCTATGAATGTTGAGGCGTTCCCCGAAATCATCACAATGTGGTGGACGAAGGAAGGGTGCAATCTCTCCATCGAGGAACTTACCAAGATGTTCAAGAAGCAAATCACCTTCTGCGAGAAGTGCGCCAAGGATGGTGAACTTATCCAGTCAGAACACATCTTCTACGAAGATGAAGTCAAAGCCAAGTAGCCACCGTGTCCGATGGGTCACCGTCGGAATAAATCCACCGCAACTATGATAGTCCCCTCCAACGATTATTACATGCGCACCGAGGTCAGCAACAGCGACCTCACTACACTTAAGAACCTCCTGCATCCCCGGCTTATGTTCGGGGACAGGGAGGCCATCTTTCGCTTCGGTTCCCTCGTGGACGCTCTCATCACAGAGCCTATGCGTGTTAATCACTACGCTCGCACCATCGGCGACGATCCTGTGCCTTACACCGAAGATGAATGGCTGCACGCTATGGAGATGCGCGCTGCACTCTACGCCGAAGCTGTACACGACCCATTCCTGCAAAAGGTGCTCGAAACCTCAGACCCGCAGACCGTCATGGTGAACCCCGCCATGCGCTTCGAGTACGGCGAATTCCCATTCACGCTGCCTACGCGCTGCAAGTGGGATTGGTGGCTACCCTATTGCAATTTCGGTGGCGACCTCAAAACCACATCTGCCACATCGCAGAAGGAGTTTGATGAGGCAATAGACTTCTTCGATTGGGATAGGAGCCGGTCATGGTACATGGATATTGCTGGCTCTGACCGAGATTTCATCTACGCCATCAGCAAGAAGAATAACAAAGTATTCAAGCACTACATTCGTCGTGGTGATGCTACCTATGAGCGTGGACGCGCAAAGTACGAAGAACTGGCCTTCCAGTACTGGTGCCTCTCTTTATAATAATTAGAAATGAATAATTAGAAATGGAAATCCTCTGCCGAGTAACAGCCACCGGCCTTGTGCCGATGTACGATTCAGACTACGACGAGAAGCAGCGTCTGAGCGAAGGTGAAACGGTGCTCTGCACCATCCGCAAGCCGCGCAACTACGAGTTTCACAAGAAATTCTTTGCCCTTGTGCGCCTCACCTTCGACAATCTGCCTGAGCGCTTAGTCCGTATGCTCAACATTCACAGCGAGGAATCCATGTTGGATAACCTCAAGCTCGACCTCGGCCTCTACGAAATAATTTGGCATGCCCGCCGACCCGTCATCAAGCTCGGATCAATCAGCTTCGCAAAGATGGACGAAAGCGAGTTCCAAAAGTTCTACAATCGCTGCATCGACTTAGTACTGACCAACTACCTTCGCGGCAACACGCGACAAGAAATATTAGACGAAATAGAACGCTTCAAATAACAAAAGATCTATGGAATTATACGAAATACAAGTTGACGAAATACCAGAAGAATATTATGACGAAATCTTCAACGACGATGACGATGAGTGGTACGATGATGAAGACGAACAAGAAGACTGGTATCAGGCACACGGTTTCAGAGATGAATATGACTACATACAATGGAAATATGGAAGTTAATGAATTATGACGGACAACATCAAACATAACCTGCGCGTGCAGCCCTACCCCTACCAACTGGAGGGCATTCGCTTCGGACTTGAAAAGCAACGTCTTTTCATCGGTGACGAGCCTGGGCTTGGCAAAACGCTCCAGTCTATCGGCATCGTCGATACGGCTAACGCTTATCCCTGCCTCGTCATTTGTCCCTCTTCGCTCAAAATCAACTGGAAACGTGAGTTTGAGAGGTTTACAGACCGTCATGCCCTCGTTCTCGACAACAACACCCAGACAACGTGGCCGTACCTTCTGCAAATGAAGATGCACCATGTCGCCATCGTCAATTACGAATCTCTCCGCAAGTTCTTTGTGTGGGACATCAAAGGCGGCTCACGCGCAGCAAATAACGCTCCCGGTCGTACCGGGTTCCGGCTCAAAGATGTCGTCTTCTGCCCACACATCAACCTCTTCAAGTCCATCATCATCGACGAATCCCACCGCATCAAAGACCCATCCGCACAGCAGACCATATTCACCAAGGGCATAGCAACGGGCAAGGACTGGATTATCCTCCTTTCCGGCACGCCCGTGGTCAACAGACCCGAAGACCTCGTTTCCCAACTCTCCATTATGAACCGTCTCAACGAGTTTGGAGGCAAAGGGGCTTTCCTCGCCATGTATGGGGATGGGGAGAACCTGAACGAACTTTCATCACGGCTCTATTCCTCTTGCCTCATCCGCAGGGAAAAAGCAAAGGTATTGACCGAACTGCCCGAAAAGACACGCTGCGACCTCTACGTCGAGATTTCCAACCGTGACGAGTACAACCTTGCTGCTGCCGATCTCGCCGAGTATCTTCGCCAGTATAAGGAGTGTACCGATGTTGAGATACGTCGCAAAATGCGCATGGAGACATTGGTCAAGTTCATGACACTACGCTCTCTTGCGGCCATGGGAAAGGTGGCACAGGCCATCGACTTTGCCCGTAACTTCCTTGCCAGTGGCAAACCGCTCATTCTCTTCTGCTCTTACCATGAGATTGTGGATGCTCTCTGCCGTGCCTTCCCTCGCGCTGTCCGTGTTACAGGACGTGACAGCCTCACGGCAAAGCAAGCGGCCGTTGATGCCTTCCAGTCCGGCAATGCTCAGTTAATCATCTGCTCCATCAAGGCTGCAGGTGTCGGCCTTACCCTCACAGCCTCATCTAATGTCGCTTTCATAGAACTCGCCTGGACATACGCGGACTGCTGTCAGTGTGAAGACCGCGCCCACCGCATCGGTCAGCGGGACAATGTGACGTGCTACTATCTACTCGGGCAAGGAACTATTGACAGCACACTCTATAGAATCATACACCGCAAGAAGTCAATCGCCAATCAAATCATGGCATCCGACGATGATATACCAACCACAGAAGCATACTTCAATGAAATTGCTAACGCATTTCTGAGTGAATTTTAGTTAAAATATGGCAAGACCTTTGGCTTTTCAGAAATTTAAGTTACCTTTGCAACGAATTCTTCGCCAAAGAATGATTTTTGCAAAGTGTCTGCGAGCAAAAAATATGCTCGTTGACGAGCCGTATCTGAAAGATATAAGGCTGTCGCTATCCCATGTGGATGCTCGCAACACTTGCGATGTATCGTTCTTTGGCGAGAATAGGGAGGCGACAGCCTTTCTTGTATCTACTCAAATTTCATTCACAATGCCAAAGAACAATGAAAGGAGAGAGGGTGCGAAGCATAGTAACATCCTATCCACGCCTATCGGAGCGAAATCCGAAGTCTCAACAGTTTCAATAGCTAATGTCGGGAGGGTTGCCCTATGGTAAAGACCTTAACGATTGACGGCAAAGACCGTCTGGCTATCATCCTCGGAGAGCATGACAACATTGAAGAACTTACATGGATGCGCGAAGGTATTTGGGAGCTTTTAGAAGCCGTCTTTTCGTCTGATGAGACAAAGGACAGCACCTCTTCACTCTCCATCTACATGACTCTCAACCTCTACAAACTGATGGAAGTATGAAAGAAACATGGAAACCAGTACCAGGCTATGAAGACTTCTATGAGGTCTCAGACTGCGGAAATATCCGCTCTATAGCCGTCTTTAGTGCGAAGTACCAGCGAATCATACAACGCAGGTCACCGCGCATGCTCAGGCAAGAGACATCTCATGACGGCTACAAGCGCGTAGTACTCTCCCTCTACGGAAAGCACAGACACTTCTCGGTACATCGTATTGTGGCATTATCGTTCTTACCAAATCCGGGAAATCTGCAAGAGGTGAACCACAAGGACGAGAACCCTGCTAACAACCATGTCTTCAACCTTGAATGGTGCAGCCCATCCTACAACAGCAACTACGGCACACTGCCGCAGCGAATCAGTCAGAGGCAGACAAACGCCCCCTACCACTCCAAAAAGGTGGTACAACTCTCTATGGAAGGAAAGGTCATCTCGACCTTCCCTTCCACTTGCGAGGCAGAACGCCAGACGGGTGTCTCATCCGAATGTATCTGCCGTGCATGCAAAGGTCGCTATTCACACGCTGGCGGTTATAAATGGGAATATGGAGATGTGTAAGACCGACATCAAGAACATCATCCAGTATCTGGAAGAGGCTGCAGCACTCGTTGAGGAAGAGGTTGAGCGTAGAAATGCGTTAGGCATCGGAACATTGCGGTTGCAGAATCGCGCAAGGCTCATGCGCCTTATGACCAATAAATTAACAAACAAATTAAAAAAGGAACAAGACAATGACAAAAAATGACCTCGCTGACGAACTGGTCAGCAACACAAGACTTACGAAGTCTCAGTCCATCGAAGCCATCGAGGGACTTATGAAAGCTGCCAAGGGCGCTTTCAAACATGGCGAAAACATCTATCTCCGTGGATTCGGAACATTCCGCATTGAGAAACGTGCCAGCAAAAAGGCTCGAATCATCAGTCGTGGAACCTCTGTCACCGTACCTGAACGTAAGGTCGTGAAGTTCATTCCCTGCAATGAACTGAAAGAACAGGTAAAGTAAAGTGTGCCGTGCGGGTGAACCGCACGGAAGTAATAACCTATAAAAAACAAAAGTATGATTAACAAATTCTTAGGACAAGACATTGCCGACCTTGAAGCCCGAAAGAACTTCCTCATCGACAATGCAGACAGCGTGGTAGAAATGGACTACCACAAAGCATTTGATTCTGATGAACTGGCAAGGAAGAAGACTGAACTCTCCGATACGTGCATCCGTATCAATGACATCGAAGAAGACATCAAGGATTATCGTGCAAACATGAACCTTGAACTGAAACCGCTCAAAGAAACACGCACGGCTCTACTTGCTGACATCAAGTCCAAAGGTAAGACGGTGCGCGAGAAGTGCTATTGCTTCATTGAGCGAGAGGAAAAGATGGCTTGCTTCTACAATGCAGAGGGCATCCTCGTTTCCTCACGTCCGGCAACACGCGAGGAACTGCGCCAGCCAACTCTTTTCACCGTCCAGCGCAAGGCCGCTAACGAATAGTTAAGTATGTGGCCATGTCATGGCGACCAGTCAATAACAATCAAAATCCCCAAAAACAATGAACACAGAGAAATTAAACATCAACTTCGCCGAGGGCGAAGCCGTCAAGGAGCTCATCATTCGTGAGACCAACCATGTCAATGAACCACTCCCCATCCTGGAACCTAAGAAGGTGTGCATCGAAGGCACAATCTCCGCGCCTTTCGCGTTCCTTCAGAAACGTTGGGATGCACCAGCCCAGTCTGCCACCGTGCCCGAAGCGTCGGCTTCGGGAATACAGATCGACCACACCCGCACCCACATCGTCGTTGACCGTGACAACCTGAAGATGATGCTTGTCTGCAACGAGACCGACGAGCGCAACATCATGACCGTTACTGGCAAGATTGAGCTGTCTCGCCAGTTCAAGGCTTTCGGTGTCAATATGGACGTTCAGTTTATGCCCGAAGACCTTGCAAACTTCTTCCGCATCAACCGCTCCTACTTCAAAGACCGTGCCGAGAACATGGCTCTCGTTTCCAACCTGAAAGCCTTCCGTGCCAAGATTGAGACCGAGGTGGAGCGAGAGAAAAAGGATAACGGCTCAGTCACCGATGTCTATAAGAAGGTGGTCAACTCCAACCTTCCGGCATCCTTCAAGGTATGCATACCCATCTACAAGGGAGCTGCACCCGAGGAAATCGAGATTGAGGTCATTGCTACCGTCAACGGACGCGACGTAGCACTGGAACTTATCTCCCCGGACGCTGCCTCCATCGTTGAGGAAGTGCGCGACCGCCTCATTGACGAACAAATCAAACTTATCAAGGACTTCGCTCCCGAGATACCCATCATCGAAGTGTAATGAGCAATCTCCGACAAACCTTTACTGAGATGCTTGCGCGACAAAACACAAAGTCGCGCAAGCGTCCTGACGATGAAGAGCACCGCATACAGTGTGCGTGCGTTCAGTGGTTTCGCTACCAGCATCCTGAATGCCGTCACAACCTCTTTGCTGTCCCTAACGGTGGACGTCGTGACAGGGTGACCGGCGCTAAGATGAAGGCAGAAGGTGTCCTCGCCGGTGTCGCAGACCTCATACTCCTGAAATCAAACAGCCGTCACGGCGCGCTGCTCATCGAAATGAAGACACGCACAGGCCGTCAGGCTGACACGCAGCGCGAATGGCAGCACCTCATCGAGGCAGACGGCTACAAATACGTTGTATGCCGTTCTCTCGACGACTTCATCCGTGAAGTCAATGACTACCTCTCCATCTGAGCTAAACAACATAAGACTATGGCAAACCAAAAACAAGGTCTTGACTACTTCGACTTGTCCGTTAACTTCTTCGACGATGACAAGATAGCACTCATTGAGGCTGAATTAGGCGTTGAGGGCTCTTACATCGCGATAAGGCTGCTCACTAAAATCTATCGCATCAACGGCTACTATATGCAATGGGGCGAAGACGAGCGGCTGCTGTTTGCGCGCGGTCTGCCCAACGTTAATGCCGACACCGTGCAGAGAGCTGTTGAGCTGCTTGTGAAGCGTGGATTCTTCGATGCTGGCATCTACAAAGAGCATTGCGTGCTCACTTCTCGCGCTATACAGCGTCGTTATTTTGCAGCTGTGAAACGCAGAAACGCCGACAACAAAGAGCGCAAATACTACCTCTTAGATGATTCTGCATACATTATGTTAACAGAATCGGGCAAAATGTCAACAGAATCGGGCAAAATGTCAACAGGCGACAAGAAAGAAAGAAGCAAAGAAAGAATAAGAGTAGAGGAGAGTAGAGTAGAGGAGAGTAGAGTAGATACTCCTCCTCTAACCCCCCCTCACGGCAAGCGTGAGGTAGGAGTATCGGAGGCGCGAGGAGGAGCTTTATCTGTTTTCTTCTCCAGCGAGTTCTCCGAGGTTCGCTCGATGCTCGAAAAGTGCCGGGTCGAGGAGTACGAGATCTTCGAATTTCTGCGGCTCGTCAATGCAGCTGAGATCAAGAGCGGCTACGCACGAGCCACCGCTGAGGCATTCGTCAGACAACCCGAAGAGGCAAGGAGAGCTAACCCTTTCTACACCATCGTTCAGGCACACCAGCAGCTTGAGAGGCAGGGACGCTTGCACCCAATGATCTCCTACGAGGACTTCCGCATACTACTCTTCATCCATCGCAATCTCCTCGGAAGCGATCAAAACGTGATCTTCAACATCACCGACAGAGACCAACGCCTATGGGACGAATGTAAGCGTCTCGTCAATGAAGTACTCAGGCCGACATCCAACATCAACACACCAGGCAAGTTCGTCATATCTGGCCTACGAAAGCTACAATCCAAAATAAACCAGCAATTCATCAAACCATAAACACTATGACCCACGCATCAGTATTCAGCGGAATCGGTGGCCCCGAAGTCGCAGCGACCATGCTGGGCTGGGAGAACCTGTTCCATTGCGAGATAAACCCTTTCGGGCGCAAGGTGCTCGACTATTGGTACCCTAACAGCAAAAGTTATGAAGACATCACAACAACCGACTTCACAGAGTGGCGCGGACGAGTGGACGTGCTCACTGGCGGCTTTCCGTGC
>CAJORF010000025.1 GCA_905236985.1 uncultured Bacteroidaceae bacterium | reverse complement strand
GGTTATGATGAGCGAAAACAAGCGAAATCTGACCGAAAAAGAAGAGTATTACAAATTAATTACAGATGAGAAATCGAACCACATAGAGATGAAGCAGAACGGTGCTGGTTCTCAGTGTGTTAGACGGAAAATATAGGAAGCCTCTCCTTCCGCGAGAGATACCTCTCTCTCCGCTAAGGAAGGAAGCCAAGCGGCTTCCTTTTTTCGGCTTTATCCGTGTTATTTAGACACCTTTAAACTTTAATTAGCGTTAAAAATAGAGCCTTTCTCTCTAAGAGAGTAGGTCATTATTTATTTTATCCTTACCTTTGTGCTGCCTAAAGAAGTCACTAACCCTAAAACTAAACAGACACGACTATGAAACCAAAACCTAAAATGCATCATCAGGAAGAGTACGAACTCGATAACTACCTGAACGAAGACGATGATCGCTACTATGGAACTTCCAGCACCCCCTCCATCTGGTACAGCTGAGTTCTTTGTTGCTAATAAGACAGCAGACCCGCGCCCCACAAGATGCGCGGGTCTGCTGTCTTATATTAAATAAATAAGGTGTAAGGCAAAAAACTTCTTTCTTTCATCTTTAATCTCTCAACTTTTCATTACCTTTGCGCCCAAACTCGCAAAAGTATGCATACAAGAGAAGAAAAAATGGCGGCTTTCGGGCGACTGCTCGATATCATGGACGACCTCAGAGAGAAGTGTCCGTGGGATCGCAAGCAGACCAATGAGAGCCTGCGCCCCAACACCATCGAGGAGACTTATGAGCTGGCTGATGCCATCATCAAGGATGACAAGGATGAGATCTGCAAGGAGCTCGGCGACGTGCTGCTCCACATCGTGTTCTACGCCAAGATAGGTTCCGAGACAGGTGACTTCGACATCGCCGACGTCTGCAACAAGCTCTGTGACAAACTGATCTACAGGCATCCGCACGTCTTTGGACCTGAAGCCGAGCGCATCGAGAAGGGTGAGCTGACGGTGGAACAAGTGCTTCAGAACTGGGAACAGCTGAAGGTCAAGGAGAAAGGCGGCAACAAGCGGGTGCTCAGCGGCGTACCCGATGCCCTACCCTCCCTCATCAAGGCTTATCGCATCCAGGACAAAGCGCGCGGCGTAGGTTTCGATTGGGAGACCCGCGAGCAGGTGTGGGCGAAAGTGCGTGAGGAGCTCGATGAATTGGAAGTGGAGCTCAACCGCGACGACAAGGAAAAGAGCACACAGGAACTCGGCGACTTCATCTTCGCCGTCATCAACGCCGCACGCCTCTATAAGCTCAACCCCGACACTGCCCTCGAACTCACCAACCGCAAATTCATCCGTCGTTTCACCTATCTTGAGGAACACAGCATCCGCATTGGCAAACCCCTCACGGAGATGACGTTAGAGGAGATGGATCAGATTTGGGAGGAGGCAAAGAGACAAGAAATGAAATAATAATAAAAGATATAATATATGGAAAACAAACAAGTAGCAAATAATACTGCTTCCTCCCTAACAGGGAAGGCGGGGGGAGAGTCTTCCCTCGCCTCAAAGTACTCCCCCGCCGAAGTGGAAGGAAAATGGTACCAGTATTGGTTAGATAACAAACTGTTTAGCTCCAAACCTGACGACCGCGAGCCTTACACCATAGTTATTCCGCCGCCCAACGTGACAGGCGTGCTGCACATGGGGCACGTGCTCAACGAGACCATTCAGGACATTCTCGTGCGCCACGCCCGCATGGAAGGCAAGAACGCCTGTTGGGTGCCGGGCACCGACCACGCCAGCATCGCCACCGAGGCCAAGGTGGTGAACCGCCTGGCTGAACAGGGCGTCAAGAAGAGCGACCTCACCCGCGAGGAGTTCCTTAAACATGCTTGGGCATGGACCGAGGAGCACGGAGGCATCATCCTGAAGCAGCTGCGCAAGCTCGGCTGCTCCTGCGACTGGGACCGCACCGCGTTCACGATGGATGGCCCCCGCAGCGAGAGCGTCATCAAGGTGTTCGTGGATCTCTATCGCAAAGGCCTCATCTATCGTGGCGTGCGCATGGTGAACTGGGATCCCAAAGCCCTGACCGCCCTCTCCGACGAGGAAGTGGTCTATAAGGAAGAGCACACCAAGCTCTACTACATGAAATATTATCTGGCAGAGAGTGTGCCCAGTGATTTCGTTGCCGGTGAAGGCAATGTGGTACACAAGGATGAGAAGGGCTACTACGCCGTTGTGGCCACCACTCGTCCGGAGACCATCATGGGCGACGTGGCTATGTGCATCAACCCCAACGACCCGAAGAACCAGTGGTTGAAGGGCAAGAAGGTCATCGTGCCTGTCGTTGGCCGCGTTATTCCCGTCATCGAGGACGAATACGTCGATATCGAGTTCGGTACAGGTTGCCTGAAAGTCACTCCCGCCCACGATGTCAACGACTATATGCTCGGCGAGAAGTACAATCTCGAAGCTATTGATATCTTCAACGACGATGCCACGCTCAGCGAGCGCATTGCCACTGCTCAGCAAAAGTCGCTGGCAGAGGTGAGTGTGTCCAATGATTTCGTCATCGACCTGCAGCGCTATGTCGGCACCGAGCGTTTTGCCTGCCGCAAGCAGATTGCCGAGGACATGGTCGCCGCCGGCCTCATGGAGAAGATTGAGGATTATGACAACAAGATCGGTTGCTCGGAGCGTACAGGTGTGCCCATCGAGCCCAAGCTCTCCATGCAGTGGTTCCTGAAGATGCAGCATATGGCCGACATCTCTCTGTCGCCCGTTATGAATGACGACATCCAGTTCTACCCCGCCAAGTACAAGAACACCTACCGCCACTGGCTCGAGAACATCAAGGACTGGTGCATCAGCCGTCAGCTCTGGTGGGGCCATCGCATCCCCGCGTGGTATCTGCCCTCGGGCGGCTTCGTAGTCGCCGAGAACGAGCAGGAGGCTTTGCAGCTCGCTCGTGAAAAGAGTGGCGATGCCAACTTGCAGCTGGCAGACCTCCGTCAGGATGAGGACGCGCTCGACACATGGTTCTCCAGCTGGCTCTGGCCCATCAGCCTCTTCGACGGCATCCGCAATCCCGGCAACGAAGAGATCAAGTATTACTATCCCACTGCCGACCTTGTGACGGGTCCCGACATCATCTTCTTCTGGGTGGCCCGCATGATCATGGCCGGCTACGAATACGAAGGCAAGATGCCGTTCCGTCACGTCTATTTCACAGGTATTGTACGCGACAAGCTCGGTCGTAAGATGTCCAAGAGCCTCGGCAACAGCCCCGACCCCCTCGATCTCATCGAACGTTTCGGAGCCGACGGTGTGCGCATGGGTATGATGCTAAGTGCCCCAGCCGGCAACGACATCCTTTTCGATGAAGTACTTTGCGAACAGGGCCGCAACTTCAACAACAAGATTTGGAACGCCTTCCGTCTCGTCAAAGGTTGGGAGGTGGCCCCCGTTACTGTTTCCGAGGGTTCTCCCGAAGGTCTCCAGCAGCCCGAGGCTGCCAAATTGGCTACAGGATGGTTCGCGGCTAAACTGCGCATCGCAGCTGAAGAGCTGGCTGACGACTTCTCGAAGTACCGCCTCTCCGAAGCCCTCATGACCGTCTATAAGCTCTTCTGGGACGAGTTCTCCTCGTGGTATCTCGAGATGGTCAAGCCTGCCTACGTCGATGGCAAGCCCCAACCCGTGGACCGCGCCACCTACGACGCTACGCTCCAGTTCTTCGAGATCCTTCTGAAGATGATGCATCCCTTCATGCCCTTCATCACCGAGGAACTCTGGCAAGCCCTCTACGAGCGTCAGCCCGGCGAGAGCATCATGCGCGCCGAACTCCATCTGCCCGCTGCCACAGAGGCTGATCGTAAGCTTTGCGCCGACTTCGAGACCGTAAAGGAAATCGTCACTGCCGTCCGTGCCGTGCGCAGCCAGAAGAACATCGCACCAAAAGAAAAGTTAGTATTGGAGGTCGTGAGCAACGCGCAGCCTTCGAGCGACAGCGAGGCACTCCCCCTAACGGGGGAGCGGGGAGAGGGTCTGTCCCTTGCTATTCAGAAAATGGCCAACCTCTCTGCCGTCAACATCGTCACGGAGAAATCCAAGGGCAGTGTCTCGTTCCTCGTCGGCACCAACGAATACGCCGTACCCCTTGGTTCGCTCATCGACGTGGAGGCCGAGCGCAAGAAGCTGCAGGCAGAGTTGGAGCGCATCGAAGGTTTCCTCGTCAGCATCGAGAAGAAGCTCGCCAACGAACGCTTCGTGCAGAACGCCCCCGCTGCTGTAGTGGATATGGAGCGCAAGAAGAAAGCTGATGCCGAGCAAAAGATCGCCTCGATACGCGAAAGCCTCGCCAACCTGTAACAAAACAACTCAACACCAAACACAGAAACATGCATCGCCTTCATCACCTTCTAATTCTTCTCATGGTGATGATCGGTCCATCGCTTATAGCACAAGATGTCATCACCGTAAGTGGCATCGTCACAGACCGACAGACTCACCAACCGCTGCCACATGTTAGCGTGGCAGCGGATATGGTGGGCACGGTCACCAACGATCAAGGCCGCTTTACGCTGAAGCTGAAACCCGAGGCCACGACCCTCACGATATCCCTCATCGGCTATAAGAGTCAGCACGTGGATATCGAAGCCAACGGGCAGGAACTCCAGGTGCAGCTTCAGCCACAGGCTGTCACGCTCAACGAAGTCGTTGTGCGCTACCTCTCAGCAGAAGACATCGTGCGCGCTGCCATCAGCCGATTTCCCCACAACTATAGTCTGGAATCCAACTCTTACAAGGGTTTCTACCGCGAAGTGATGATGAAACGGCGGCAGTACCTCAGCATCAGCGAGGCGGTCGTTGATCTCTATAAGACACCTTACGACAAGGACATCCTCTTTGATGCCGTCGCCATCCGACGCGGACGACGCATGATGAACATCAAGCGTGCTGACACACTGGCCGTCAAGCTCAAGGGAGGCCCTACCCTACCGATCTTCGCCGATCTCGTCAAAAATGAAGAGTTCCTCTTCTACGCCGACGATCTCCCCTGCTATCGCTACGAATATGTTGGCAATGAGATGCTCGACGATCGTCAGCACTATGTCATCCGCATGACTCCCGAGGATGAGAAGCCCTACGCACTCTTTTATGCCACGCTCTACATCGACCAGCTGTCACTGGCCATCACACGTGCCGACCTGCGCTTGGACCTTCGCAACCGTGCTCGCGCCACAAGCACGATGCTCATCCACCGTCCTGCCGGTCTGCGTTTCACTCCCCTTGAACTGAGCTTCAGTATCTACTACCGCACGGAAGGCGACATCACACATCTCTCCTATATCCGTAACGTGATGCGCTTCAAGTGCGACTGGCGCCGTCGTCTCTTCGCCTCGCCCTTCACCGTCATCAGTGAGTTCGTGGTCACGGATCGTCAGCCCAAAGCCACGCCAATCCGACAACGGGACAGCTTCCATAGTCGCGACAACCTCTACGACAACGTCGAATTCTTCGATGAACCCGACTTCTGGGGAGCCGACAACATCATCGAACCCACCGAACCCCTCAACCGTGCCGTCGAACGCCTGCGTCGCACCGTCAAGCAGGCAACGCAATAACCGCCTCACACGGCTCCACTCGGTTGATCTCTACAACAAGACCTTTTGCTCATCAACAATCCAGATGCTTCATGGGGTTGTCTTCCATAAAGCATCTGGTTGAGTTATCCACTAACTTATCCCTTAACGGATGAACAGCAGTTCACGGTACTTGGGCAGCGGCCAGAGGGCATCATCCACGATAAGCTCGAGCTTGTCGATCTGACGACGGATGATGTCAAACATTGGGGCGATGGTGTCGTGGTAGGCGATGGCCTTCGCGTGCTCGTCCTCAATCTTGTTGGCTACCTTGCGGGCAGCAACGAGTTCCTCCACCTTGGTCTCGATGGTGGCTGTGCGCGTGGCGATTTCCTCGATGAGCTTCAGGTTGCGTGCGCTGAGGCTGTCGGCTTTGTCGGCAGGGAACACGGCACGCATGTCCTCCACATTGCTCAGCAGCTGGCTCTGGTAGCGCGTGGCCACGGGGATGATGTGGTTCATGGAGAGGTCGCCGAGGACGCGGGCTTCAATCTGAATCTTCTTCGTGTAAGTCTCCCACTTCACCTCGTTGCGGGCCTCCAATTCCTTCTTCGTCATCACGCCCATGCTCTCGAACATCGCGATGCTCTCGGGGTCAAGGTAGCGCTCGAAGATAACGGGGCAGCTAGTTTCCACGTCGAGGCCGCGCTTGGCAGCTTCTACCTTCCATTCGTCGCTGTAGCCGTTGCCGTCGAAGCGGATGGGCTTGCAGGTCTTGATGTCCTCGCGCAGGATGTCAATGATGGCGTGGAAGGTAGCGTTATGTTCAGAACCCTCGAAGTCCTTGGCGATGACAGCGATGCGGGCATCCACACGTTTCTTGAAGTTCGTCAGAGCCTCCGCTACGGCAGTGTTCAGGGCAATCATACCGCTGGCGCAGTTGGCCTCAGAACCCACGGCACGGAACTCGAAGCGGTTGCCGGTGAAGGCGAAGGGGCTGGTGCGGTTGCGATCGGTGTTGTCGATGAGCAGTTCGGGAATCTCGGGAATGTCCATCGTCATGCCCTGCTTGCCGTCCATCTGGAACAAGTCGTCCTTGTCGGCCTTCTCTATGTGGTCGAGGAGCTCGCTGAGCTGCTTGCCGAGGAACGAGCTGATGATGGCTGGCGGTGCCTCGTTGGCTCCCAGACGATGAGCATTGGTGGCACTCATGATAGAGGCTTTCAGCAGGCCGTTGTGCTTATACACACCCATCAGCGTCTCCACGATGAACACGGCGAAGCGCAGGTTCTGCTCAGCGGTCTTACCGGGAGCGTGGAGCAGTGTGCCGGTATCGGTAGAGAGGCTCCAGTTGTTGTGCTTACCGCTACCGTTGATG
>CAJORF010000024.1 GCA_905236985.1 uncultured Bacteroidaceae bacterium | reverse complement strand
GCTGCACTCGGGGCGGCGTAACTGCAACTACACCTTTGCCAACCTTGTGGGATGGCAGTTTTGGTACTACACCGAGGTGTGCGTGCTGGCAAACGCCGTGGTGCTGCGCTATACCTTCGATGGCCAGCGGGCGTATATGGTTTGCACTTCAGAAGCGTTGTCGTTGGAATTGATGGAGGCATTGTTGGATGATAGCCATGGAGACCTGACCCTGATTGGGCTGGAAGACGTGCAAGTGGAACAACTTTCAACATTCAACTTTAAACTCTCCATTTCTGTCGAACCGGTTCGCGACCAATACGATTACATCTATCGTCGCACGGATCTCGCAACGCTTCATGGCAAACATCTGGACGCCAAGCGCAATCACATCCATCGTTTCCGTGCGGAGCATCCCGATTTTGAATATCGTCCTCTTACGCCAGAATCCTTTGACGAATGTCACCGACTTACGGAAATATGGCAGATAGAGAAAAACGAAAACGAAAACCAAAACGAAAAAGGGAACGAGACCATCAATGCCGAGCATCGCGTGATGGAGACCATCTTCTCGAATTGGGACGCGCTCGGCATGATAGGCGGCAGCATCTTCGTCGATGGGCGTATGGTGGCTTTCACCTACGGCTCCGCTGTGACCACCGACACCTTTGACGTCTGTGTGGAGAAAGCCGATCGTCATGTGGCGGGGGCCTTTGCCATCATCAACCAGCAGTTTGCCGAGCACCTGCCCGACCCATACATCTATCTGAACCGCGAGGAGGATATGGGCATCCCAGGCCTTCGGCAGGCAAAACTGTCGTATCACCCCGAAATACTATTGACCTACAATGTCGTACACGTTACAAAGAATGACCGAGGATGACGCGTCGCTCACCACCCGCTGGATGGTGCGGCAATACGGCTTTGAGCGCGCCGACGTGGAGTTGTGGGTGAAGGACCTGCATTTCAACTGGCCGTTGAGTGTCAAGGCATTGGATGAAAACGGCGATGTAATAGGGCTGCTCAATATGAGCGACTATCGGATTGAGGAGGAGACACCGCAGATTCTGAATGACAAGCCGGAGCTGATAAAAAGCCTGAACGCCCAGCGTTACATCGCTGTCTTTTCGTTCATCGTAGCTGAAGCGTATCGTGGTACCCGATTGAACTATGACATGCTGATGTCCATCATGCCCGAGTTGAAAACCAACTACGATTTCATCTTCATTCCTGTGCTGCATCGCCTCAAGACGCATCAATACTGGCAACGTTGGGGTGCAAAAGAGTTTTACCGCGATGAGGATTGTGTGTGTTACAAATTGAATCTATAGTATCTTTACTTTATAATATAAACTTCTAACTAAAATTGAGAATCTAAATTAATCACAAAAAATCCTCCGTTTAGCAAGTAGTATGGAGGATTCTTCGTATTTTTGCAAACAAAAAAACGCAGATTATGAAACGAGTATTATTGAATGTAGCCACTGTCGTGTGCTTCGTCCTTACCTCATGTGGAATGCTTACCCTGGCTTCGTGTAGCAAGGAGAATGGCGTAGTGCCGGATTACGAGAAGCCGATAGTCATCAGCTGCGCGAAGCCCGACTATCTGAAGGCGGGTGACAAGGTGGCCTTGATCTCGCCATCGTATTTCACGCCGATGGAGAACGTGGAGAAAACGGCCACCATCCTGCGTGGATGGGGTCTGGAACCTGTTATCGGCCCGAACGTCGGCAAGGTTTCAGAAGGGAAATATGCCGGCACGGTGGCCGAGCGAGTGAGCGACATCCGCTGGGCACTCAACGATCCGTCCATCAAGGCCATCATCTGCAATCGCGGCGGATATGGCACTATACAATTGATTGACCAGCTGACGTTGGCAGAACTGAAGGCATCGCCGAAATGGCTGGTGGGATTCAGCGACATCTCCACGCTCCACGGGCTGTTGAGCCGTGCGGGTGTGATGAGCATACACGGCACGATGAGTTCGTTCCTGGCCAAAGGCGGAACCGACAAGACCAGCACGCTGATGCGCGACCTGCTGTTGGGCAATGTGCCTCGCTACGAGTTGCCGACACACAAGCAGAACATCGTCGGCACAGCCAGTGGCGTACTGGTAGGCGGCAACCTCTGCACGTTTACGCCGAACCTCGGCTCAAAGGCTGATGCCACCAAGGGCAATAACCTGATTCTCTTCATCGAGGAGATAGAGGAATCGATGCATAACATCGACCGCCAGATGCATATCCTACAGATGAACGGGGTACTAAACCGCTGCAAGGGCATCATTCTGGGTGAGTTCACCGACTGCGGCAAAGAATTCACCTACGAGAGCGTGGAGGCGATGTTGCATGAGATGCTGAAGGAGTATAACATCCCCGTCCTCTGCGGGTTCCCTGCCGGTCATGGCGACGTGAACCTGCCTCTTGTGATGGGCGCACCAGTCACCATCGACGTTCGCAACGACGGCGCCACCCTGCAATTCAACATTGAAGGCACTCAACAGCAGGTGAATACAGCCGACATCACGGCTCCGAAGACCCCTGCTGCCGTCCGGATGTTCCTGGCAGGAAAGAGAGAATGATAGCAGCTACACAGGAAGCATCTGAGGAGAATGTGTACCTGTTTCAGGTGAATTCAGTGGTTGGCAACCCCATCTTGTATATCCGTTAGTAATCAATCAGCCGCCCATAGTCGTTCCACTCGCCGAACATCCGGCCCTTCTTGGTCGCATCAATCAGGTGAAGAAGCGCCTGTTGGTACACGGTCGGGTTGCGCTTCTTGTAGAAGGCCACGTTGTAGGCACGGATGCGCTGATAGAGCGGCGTGAACGACTTGAACTTCGTCCAGCAACGTGCCTGCTTCAAAGCTGTTTCCACGTCTGCATCTATTCTGAAACTGCGCTGATTCATCGGTGGTAGCACCCGTCGGCCTGCATCAGTCATCAGATCCAGTTTCTCCAGTCGGCGCACCCGTTCCTTGTTCAGCTCCGTCCACGGACTGTTTTTCTTACGAGGCGTAAACCGCTGTATCCGTCGTCCGTCGATGGCTTTGTGCTGACTGTCAATCCACCCGAAGCATAAAGCCTCCTCGACGGCATCGAGATACCAAAAATGCTTGTCGTCCACAGGTCTGCCATGCTTCACTTCGACCCAGCACTCTTGTTCCGTATCATGATGTAGCGACAGCCACTTACGGAAATCCTCGCGAGTACTGGCCGACAGTATGTTTTGATGGTCACATTCCATAATGCCTTATAGATCTTCTCGAGGGGTGTGAGGTCTTTAGGGAAAAGGAGAACTATGGAATCAGCGGAGTGAGGGGATAGACGAGGTTGACGATGAGGATGTTGGCAGCGAGGATGATGAGGTTCATCAGCAATCCGATGCGCATGAAGTCGCTGAAGCGGTAGCCGCCAGGGGCATAGACCAGCATGTGGGTGGGCGAGCCGATGGGCGTAGCAAAACTGCTGCTGACGCTGATCATCAGGGCGATGAGGAAGGGGTAGGGCTCGTAGCCGAGCTTCTCGGCAGCCTCATACATGATGGGGAAGAACATGGCTCCCGCTGCTGTGTTGGAGATGAACTCCGTGATGAATGTGCCCACGAAGCAGATGGCCGCCATGACCACGATGGGATTGCTGCCGCAGACATCGAGTATGCCCATTGCCAGTTTCTCGGCGATGCCTGTCTTCTGAATGGCGAGCCCCAAGACGACGCTGGCGGCAAACACCATCAGTATGTCCCAATTGATGGCACGCATGGCTTGGTTGGGCGTGCAGCAACGGAACAAGAGCATGGCGGCAGCGGCGAGGAAGGCGCACTGCAACAGGGGGATGACACCCAAAGCAGAGAGTGCGACCATCGCTATCATGATGGCAGTGGAGACGAGTGTCTTGCGTCCGATGTTGGGTACCTGAGGCGAATCAAAGAACTGGAGTTGTGACTGGATACGCTCGGTGTCGATGTTGAGTCCGGGCGGGCACTCGAAGAGTAGCGTGTCGCCCGCTTGCAGCACGACTTCGCGTGGCGACTCATCGACGCGCTTGCCCCTGCGTGCCACGGCTACGAGGGTCATGTTGTTGTCCTTCTCAAAAGAAGAATGGCCGATGGTGGTGTTGATGAGGCTGCTGCCGAAGGTGACGTAGGCCGTGCGGAGCTGGCGGTTCTGTCCGACCTCGTCTATGGTAAAGACATGATGGTCGGCATTGACGAAACCGTGGCTTTTCTTCAGGTCGAGGATCTCGTCAATCTGTCCGGCAAAGATGAGGCGGTCGCCACCCATGATGGGTTCGTTGTCGGGCACGGGAGAGATGATCTCGTCGAAATGGATGATTTCTATGAGCCTTCCCCCGCGAATCTCCTTGAAACCAGCCTGTGCCACGTTCTTTCCGATGTATGGGTTCTTGGACGGCACCAACAGCTCGACGGTGTATTCGGATGTGGCTTCAAAAGCACTCTCGGGTGCCTTACGGTCGGGCAGCAGACGGCGAAAAGCGATGATGCTGAGCACACCGATGGCGAGGCAGAACAGTCCGGGGATGGTTGTTGCCAACACATTCATGACATTGCCCGTCTGGTCGGCATAGAGTCCTGAGATAATCAGGTTGGGCGGCGTACCTATCAACGTACACACGCCTCCCATGCCAGAGGCATAGCTCAATGGAATCAGCAACTTAGAGGGCGAGATGCCGAGTTTCTTCGACCACATCTTGACGATGCTCACGAAGAGGGCCACCACGGTGGTGTTACTCAGGAATGAGCTGAGTGCGGCCACGGGCAGCATCAGACGCACGACGGCATTCGAATAGGATTTGGGCTGACCGAGCAGATGCTTTACAATCCATTGCAGCACTCCAGTGTGCGTCAGTCCTGCCACAACGACAAACAATACACCGATGACGACGACCGATGTACTGCTGAAGCCCGAAAATGCCTCTTTGGCATCGAGCACTCCGGTGACGAAGAGGATTGCAATTGCTCCGAGGAATACCAGGTCGGAGCGCAGCTTCGTGAAAAGCAGCACGCTAAACATGGTAAGCACTGTCAGGATTGTTATCCATGCATGCAGGCTAAAGCCTAATAATTCAAAAGCTTCCATTTTGTTGTCTTTTAAGCTACTGAAAGTTGAGTCAACTTTTCGTGTGATTTAATCATTGAGGTTATGTAAAATCAAGTGCAAAGGTAAGGATAATTTACGATTTGACCATTTATTAAAGACATTTTTTTGAGGTGAGCGTGAAAAATGAGGCTTGGAAGTACATTTGTGATTTTTTTAGAGTGAAAATGCTAAAAAAGCTTGCTTTATTTGGTCGTAGCGTAGCTTTTCATTATCTTCGCAGCCGATTTCAATTGAATTCATACCATTCACAATCGATCCATCACCATTGATGATTCGTCAAATCGTAAAATAGTCAAATACATCATGGGAAAAGTCCTCATCATCGGTGCTGGTGGCGTGGCGACGGTAGCTGCCCACAAGATAGCACAAAACCCTGAAGTGTTCACAGAGATCATGATTGCCTCGCGCACCAAAGCGAAGTGTGACCGCTTGGCAGCTGCTGTAGAGGCCGCCACAGGCTACAAAGGCATACAGACGGCACAGGTAGATGCCGACCATGTGCAGGAACTGGTGGAGTTGCTCTCGGCCTACAAGCCTGACATCGTGGTCAATCTGGCTCTACCTTATCAGGATCTCTCGATCATGGAGGCTTGTCTGCAGACGGGCTGTAACTACCTCGACACCGCCAACTACGAGCCGAAAGACGAGGCTCACTTCGAGTACAGCTGGCAGTGGGCCTACCGCGAGCGCTTCGAGAAGGCTGGCCTGACGGCCATCCTCGGCTGCGGCTTCGACCCGGGCGTGACCAGCATCTACACGGCCTACGCCGCCAAGCATCATTTCCGCGAGATCCAGTACCTGGACATCGTGGATTGCAACGCTGGCGACCACCACAAGGCTTTTGCCACCAACTTCAACCCAGAGATCAACATCCGCGAGATCACGCAGAAGGGATTGTACTGGGAAGATGGCAAATGGGTGGAGACAGAGCCGTTAGAGATTCACAAGGATCTGACCTATCCGGAGATCGGACCGCGCGACAGCTACCTCCTGCATCATGAGGAGATCGAGTCGCTCGTCATCAACTACCCCACCATCAAGCGCGCCCGCTTCTGGATGACCTTCGGGCAGCAATATCTGAAGCATCTCGAGGTGATTCAGAACATCGGCATGAGTCGCATCGATGAGATCGAATACGAGGCTCCCTTGGCCGACCCGTCAACTTGTCAACTTGTCAACTCGTCAACTGTAAAAGTAAAGATCGTACCCCTGCAGTTCCTCAAGGCCGTGCTGCCCAATCCTCAAGACCTCGGCGAGAACTACGAAGGACAGACCTCCATTGGCTGTCGCATCCGTGGTATCGGAAACGACGGTCAGGAACACACCTATTATGTCTATAACAACTGCTCGCACCGCGCCGCCTACGAGGAGACGGGGATGCAGGGGGTTAGCTACACCACGGGTGTGCCTGCCATGATTGGCGCGATGATGTTCCTCACTGGAAAGTGGGTGAAACCCGGTGTGCACAACGTTGAGGAGTTCGACCCCGATCCCTTTATGGAACAGCTCAACAAGCAGGGCTTGCCGTGGCATGAGCTGCATGATATTGACCTGGAACTGTAGAAATGTCTGACCCCTCCTAACGGAGGGGGACTGCGGTATAGAGACAAAAAATAGTAATAAAATTATGGCAAAACAACAAGAACAGAATTTGGATGCGCGCGAAGCCCGTTTGCAAGCATTGCAGACGGCAATGAACAAGATAGAGAAGGATTTCGGAAAGGGCGCTATCATGCGCATGGGCGGACAGGCCACGGAGACGGTGGAGGTCATCCCTACAGGTAGCATAGCCCTGAACGATGCACTCGGCGTGGGCGGTTACCCCCGTGGACGTATCATCGAGATCTATGGTCCTGAGTCATCCGGTAAGACCACACTCACCATTCACGCCATCGCAGAGGCACAGAAAGCGGGCGGCATCGCCGCGTTCATCGACGCTGAGCACGCTTTCGACCCGACTTACGCCCAGAAGCTCGGCGTGAACCTCGACGAGCTGTGGATCTCACAGCCCGACAACGGCGAGCAGGCTTTGGCCATCGCCGATCAGCTCATCAGCTCCAGTGCCGTGGATCTCGTCATCATCGACTCCGTGGCTGCGCTGACCCCCAAGGCTGAGATCGAAGGTGAGATGGGCGACAATAAGGTAGGCTTGCAGGCACGTTTGATGAGTCAGGCCCTGCGCAAGCTCACTGCGACCATCGCCAAGACCAAGACCTGCTGTATCTTCATCAACCAGCTGCGCGAGAAGATCGGCATCACGTTCGGCAGTCCTGAGACCACCACCGGCGGCAACGCCTTGAAGTTCTACTCCAGCGTACGTCTGGACATCCGTAAGATTTCGACGCTCAAAGATGGCGATGAGGCCGTAGGCACCCAGGTGCGCGTCAAGGTGGTGAAGAACAAGGTGGCACCTCCTTTCCGCAAGGCTGAGTTTGAGATTGCCTTTGGCGAGGGCATTAGCCACTCCGGCGAACTGGTGGATCTCGGCGTGGAGCTCGACATCATCAAGAAATCCGGATCGTGGTTCAGCTACAATGACTCCAAGATCGGACAGGGGCGCGACAATGTGAAGAAACTTCTCGGCGACAATCCCGAACTGGCCGAAGAGATTGAAGCCAAGATCAAGGAGGCCCTCCAAGCCAAGCGCAACGCATAGGATCCCATCCTCGATAACAAATAACAACAAACGGAAAGCAGTCACGAGAAATCGTGACTGCTTTCCGTTCAAGGTAGCGGGACTCGGGATTGAACCGAGGACCTCATGATTATGAATCATGCGCTCTAACCAGCTGAGCTATCCCGCCAGGATTCTCGAAATCGGCTGCAAAGGTACAGCATTTTTCCGTATCTCCAAAACTTTTTTGCGAAAAAGAGCGAAAATAGGGGTAATTTTATTTCGGGAGATGGAAGACATCGCTGATTTCTTGCATCTGTGCATCTGTCATGCCGTCCGGCTCGAAGCCCATATTCTTGGCGGCGATGTAGATGAGAGCGGACTTGTTGAGGACATCAATCTGGTCGAAGGCTGCCATGACATCCACATCTACGGCAAACACGCCATGCTTCTCCCACATCACGACATCGTAGTCGTCGTCGATGGCACGGATGGTGGCATCAGCCAGCTCCACGCTCGAAGGCAGCATATAAGGCACCATGCCAACGCCACGCGGACAGAACGCCTTCGTCTCAGGAATCATCGACCATAGGAGGCGTGTGGCTACATCCTTCTCCATGAATCGTTTGTTGTGGGTCAGGGCCACCAGCTCGATGGGATGTGTGTGGACGCTGGCGCGGTAGGGCGAACCTTTGGCCAACAGGTAGTTGTGCACGGCGAGATGTGAGGGCAGTTCGCTCGTGGGCTTCACGGGTTTGTCGGCGATGATGACATACGAGGCACAATCGTCGAGGATGCGGATGACCGATCCGTTGTCCATGGGCCATCGTGCCAGATCGCGCATACGCATATTCGTTCCTTTGCAGTAGAAGTAGCATCCCTTGAGGTGGGGGAGGGTAGTGCCGATGGGATAGACGGGTGAGATGGCAGGCAGTGCGCGGACCTCGTCATCGATGTGTTCTGTTACGTTGACGGTGATGTTGCCTCCGTTGCGCTCAGCCCATCCTTTTTGCCAGAGGTAGCCAGCTACTTCGGCTACGTTATCTACGACTTGCTTGAGCTCCACATGGTTGTCAAGAATACTTTTCATAGTTGCAAATGATGATATTGTGATGATGTTTTAGCTTTGTTTTTCTTGTTTTGTACCTTTTACGCTGCAAATTTACACATTCTTTTTGAAAAGAGTGAAGATAGTCGCAAATAATTTGTAACTTTGCGCCACAATTCGCGATATTTGTGAATCAGATGACATTCTTCGACAAGGTCATAGGACAAGACGGTGTTCGCCAGAGGCTGCTGGGTGACCTCACTGCAGGTCGTGTGCCGCACGCGCTGATGCTCACAGGCCCTGAGGGCTCAGGTAAGCTGGCACTCGCAGTGGCTTTCGCTCAGGCACTGCTCTGCGACCATCCCTCAGCGGACGGAATGCCGTGCGGCGAGTGTCCTTCTTGTAAGATGTCGGCCCGTCTGGAGCACCCCGATCTGCACTTCACCTTCCCTATCGTCAGGGGTTCGAAGATCAAGGAGGCCAAGGACGCGTTGAGCGATTTCTATATAAAGGAATGGCGTGCGCGTGTGTGTGAGAGTCCTTACTTCAACCTCAACGACTGGCTGGCCGAGATGGGTGCTGAGAACCAGCAAGCCTCGTACTTCGTAGCTGAAGCCGACAACATACAGCGCAAGCTGGCCTTGAAGGCGAGCCAGGGAGGACGCAAGGTGATGGTGGTGTGGCTGCCGGAGAAGATGAATCAGGAGACGGCCAATAAGCTGCTGAAGCTCTTCGAGGAGCCACCAGCAGGCACTCATTTCCTGATGGCCTCGGAGGAACCCGACCTGGTGCTGGGAACCATCCTCAGCCGTACTCAACGTATGATGGTGCCCCCGCTGACACGTGAGGAGCGTCTGCGTGCCTGCCCACAGCGCGATGAACGCCAGCAGCTGGACTTCTTCGTGATGCTCATGCGACTGGCCTATCAGCGCAGGGTGAAGGAAATGCGCGAGTGGGCTGACCAAGTGGCGGCCATCGGGCGCGAACCGCAGAAGAGCTTCCTGCAGTTCTGCCAACGCCAGGTGCGCGAGAACTTCGTCTGCAACTTCCGTCTGCCAGAGCTCAACGACCAGAGCGAGGAGGAAGCAGCCTTCAGTCGCAACTTCGCACGATTCATCAACGAGCGTAACGTCATTCCCATCACCGAAGAACTGGCGAAGGCGGAGGCGGACATCGCACAAAACGTCAACGCACGTATGGTCTTCTTCGACTTGGCACTGAAGATGATTGTACTGGTGAAACAATAACATCATAGGAATATGGACGAAATCATATATACAAAGAATAAAATGGGACTCTGCATGCGTGGATGCCCCAAACAGAGTTGCCAGCTCAATGTCTTCGACTACCTGGCCGACATACCCGGTAATGCCGAGACAACGGACTTGGTAGAAGTGCAGTTCAAGAACACCCGCAAGGGCTATTACCACAACGTGAACAACCTGCCGCTGGAAAAGGGTGACATTGTGGCTGTAGAGGCTTCGCCTGGACATGACATTGGCACCGTGACGCTCACGGGCAAGCTCGTGCTGCTTCAGATGAAGCGCACGCCGCCCAAGAACCCCGACGATATCAAGCGCGTCTATCGCAAGGTGCGGCCCGTGGATATGGAGAAATACGAGGAGGCCAAGGCACGCGAGCACGAGACGATGATCCGTTCACGTCAGATTGCCAAGGAGCTCGGGTTGGAGATGAAGATTGGCGATGTGGAGTATCAGGGTGATGGCAACAAAGCCATCTTCTACTATATCGCCGACGGACGAGTGGATTTCCGCCAGCTCATCAAGGTGCTGGCCGATGCTTTCCATGTACGCATCGAGATGAAACAGATTGGTGCCCGACAGGAGGCAGGACGCATCGGCGGCTTCGGTCCCTGCGGACGTGAGCTGTGTTGCACCACTTGGATGAAGAACTTTGTCAGCGTCAGCACTGCTGCTGCGCGTTTCCAAGACCTCAGCCTCAATCCGCAGAAGATGGCCGGACAGTGTGCCAAGCTCAAATGCTGCATGAACTTCGAGGTGGATCAGTACGTCGAGGCGTCGCGCACGCTGCCCAGCCGTGAGATCCCGTTGGAAACGACCGACGGTGCCTACTATTTCTTCAAGGCGGACATCCTCTCGAACATGATCACGTACTCCACGGACAAGCGCATTGCTGCCAACCTGACCACCATCTCTGCTGAACGTGCCATGACCATCATTGCGATGAACAAGGAGGGGAAGAAGCCAGCCAGACTTGATGACCGTGAGCCCGATAATGCGCAGAAGCACGTTGATTTGGCCACACAGGAAGACCTCACGCGCTTTGACAAGGCAAAGAAAAAGAAGAAAAAGAAGAAGAAAAGCGAAGGGAAACAACCCACGAAGAATGAAGCTGAAGAGTAGCTGCTATGCATGGCTCGTCGCTGCCGTCGTGCTGACGGCGTGTCACGGACGGCGGACATACCATCACTATCAGACTGTCGATGCCGAACGTTGGGCAATGACCGATACGCTGCGCTTCGTGCCTGAGCATATCGAGTACGAAGGGCTGTATGTCATTGGGGCGGGAGCTCGCGTGAACGACCGCTATCCGTATCGTAACCTATGGTTGGTGGTGGAGAAGCGCACGCTGGCCGAGCCTCGAACGGCGCACCGTGATACGCTGAACCTGATTCTTGCCGACAGCGAGGGCGCGTGGCTGACACAAGGAGTCGTGCTCCACGAGGCAGAGGAGACTGTGGATACGACGCGGCTGAAAGCGGATGAAGAATATGAGTTCCTTGTCTATCACATTATGAATGAACAGGAACTCAAGGGTGTCACTGACGTTGGGATAACACTTTTACCAAATTGATGCGGAAACAAGCTGCGCTGTAGGGGGGGATGATCCCACGCTCTTCTGAATCGTAAAAGAGCTCATACGGGACATATACGAGCCAGTCATCACCAATCACCATATACTGTAAAGCGCTTTCAACACCATCTGTGAAACCATTGACGGCAGTGGTCAGTACAGCTGCCGTGGCAGGGTCGTAGGAGCCATAGTAAGTCTGGGTGAAATAGATGACCATGGGCTTGCCATTGGCGTCCTCCGTCGGCATCAGTGAGCCTCGTATCTGGATGGAAACGGTGTCTGTAGAGATGGGTGATACGCTGCCCGTACCCCGATTGAGGATGTGAACGCAGATGCTGTCTTGCAAGATGCCGCCCTGATACAGGGGGCTACGCCGCAGCGACTTGATCATGCGCCAGTCGCAATGCTCTTCCCATTCGTTGCCATACTGACTCTTGGCCTGTGCGATTGCCGTTTGGGCGGAATCGGCCACCTGCTTGTACCATTCGGTGTTTCGCGAACGCCAGTGGTGGTAGGGATCGTATTCGTCAGTGTCAGAGGAGCAGGAGGAAAATAAAATGAGAAATGAAAGAGTGAAAAGTGAACAATAAAAATATGAATGATGGGAAAGGGACACCAAGAACAATTTCACGGTCTTGAATGACAAACCTCGTTGAATCAGATCCGACTTCATGATGTTCATACAGTTATCAATATTACAAGTCATTTTATTTTTCACTTTTCACTTTTTCATTTTTCACTCTTTTAGAGTAGTTTTTTCAGCAGCGAGGTGATGCTGACCTTGTCCTCGATGATAGAACGGAGGTCGGCAATGGGCACACGGTGCTGCTCCATCGTGTCGCGGTCGCGCAGGGTGACGCAGCGGTCAGTGAGCGTGTCGTGATCGATGGTGACGCAGTAGGGGCAACCGATGGCGTCCATACGACGGTAGCGCTTGCCGATGGTGTCCTTCTCGTCGTACTTGCAGTTGAAGTGGAAGCGGAGGTCGTTGACAATCTCCTGGGCCACCTCGGGCAGACCGTCCTTCTTCACGAGCGGCAGCACGGCGAGCTTGACGGGAGCCAGTGCAGCGGGGAGGCGCAGCACGACGCGCGTCTCGCCGTTCTCTAATTGTTCCTCGCAGTAGCTATGGCACATGACACTGAGGAACATACGATCGACACCAATGGACGTCTCGATGACGAACGGCGTGTAGCTCTCGTTGGTCTCGGGGTCGAAGTACTCAATCTTCTTGCCGCTGTACTTGGCGTGCTGGCTGAGGTCGAAGTTGGTGCGGGAGTGGATACCCTCCACCTCCTTGAAACCGAAGGGCATGTGGAACTCGATGTCGGTAGCAGCGTTGGCGTAGTGAGCCAGCTTGTCGTGGTCGTGGAAACGATAGTTCTCAGCGCCGAAGCCAAGAGCCTGGTGCCAAGCCATGCGCGTCTGCTTCCACTTCTGGAACCAGTCGAGCTCGGTGCCGGGCTTCACGAAGAACTGCAT
>CAJORF010000023.1 GCA_905236985.1 uncultured Bacteroidaceae bacterium | reverse complement strand
TGTTCATGCAACCATGGAAGGTCAGGAACAGAATCAGCGCAACGCCCGTTACAGACATTACAACTTTTCTACCAATTGATGAATTGAATAACCACATAAGTTGTTGAGTTTTAATTATTTATTAAAAATTGGATATTACTTGAAATACTTATTTTCTCTGCCCCACGTCATCGTCAAATGGTCCTCACGTACCTTATTTTAGGTAAAATATGACGGGTTTAGAGTGCAAAGTTACTAAAAAATTATGAACTTTCAAAGTTTTTTGGGGGAAAAATTTACGAAATATTCAAAATTTATTGTTACTTTTGCGGAAAAATAGCAAAAGTAGGATGAAATTCGACTATGATGTCCTTGTGATTGGAGGTGGACACGCGGGCTGTGAAGCGGCTTGCGCAAGTGCCAATATGGGTGCTAAGACCTGTCTCGTGACGATGGACATGAACAAGATTGCCCAGATGTCGTGCAACCCTGCCATCGGTGGTATTGCCAAGGGGCAGATCGTACGTGAGATTGATGCCCTGGGTGGACAGATGGGACTGGTGACAGATGCTACTGCCATCCAGTTCCGTATGTTGAATGTGGGCAAGGGGCCGGCTATGTGGAGTCCCAGAGCCCAATGTGATCGAGGGAAGTTTATTTGGGAGTGGCGCAAGCATCTCGATGAGACGGAACACCTGGATATCTGGCAGGATCAGGCTGACGAACTGTTGGTAGAGAATGGCGAGGCCGTCGGCATCCGTACTATCTGGGGGGCTGAACTCTATGCCAAATGTGTCGTTGTAACGGCAGGCACCTTCCTCAATGGTCTGATGCATATCGGAAGGAAGATGGTGCCTGGCGGACGAATAGCAGAACCTGCTGTGCTCCACTTCACAGAGAGCATCACTCGTCATGGAGTCATCTCGGCCCGTATGAAGACTGGTACCCCTGTACGCATCGACAAGCGTTCCGTTGATTTCGATGAAATGGAGATACAGCCAGGGGAAAGCCGTCCTTACCAGTTCAGTTATATGAACAAGGCTGGGGCTTTAAAGCAATTGCCTTGTTGGACGGTGAACACAAACGCAGAGGTTCATGAGATCCTCAGAAGCGGATTGGCTGACTCGCCTCTCTATAACGGCCAGATACAATCGATTGGTCCCAGATACTGTCCTTCGATCGAGACAAAACTGATGACCTTCCCTGACAGGGAGAAGCATCCGTTGTTTCTGGAACCTGAAGGAGAAGATACGAACGAGATGTATTTGAACGGCTTCTCTTCATCGTTACCGATGGATGTACAGATAGCTGCCTTGAAGAAGATGCCGGCTTTCAGAAACCTGAAGGTGTATCGTCCAGGCTATGCCATCGAATACGATTTCTTCGATCCTACCCAACTCAGCCATTCGTTGGAATCGAAGATCATCAGTAATCTCTTCCTCGCCGGACAGGTGAATGGAACGACGGGTTACGAGGAAGCAGGAGGTCAAGGAACCATCGCTGGCATCAATGCCGCCCTCAAGGCAGGAGCAGCAGGAAGTGGAGAAGAAAAAGCATTTAATCCGTTTATCCTCCATCGCGACGAAGCCTACATCGGCGTACTGATTGACGACCTTGTGACGAAAGGTGTCGATGAACCATATCGTATGTTCACCTCAAGAGCCGAATATCGGATTCTGTTAAGACAGGATGATGCTGATGCACGTCTGACGGAGAAAGGTTACGAGTTAGGAATCGTCAAAAGAGAGCGTTACGACTGGTGGATGGAGAAGAAAAAGCATATCGAAGAAATCGAAACTTTCTGCCAGAACTTTGCGATAAAACCAAGAATCATCAACTCCGCCTTGGAGGCGCTGGGCACTACCCCACTCCAATTCGGCTGCAAGTTGATAGACCTTGTGAACCGTCCGCAGCTGAATCTGCAGAACCTATCGGAGATCATTCCCCAACTGAAAGAAGTCATGGATCGACCGATTAATCGCAAGGAGGAAATCGCAGAAGCAGCCGAAGTGCGGATGAAATATAAAGGATACATCGAACGCGAACGGATGGTTGCAGAGAAGATGCATCGTCTGGAGAACATCAAGATCAAAGGCCATTTCAATTACGAAGAGATACAAAGCCTTTCTACTGAAGCCCGTCAGAAACTCTCGAGGATCCAACCAGAGACATTGGCGCAGGCAAGCCGTATCCCTGGTGTCTCACCCAGCGACATCAACGTGATGTTAGTACTCATGGGAAGATAGTCTGGAAGGGGATTCAAGGATATGTTCCACGTGAAACATTCTAAACGTATAAACATTATAACTTACTGATTATGAACAACAAAACATTGATTGACAATCTGCGTTGCATACCAGATTTCCCAAAGAAGGGCATCAACTTCAGAGACGTTACAACGCTCTACAAGAATGCCGAGTGTATGAAAATCATGCTCGATGAGATGGAGGAGCTCTACAAGGACAAGGGCATCACCAAGATCGTTGGAGTCGAGAGTCGTGGTTTTGTAATGGCAGCAGCACTTGCTGGCAGACTGGGCTGTGGTGTAGTGCTTGCACGCAAACCAGGCAAACTGCCAGCTACGGTAATCAAGGAATCGTTCTCGAAAGAGTATGGCGTTGACACTATAGAGATGCACATGGACTCCATCGATTCCAACGATGTAGTTTTGATCCATGATGACCTGTTGGCTACTGGAGGTACTGCGAAGGCTGCCTATGATCTTGTGCAACATTTCAAGCCGAAGAAGGTGTACATGAACTTCATCATAGAGATCACAGACGAAGGCCTGCATGGACGAGACCTCTTCAAGGGCATCGACTTGACGACTCTGGTAACTGTATAACCAAACACTCCGCATATCCCCTCCTCCAAAAAAGGAGGGGTTTATGTTTCACGTGAAACGTTGGACAACAAAACACCTTTATATAAAGGGGAAACATAGGATTGACAAATCAAAACGTATATGACAAAAGAAGAAAACGAGAAGCGTCTGGCCTATCTGAAAGGCATCGTCAGTAGGCTGCCTGAGAAACCTGGCAGTTACCAGTATTACGACGAGAACCACACCATCATCTATGTGGGAAAAGCAAAGAACCTCAAATCGAGGGTCTCCTCTTATTTCCACGCTGAGGTTGATCGCTTCAAGACCAAAGTGCTCGTCAGTAAGATCTACGACATCAGTTATACTGTCGTCAATACCGAAGAAGACGCATTATTGCTCGAAAATGCACTTATCAAGAAATACAATCCCCGTTATAACGTTTTGCTGAAGGACGGAAAAACCTACCCTTCCATCTGTATCACCAACGAATACTTCCCTCGGATCTTCAAGACCAGGACCATCAATAAAAAATTTGGCACTTATTACGGCCCTTACTCTCATGTAGGAGCGATGTATGCAGTCCTGGATCTCATCAAAGAACTCAATCATCCTCGCACTTGTAATACGCCTTTAACCAAGGAAGGAGTAGAGAATGGGAAATACAAAGTCTGTCTCGACTATCATATTAAGAAATGTTTGGGCCCATGCGTGGGAAAACAGAAATGGGAGGACTATCAGAAGAACATCCAGCAAGCCCGTGAGATCCTGAAAGGCAACACCCGTCAGGTGCTCAGAGACCTCAAGGATGAGATGCTCAGACTATCAGAAGAACTGCGTTTCGAGGAGGCCGAAGAAGTGAAACGAAAGTACATCGCTTTGGACACCTTTGTCAGCAGAAGCGAGGTCGTCAGCCACACAATCGACAACGTGGATACCTTCTCCATTACAAGCGATGAGAAGATGGCCTACATCAACTATATTCATGTGGCAAATGGCAACGTCAACCAGAGTTTTACGATCGAATATAAAAAGAAACTCAACGAGTCTGACGAGGAACTTTTGCAACTTGGAATCATCGAATTGAGGGAGCGTTTTAAGAGCAATTCGAAGGAAATCATCGTGCCTCAGGAACTCGATCTGGAACTCGATGGCGTCACCTTTACAGTACCCCAAAGAGGCGATAAAAAGACCCTGCTCGACCTCTCAATCATGAACGGCAAACAGTATAAGTTCGATCGTCTGAAACAAGCCGAGAAACTGAATCCAGAGCAGAAGCAGACACGCCTAATGAAGGAGCTGCAAGACAAGCTTCATCTGCCCAAACTGCCCTACCAGATTGAGTGCTTCGACAACTCCAATATATCTGGTACAGATGCCGTTGCAGCCTGTGTTGTTTTCAAGCAGATGAAGCCCTCAAAGCGCGACTATAAACATTATAACATCAAGACAGTAGAAGGCCCTGATGACTATGCCTCGATGAAGGAGGTGGTACATCGTCGCTATACCCGATTGATTGACGAAGAACAGCCTCTGCCCGACCTCATTATCGCAGATGGCGGAAAGGGCCAGATGGAGGTGATCCGTCAGGTGATTCAGGACGAACTAAATCTCGATATTCCCATCGCTGGACTCGCCAAGGATAACCGTCATCGCACCAACGAACTTCTCTATGGTTTCCCCCCATTGAGCATAGCCCTTAAAACAGACTCAGAACTGTTCAAAGTGCTCACACAAATACAGGATGAAGTACACAGATTTGC
>CAJORF010000022.1 GCA_905236985.1 uncultured Bacteroidaceae bacterium | reverse complement strand
TCAAGCTAAGAATGCTTTTTACGGAACCTACGGACGTTCCGCCGAATTTCATTACTTTCATATTTCTATGCAATTTATCTTGCCGAACGGTACCCCTCAACGAGTGGGGCTTTCTCCATTGGCGCGACAAAGGTAACAAAAAAAAAGGAAAAGTGAATAGTTAAAAGTGAAAAATTTGCTACCGCATGTGATATTTTTTGATTTTTACACTATTGAGGTAGCAAATTTTACACTATTCACTCTTACCTTTACGCTTATCAGGTGTACAAGAATCGCTTGATACTTCGTTTTGGCGTTTTCTCGAACTCCTCTTTGCGAATCTCAATCTCTGCAATTTTCTCGTAAGCAGGCAACAGCTCGTTCAGCTGGTTACGGTTCTGCTCCATGATATTGCGGATATCTTCATCGTTGAAACGCATATTCTTGGCTTCGTCATAGTCGGGATATACCAAGCCGACCAACTTGTTGTCGCGCTGAACGACCACGCTTTCCACCACCATTGTCATTGAGTTCAGCTTGTCCTCAATTTCCTCGGGATAGATATTCTGACCACTGGGTCCCAACAGCATGTTCTTCGAGCGTCCATTGATGTAGACATTGCCCTCGTAGTCCATTGTGCCCAGGTCGCCGGTGTGATACCAGCCCTCCTTGTCGAGTGTTTCCTGTGTGGCTTCTTCGTTCTTGTAGTAACCCAGCATGACGTTCGGACCCTTTGCCAGGATTTCGCCAGGAATGGTCGATGGACTCGTCGAATTAATCTTCACTTGCATGTGATAGGCTGCCTGTCCGCACGAGCCCTGTGCAAAGTCATGCCAGTCGCGGTAGCAGATGATGGGGGCGCACTCTGTAGCGCCATATCCCACTGTATAGGGGAACTCTATGCGCTTTAGGAATGCCTCGACCTCTTGATTGAATGCTGCACCGCCGATAATTACCTCGTACAATTCGCCACCGAATGCTTTTACGACCTCCTGACATATTTTCTCGCGCACTTTTTTCGAGATGACTGGCATTGAAAGCAGCAGTCGCATGCGGTTGTTCTGAATCTTCGGGAACACCTTCTTACGGATAATTTTCTCGATAACCAGCGGCACGGCAATGATAATCTTGGGCTTGATGTCGGCAAAGGCCTGTGCAATGATGGCTGGCGAGGGGATGCGGTTCAGATAATAAGTGTGGCAACCATGTAGGAATTCGAAGACGAACTCAAACGCCATGCCATACATGTGGGCCATGGGCAGGATTGAGATGATGCGGTCGCCGCGACTGATGGTCTTTCCCAGTACATGCTCAGCAAAGTCGTAGTTAGACCACAGGGCACGATAGGGAATCATGACGCCCTTCGAGAAACCTGTCGTTCCCGAGGTATAGTTGATGAGTGCCATTTCGTCGCCACTCTCCTCTATGTAATAGTTTACATGTTCCTTGCGGAAGTACTTAGGGAATTTCTTGCCATACAGCTCGTTCAGGTGCTCGCGGGCATAGGTCAGTTTATCCGTTCGCGACACCATGAGCGAGTAGTCGGGATTATTGATGATACCCTCCAGATTCGGCATCTGCATGGGATCAATCTGGGTGCCCACATGGTCGCCGACAAAAAGAAGCTTGGCATCTGAATGGTTCACAATGTTATGAATCTGCTCGGGCATGAATTCGTGCAGGATAGGCACGGCAACGGCCCCATAAGTGAGTGTAGCCAGGAAAGCTACAGCCCATTGGCTGCTGTTGCGCCCACAGAGGGCTATCTTGTCGCCCTTCACCACACCACAGTTCTCGAACAAGATGTGAAGTTTTTCAATCTTGCGGGCCACATCGTGGAATTGCAAGGTTGCTCCCTTGTAGTCAGTCAGCGCATCAAGATCCCAGTTGTTGATGATGCTCTGCTGTATGATTTTGTTAAAACTCGGGTATTTTTCCATAACACCTTATTTATATAAATATCGTTTAATACTCTTCTTGGGGGTCTTCTGGAACTCACGCTCCTGCAGTTCAAAGGCCTGAATCTTGCTGTAAATGGGCAGCGATGTATTGAGTGTCTGACGGTTCTCTTCCATGATATTCTCCAGATCTTCCTTCGAGAATCCCATCGACTTAGCCTCGTCCATGTCGGGATATACCAGCGCCACCAGCTTGTCTTCTCGTTGTACAATCAGACTTTCGCTGACCATTGCCATCGAGTTCAGCTTGTCCTCGATTTCCTCCGGATAGACATTCTGTCCGTTGGCACCGAGCAACATATTCTTCAATCGTCCACGAATAAAGATGTGACCGTCAGCCGACATGGTGGCCAAGTCACCGGTGTGGTACCAACCTTCTTCGTCCATCACTTTCCGCGTGGCTTCTTCGTTCTTGTAATAGCCCAGCATGACATTTACGCCACGTGTAACAATCTCGCCTTCGATGCGCTCGGGGTCTTGTGAGACAATCTTTACCTCCATGCAGGGCAGGGGCGTTCCGCACGAGCCGGGCACGAAATCGTGGTAGTCACTATAGGAAATCAGCGGGGCACACTCCGTTGTGCCATAGCCCACTGTGATGGGGAAATCGATGCTCTTCAGGAACTGTTCTATCTCTTGGTTCAACGGCGCACCGCCTACGATGACTTCATAGGCTCGTCCACCAAAGGCAGCATACACTTCCTGACAGATGCGCTCTTTCACCTTCTTCTGTACCACAGGCATCTGCAACAGCAGTTTCACGGCATTGCTCTGAATTTTCGGGAAGACGCGTTTGCGGATAATCTTCTCGATAATGAGCGGCACGGCCACCACCACGTCGGGGCAAACATCCTTGAAAGCCTCTGCAATGACGGCAGGCGAGGGGAGACGTGTCAGAAAATGCAGGTGATAGCCCGAGCAGAAGGGAAATAGGAATTCAATCGCCATTCCATACATGTGAGCCATGGGCAGAATGCTCAGCGTTCGACTGAATTTCGGCATGTGGATGGCCAGGTTCTTCTGACAGAAATCTACGTTACCCCATAACGCACGATAGGGGAGCATGACACCTTTCGAAAAGCCTGTCGTTCCTGAGGTGTAGTTAATCATACAGAGCTCCTCGGAATCGCCCATATACCAGTTTACATGATCGCGGCGGAACGCATTGGGGTATTTTGCACCAAACAGCTCGTTCAGCCGTTCGCGGGCATCTGTAAGCTTCTCGTTATGCGACACATACAACGAGAAATCAGGCAGGTTGAATATGCCCTCCAAATGCGGCATCTCCTTCTCGTCGATCAGGTTTACCACATAGTCGCCTACGAACAGCAACCTGCTCTCCGAATGGTTCACAATGTTATGAATCTGTTCGCTGTTGAATTCATGCAGTATCGGTACAATTACTGCCCCATAGGTCAGGGTAGCCAAAAAGGCCACAGCCCAATGGGCGGAATTGCGCCCGCAAACAGCAATACGGTCACCCTTCTGAATGCCCGCAGCCTCCATCATGATGTGAAGTTTTTCTATCTTGCGGGCCACGTCGTGATACTGCAATGTAGCCCCTTTGTAATCCGTCAGCGCATCAAGTAGCCAATTGCCCTTAATCGATTGTTCGATATAGGAATTAAAACTTGGTATGTCGTTCATTGCACAATTTTCAAAATTTTGTGCAAAGGTAATACCTTTTCTGCACATTCGCAAGAAAAATGTGCAGTTTTTTTATTTCGAGAGTTAAAAAAGTTGAATTTCTAATCTACTCTAAAGGCAATTTACATCAAATCATTGCGCGAAATATAAAAATAATTAAGAATTTATTTTGTACTTTCAGTAAATTGTAGTAATTTTGCAGCCGATTTCGATAAAACTGGTTAATGAAGAACGACAACATGAAGAATCAGTACCGT
>CAJORF010000021.1 GCA_905236985.1 uncultured Bacteroidaceae bacterium | reverse complement strand
GGTTCCGAAGGTGGCCTCAACCTCATTGCGCTCCCCGATGGCCCTCTTCTTGTCCTCAAGATGTACATCGTTCTCCTCCTTCGGAGGTCTGCCCAGCGGATGGTTGAAGCATTCCATGTGCTTTTCGGTATAGGTTTTCAATATAGCCTGAAGCTGCTTCAGCACCTCTTCAGGAGTGTCCTTTCCGGGATCAGGTACGATGCTGCTAAAGCTGCACGTTCCGAATTTCCTCGAAGCATGTGCGAGATGCATGTGCGCATCTCCCAAACCGGGGAGAACGCTCTTGCCGTGGCAGTCGACCACCTCTGTGGCATCGCCAATCCACTCGGCTGCCCCAGCCTCGTCACCTACATATACGAACTGACCGTCTTTGATGGCAACGGCCTCTGCATGTATTTCCGTTCCGTCCAATGCAACGGAATAAACCTTAGCGTTCCTATAGACTTTGTCTGCAATCTTTGCCATTTGATGCAAGTGTTTTATGATTGATTTTAGTTTCTGAAGTTATGTCTGAATCCAACATTGCAAAGATCTTGGATTTCATAATTACAATTATATATGATAAGGAATAGTGCGAATCAGCTCGATGCGATCTTATCTTTTTGAGGCAGGAATCGGAACTTGGCCGATACGGGGGCATGGTCACCCAATGGGGTCTTGCCGTCGGCACGCACGTTGGTGGTGCCGACTACGCTGAATGAGAGGGGCTTCAGGTGAGGACCGTCTGTGGGGTTGATGTAGATGATTTTGTTGAGTGTCTGTCATTTGTGAAAGCATCGCCAGTATCCTCCAGCTCTCCGGTTGGTGTAATGGATTGGGGACTTTTATACCTGTATTTATATCGCCTGCGTGCGTGGGCTTGCGTCTAATTCATCTTCTTTCCACTGAAATACACTTCCTGCGGTTTGTTATAGCTGAATCCCGAGGGCTCTGCCGTCAACAGGTCGTTGTCGAAGACCAGGAAGTCTGCATCCTTACCCACGGAAATGGAGCCCTTGGTGGCTTCGATGCCCAGCTGTTTGGCCCCGTTGATGGTATAACCGATGATCATTTCTTCAATGTTCATTCTCTCGCTCTCGGGAGGGAAGGGTGCGACGGTTCTTCCGACTTCATCGAAACGGGTCTTCTCATTGATCCATCGTGTCATTCCGACCTCCATAGCTAAGTAGGGGCTCCAGTTCTTGAAATCGCCGTAGAAGACCTCATCGCTGGACCAGGTCACGAGTGCGCCGCTATCCCAGAGCGTCTTGCAGCGATACATGGAATGGGCGCGCTTCTCTCCCATCAAGGCGGTATAGAGATTGATCGGGTTGCCACCGATGTTGCCGCTGTGCCACCACGGAGTGAAATTGGCCGTTACGCCAAGCTTGGCAAAACGAGGCAGATCGGCGTCATCCTGGATCCACAGATGGGCACAGGTGACCTTCACACGGTATTGGTCGCCCAGCTCCTTCCTGGCCAGCTCCACGCCGTCCAAAACCACACGGGATGCAGCCTCGCCGACGGTGTGAACGTGAAGATCCAGCCCGGCCTCATTGAGCTCTTTCAGTATCTCGGCAACCTGTTGCGCATTGAAGGCAGAGGCACCCAGCACTCCGGTATCCGCATAAGGCGTGACCATTGCCGCGGTCTCAATCTTCATGGTGCCGTCCATAAAGATCTTCAGCGTGTGAACCTTCAAGTGCTCCGTGTTGAACTCACGATGGAAGCGTTTAACCTCCTTCAGGGCCTCCTCCATTTTTCTCGGCTGTGTGAGCACATAGCAACCATCGATATAGATGGGCAGTTTCCCCTGTTTGTCCAGATTGCGTAATTGCGCGTAGATACGCTCATGGATATCATTGTGTTCCGGGAATCCAGAGTCGAAGACTGCAGTCACGCCATATTCTTTACTGAAATCGATCCAGCGGGAGACCGCCGTCACGATCTGTTCATCGGTCAAGTTCTTCCTTAAATCATCGAAGAGGAATGGCCAGCTCGCAGTCTCGTATGACTCTCCGGTCAGGTGCCCATCCTTGCGTACAAAATAGGCGAGTTCGGGCACGGGATCTGGCGTGTCATCGGTAATGCCATGCGACGCGAGGAGCTTGGAGTTCACCCAGTTGCTATGACAACCTATCTCCAAAACGACAAGTTCGCTATCCGGACAGATGGCATCGAGGTCTTCGGTTGTAATATCTTCTCCATTCAGCGCTGATTTTTCCAACGCAAATCTGTAACACTTCAGACCTGGATGCTGCTGAATATAATCTGCCATAAAGTCCATACATTCCTGCTTGGTGGGGCACAGCACGAGCACGCCCAAATCCGTGTACTCGAATCCTGTGCCGGTGGTGATGTGGACATGGCTATCGATAAGGCCGGGCATGATGAACTTGCCGCCCAGGTCGGTAACTTCACCTTCATAAGCCGAAAGACCGGCTTCGTTGCCTACATAGATAAACTTACCGTCTTTGACAACCAAAGCAGTGGCCTGTGGACACGCTTTGTCTGCGGTGAAAATTTTTGCGTTTTTGATAATGCAATCTGCTTTCATGTTGTTGTTTGATTTAGTTAAAGTTTATTTTGATTTTGTCTCGAAGATTCTTGAAACGGATGGTCTGAGGACCGTCGTTCAGGATGACAGGGTCAGAGTGAGGTGCCACGCATCCACTCCGTGGCAGTCATTCCCATGCACTGCTTGAAAGCAGCACTGAATGTGCTGTAATTGCGGAAACCACTCTGATAGGCCAGTAGCTGGGCCGTTACAGGCTGATGGGTTGCAGTTGCCTCATGGTAGAGGTTGACGAAATGCTGGATGCGCAGTCTATTGATGTAGGCATTATAGCTGATACCCTGCAAGGCAAAGTACTTGCTGAGGTAGGTGCGATTGATGCCTATGCGTTCGGCAAGTTGGGAAATGGAAATGTCATGCTGCAGGTAGAGCTGCGGCTCCTCACAATACTGCTTCAATAATGACCCAATGTTGTTGCGGATAGATATGGAAAGGCCGTGATCATCATTCTCCGTGGTGTCCGTTGGGCTGGCCAATGAATCCGCTTCGGCTTCTGTCGGAAGATACTGCTCTTGTGAAATGCTCAGGTCGCTCAACGTCTCTACCCGCCACAGGAGATACGAGACGAGTACTATGACGATGATCTGCATGGCGAATTGGTAAACCGGGCCTTCGGTGACAAACGCATAGACGACGAACGTCAACAGGATGATGGCCAGCACCACGAAGCTCTGCCACACCTCCTTGTGCTCCAGGTCGGCGTAGTTGTCGCGCAACCAGCACCCGTATTGCCGTAACGCGCGCACCATATATATCACCAATCCAATGCACATCAGCAGGAAATAGATATAGCCCATCGGCTGAAGGGCATAGCTGCGGGTAGCAACGCTAACCGCCCCGCCAGCAACGATCGGTGCCATCATCACGAAGACAGGCCACAGCGGACGACGGCGGTCTTGCAGCATGGTGAGCAGTACGATGATGGCCACTGGAAAAATCGTCATGAAGTCAAGCAATCCGCCGATCAGGTCGCACAGACTGATATCCTCACTTGAAGTGAGAAAGAATATGGGCATATACCATAGATGATTCAATGCGATGACCGCAAAGAACACTGCCGTCCAGCGACGCAGGCGTACTGGCGGCGTAACGTCTGGGGCGAAGGCGTTGGCGCGGCGGAACAGCAGATAGCAGCTGGCTATCATGGATATAGCCGTCACTACTGCATACAGCATGATGTAAGGCGTATCTTCCTTGACCTGATCGTACATGATAGAACGCTATAGAAGGTGCTCCTACATGAAGTCGAAGAGATTGCTAAAGCCCGTGATGGTGAAGATGGAACGGACTTTGTCTTTGATGCCCTTGATATAGACCTTTCCGCCCTTTTCCTGGGCGTTCTGCAGGATCTCAAGGAAGATGCGAAGCCCTGATGAGGAGATGTACTCCAGCTCGCTACAGTCGATGATAATGTTCTTCCCCTCTACGTCGTTAAGAGGACTCATTGCCTTTTCGGTTTCTGCGGCGGCAGCGGTGTCGAGACTGCCCTCCAGCACGGCAACCATATAGCCGTCTTGCTCTTGAATTGTTGTTTTCATTTCGTTATTCCTTAATTACATTATGATGTCACTTTTCATCCTTCATTTTCAGATTTTTCCTCAGCGTCAGCACATTGAGGTTACCCGTTCGCTCGTAGTTGATGGAGTCCATGTTCTGACGCATGATGTGGATGCCCAGTCCGCCAATCTGACGCTGCTTGGCAGGAAGCGTGGTATCGACTTCAGGCTGTACGGTTGGGTCGAAGGGCTTGCCGCAGTCGATGATGGTAAACTTCAGGCGTTGATCGTTAGCGGCAGCCTCAACGGTCACATCTCTGTGCTGCTGGGGCGAGTAGGCGTATTTCATGACGTTGACAACCGCCTCCTCAACGGCCACCTTGATCTGCATGGTGACCAATTCATCCAGCCCGACAGCCTCGCAGACCTCTTCGACAAAGGTATTCAGACGTGGCACCTCCTGTGTGTCGGCGGGCAGCACGATGGTCCTTCGCATCCGCACGTCGCTCTGCTGACGGATGTACTGTATGGCCATCATGGTGAGGTCATCGCTCTGCTCGGCATCGCCGACAAACTGATGGACGGCCTCGGTCATGCAGGCGATGAGTTGGCGGGGTTCGTGCTGCCCCTGGGAGAGTGCGTCGCGGGCCACGTCGCCCACACGTCCCATCTGGAACTGCGCCTGGTTGGCATCCATGGCCTCGGTGAGGCCGTCGGTGAAGAGGAAGATGGTGGTGTCGGTGAAGATCTGCGCCTCCTGCAAGGAGTACTTCCATTTGGGCATAAAGCCAACGGGAATGTTCGCATCACAGGGCAGTTCACCTACTTCTGTACCGAGGAGTAGCGGTGCATCGTGACCGGCGTTGCAGTAATGCAAACGGCCTGTGGGCAGGTCGAGCACACCGACGAAGAGGGTGACGAACATATTCCTCTTGTTCATGTCGGCGATGGTCTTGTTCATCGTCATGACGATGCGGTCGGGCATGGTCTCGTGAGCTGACACGGTGCGGAAGGTAGAGCGGGTGACCGCCATGAAGAGCGATGCAGGCACGCCCTTGCCCGACACATCGCCGATGCAGAAGAAAAGCTTCTCGTCGCGGATATAGAAGTCGAAGAGGTCGCCTCCCACCTCCTTGGCCGGGGTCAGCGAGGCATAGAGCAACACGTCGTCGCGCTCTGCCCGCGTAGGGAATTTCTCGGGCAGCATCCCCTTCTGTATGCCGCTGGCAATGCGGAGGTCGCTCTCTATCGAAGCCTTCTGTGCGGTGGCGTTCTTCAGCTCGTCGATATACTTTACCAGGGACTGCTGCATATCGGAGAACGAGTGGCTCAGCTGTGCCACTTCGTCGTTGTGCTTGAACGAGGGCAGAGGAGCGTCGAAGTTACCCTTTGCCACCTCTTGCGCCGACTCGGAGAGGGCTCCCAACGGTTGGGTGGCGTGGCGGATGCTTCGCATGGTGAAGAAGAAGATGACAAGGCCGCCGATTCCCATGCACAAGAAGATGAGTAGGGCAAGCACGAAACCCCAGGTAAACACGAGATCGCGGTGCTGTATGACGGCCACCGTCCAATCCGTATAGGGAATCGATTTGAAGTTTGCATAATAGGGTGTGCCCTTCAGATTCTTCATCCCCAGATCGTCAAAGACTTCCTCCTGCTCGGCTTGGAGAATATGGATGTCAAGTGAGTCAGACCCCAGAATCCTGTTGCCCTTGTCATCGATGATCTGGACAGAGAAATAGATGCCGTCAAGATCCTGCAGACTTTCCCCGCTGTCGAGGAACTCCCGTTGGACGATCTTCTCCACTTCGTCAATCACCTCGTTGATCCATAGGTAATCCACGTCAATGCCATATACGCCCACCTTGCGACCCTCAGGATCCTCGATGGGCAACACGTAGCTGCAGTACATGGTACTGTCAACGGAGTTGTCGAAGTAGGGGGAGGTCAAATAGCCCAAATCCTGTCGGTTCAGGCTCATGCCCTTCTCATACCAGACGCCATGAAAGTAGTCGTGGCTTGGTGAGCCAATCTGCTGGCGCTCTATACGAGTGCTGTCGGCGTGGTACAGGTAGGCTTCAAACCATCGGCCCTGATCCTTGTAGTAGTCAGGCTCGAAGGCGGCAAAGCAACCGATGTATTGGTTCACGCTGATCTCGCGCTCCAAGGCGTCAAACACCTTCTCCGGACTCTCGAGGTTTCTCTCCACCTCATCGCGGTTGTTGGCCGCCGCTATATGCACGCCCCAGAGCATCGACTCTATCTTGCCTTCTATGCCGTCAACGACATACTGCCCGCGCATGTCGCTGTTCAAGAGTGATACCCTAAAGACAAAGACGAACATGGCTCCAATGCTCAACACATTGAAGAACGACATGATTCCGATAACGCGCCAAGTGATGCGACGGGAGAGCTTGCTCTTTTTCATCAGCGAGAAGAATAGACCTCCTCACCATCCACGATGGTGGCAACGATGTTGGCCTGTGCGACCTTCTCGATGTCATCGTGCAGGAAGTCGCAGTCGAACACCGTCATGTTGGCAATCTTATCGACCTCGATGGAGCCCAAACGGTGCTCCTGATGGAACTGACGGGCAACGTTGATGGTCATGGCACGCAGCGACTGCTCGCGGGTGATAGCTTCTTTGAGATTGCGCGCTTTGACGCCATCAATGCCCATGAATCCTGCTGGAACATTACGCTTCTCTGCCATATAAACGCTGAACTTGATGTCCATCATCGGAGATACGGGATAGTCGGAGTGGAACACCACGTTGGCTCCGGCATCATAGAACGACTTGATGGGATAAGCCTGATCTGCCAACTCCTGACCCACGTATGATATTTCCTGCTCATAAACGCCAGGAACAGCCGGTGTCCACAGTGGTGGAACAGCTGCCACCGAACCAGTTTCTGCCATGCGACGGACATCTTCGTCGGTCACGAAGTGCAGGTGAGCAAGCACGTTGCGCTGGTCCTTATTGCCCGTGATCTTTTCGGCATCCTCGATACATCCCAGCATATAGTGTGTCGCACCGCCACCCTCAGAGTGAACATGAACGGACATTCCTTCCTTGTCCGCCTCTGCAATCAGCTCCACCATCTTGTCGTGGTCGTTGTAGCGCTCTGCACCGTGATAGCCGGGTGTGTCCAGGTAATCCTGATTCTGCCAACCCGTATGAGCCTCGGTCACACCGTCGAGGAAAGCCTTAGCTCCGACGATGTGGAAATACTCACCACTCATCTCTGCACGCTGGGCAGCGATGCGGGCAATCTCTGTCTTTGCGTCGGCATTATCCGTCACATACATCCATGCATAGGTGCGCAGCTTCAGCTTGCCCTCCTGCTGCAGATCATAGTACGCCTGGGGAGCAGCGCGATGTATAGTTTCCGCACCAGCATCACCAACGGCCGTATAACCCTTGCTGAACGCAAATTCCTGCCATGAGAGCAGATAATCCTTGACATCTCTCACCGTAGTAGGCAACTTCGGTACTATTTCGAACAAAGGCCCTTCGCAGATATAGCCGTCGGGTTCACCATTCTTATCTACATGTACCAAGTCATAACCCCATTTCTTGGCATACTCCGCATCAACTCCTGCCCATTCCAGCGCCTTG